>NZ_JABMIT010000009.1:0-259219 GCF_013186635.1 Brevibacillus sp. HB1.3 | reverse complement strand
CAAGCCTTCTATATGGAGCTGTGGTGAAGTTGGAGTTCACGCCGGTCTGTCACACCGGAGGTCGCGGGTTCGAGTCCCGTCAGCTCCGCCATTCTTATTCAAGAGTGGCGAATAAAGTATATGGCTCGGTAGCTCAGTCGGTAGAGCAGAGGACTGAAAATCCTCGTGTCGGCGGTTCGATTCCGTCCCGAGCCACCATGTACGAGCCATTAGCTCAGTTGGTAGAGCATCTGACTTTTAATCAGAGGGTCGAAGGTTCGAGTCCTTCATGGCTCACCAGTTTTTCAATCGGACAAAATATGAATAGTTGATAAGATATGCGGACGTAGCTCAATTGGTAGAGCGTCGCCTTGCCAAGGCGAAGGTCGAGGGTTCGAGACCCTTCGTCCGCTCCATTTTTGTTCGTAAACACCACTTGCTATGGGCCAGTGGTGTTTCTTGCTTTATCCGCTGAACACTTTAAAAGGCGAGTCAGCTTGTAGGGTGCCGATGCTTCTGGTACGATACTTGGAGTGTAAGCTCCTACGATGTTGGAGGTTTTATGAAACATAACAAAAGTATTTTGAAGAAAACGACCGTCGTTGACTTTAAGCAAGATGCTGCTTTTTTTGTTGACCGGGGAATGCGCTGTTTGAATCGGTACGACTATGATAAAGCATTGCGCTCATTTCGCCGAGCAGTTGAAATGGAGCCGACGAATGCAGAATGCCACTGCCATTTGGCTAGTGCCTTAGCTGAAACCGGACAGTTTGAAGCGTCGAATGAAGTCCTCTATGAAGTGATAGAAAAATGGGACCCATCCATGACAGAAGTGTATTTCTACATGGCGAACAACTATGCCAACTTAGAGGATTACCCTATGGCAGAAGAAATGGCTGTTCGTTATTTACAAGAGGATAGCACTGGACCGTATCGGGAAGATGCCGAAGAGCTCCTCGACTATATTTACTTTGAGCTGGACATGCCACCGCGACACTTCCTCCCAAGTGAAAAAGAGGACGTATACAGCAAGCATGAACGAGCTCGTCGCAGTCTGGAAGAGGGACGTTTCCTAGAGGCATTGGATACCTTAAAAGAAATTGTCGAGGCCGATCCTGAGTTTTTGCCGGCATGGAACAATTTATCTCTCGCCTACTATTATGCTGGAGAATTCGAGAAGGCGATGGAGACAATTGAACAGACGCTGGATAAAGAAGAAGGAAACCTGCATGCACTGTGCAATTTGGCGGTTTTGCTCTCTCATCACAATCAAACGGTAGAGTTGTTGAGCTTGATTGACACGCTGAAAAAGGTTGTTCCGTTCCATCCGGAAAATACCTATAAGCTTGCAACAACAATGGGAGTGCTCGGCCAGCATGATGAAGCGTATTTCCATTACCAACGCATGCTTCGAAATGGACGACCACATGAAGCGTGCACGTATCACTATGCTGCAATCTCAGCTTATTTGAGTGGGAAAAAGGATCAAGCACTGCGCTGGTGGCAAAAAGCCAAGCAGTTAGATCCAGAAGCAGGAATCGCAGATCAATACATTCAAATGGTAAAAAACGAACAAGAAGGGGAGACTATAAAACCAATCCCCTACCAATACAATACGACCCAACGTGATGTTTCTTGGGAAAAGGCTTCGTTTACGGGAGTGGAAGATTTTAAAACAGACCCGATGATCCGAGCCTCCCTTCTCTGGGCATTACAGCATGGACGCGATGAAGTGAAATTCGCGGTGCTGCAAACATTGTCTCTGATCGGAGACGATGAAGCTGAAACTGCAGTCCGTCAATTTTATTACCAGACGGATAACCAGCAGCTACAAAAGCTGGCTTTGCTGGCTTTGGCTGATATGGGTGCAGATATGCCGGAAGGAACTCCAGAAGGATCAAATGGTTCACCGACGGCGGAAGATCAAAAGAGCAGTATAGAAGAAGGCATAAGCCATTATTTGCTCTCGCAGGGCAAGCAAGAGGCTGGAGAATGGTGCCTCGATGTATGGCGTAAGCATCATGAATATGCCCAAAGTCGTGTACAAGTGCGAAAAGAAGTAGCGTGGGTCGCAGCATTAGAATATGTATACGGAACGATAACGAACGAAAAGCAGTCACAAGCCCTTCTAGCTCAAAAATATGGCATTTCTGCTGCAACCTTGGCAAAGTGCGTTAAAGTTTTGTCGACACTTGATTTTAAATAGATTATTACATTATAATTAATTTAAATAAGGAAACAGAACTGTGTGAGACGAGGAGGCAACAAGCATGAGCGATCAAAAAGTTTATGATGTGATTATCGCCGGAGCTGGCCCTGCTGGAATGACGGCTGCTGTATATACATCCCGTGCGAACATGAGCACATTGATGCTGGAGAGAGGGATCCCAGGCGGTCAAATGGCGAACACGGAAGATATCGAGAATTACCCAGGCTTCACTTCCATTCTTGGCCCTGATCTCTCTACAAAAATGTTTGAGCATGCACAGCAATTCGGTGCGGAGTATGCTTATGGTGAGATCAAGGAAATCCGCGATGAAGAGCCGTACAAGCGCGTTATCACGGGTGACAAGGAATACTTGACCAAATCTGTTATTGTGGCAACTGGTGCAGAGCATCGTTTGCTCGGTGTACAAGGCGAAAAAGAATTGTCCGGCCGTGGTGTATCTTACTGCGCAGTATGCGACGGTGCATTTTTCCGCAATAAAGAGCTGGTGGTTGTTGGTGGAGGAGACTCCGCGGTAGAAGAAGCAGTGTTCCTTACTCGCTTCGCTTCCAAAGTGACAATCGTACACCGTCGTGATCAGTTCCGTGCACAGAAAATCTTGCAAAAACGCGCTTTCGATAACGAAAAAATCGAAGTGATTTGGGATACCGAACTAAAAGAGATCCGTGGTGAAGGCAAGGTACAAGCGGTTCTCTTGCAAAACACCAAAACAGGTGAACAAAGAGAATTCCCGGCAGATGGAGTGTTCATCTACGTAGGGATGGACCCATTGACTGCAAGTGTACGTCCACTGGGCATCACCAACGACGCAGGCTACGTACTGACAGACGAAAAAATGAACACCAAAGTAAAAGGTGTTTTTGCAGCAGGCGATGTACGGGAAAAAATGCTGCGCCAAGTCGTGACAGCAACTGGAGACGGTTCAATCGCTGCTCAATCTGCTCAGCATTATGTAGAAGAGCTCAATGAAAAGCTAAAGGAACAAAATGTCACAATCTCTTAACCTGCTTGTAACATGGATGAAATAATTCAAGTGTAATCTATAGACAATGAATTGACCCCCTTATCTATATAAACAATTGTTGCGTGGCTGGCATTCAGTCACGCATCTTTTTTTCTAAAATAGCTTGTACGCCTGTAAAGGACGTCATTGGAAAAACAGGGGAAGCGGTTCAAAAAGGTGCGAATAAGGTCGACAATATGGTATGCTATTGTCAGAATCGTAGGAGGCGAGTTGCGTGACGGAATTGGGAAACGACAAGGCCATGAATCTCCTGATTATTACCGGAATGTCAGGTGCGGGAAAGACAGTTGCTGTACAAAGCTTGGAGGACCTGGGCTTTTTTTGTGTAGACAACCTACCCCCTGTACTGATTCCCAAATTTGCTGAGTTGGTTAAACAGTCTGGTGGGAGTATTGAGCGAGTCGCATTGGTGATTGACTTGCGAGGGCGTGAGTTTTTTGAAAATCTAGCCGTAACCATGGAAAGCCTCAATCAGATGAATGGACTATCTTACCATATCCTTTATCTGGATGCGAACGATCAGACATTGGTTTCTCGCTATAAGGAAACACGCCGCAGACATCCGCTTTCTCCGAACGGTTCGCCTTTGGAAGGAATTCACGCCGAACGCCGTTTGTTGGAGGAAATGAAGGGCTGGGCGCATCAGATTATCGATACGAGTCAAATGAAGCCAGTTCAGCTACGAGAAAAAATCATCAACCAATACGGTCAACAAGGATCACCCCTTACGATTAATGTATTATCGTTTGGTTTCAAATACGGCGCACCGATAGACGCTGACTTGATGTTCGATGTCCGTTTTTTGCCCAATCCGCATTATGTGGAGGATTTGCGTCCGAAAACAGGATGTGATCCAGACGTGGCAGAGTATGTGATGCAGCACAAGGACACAAAGGAATTCTTAGAAAAGCTTACAGACTTTTTGGGGTACACGCTACCGCATTACCAGCGAGAAGGAAAAAGTCAACTTGTGATAGGAATCGGATGCACCGGTGGCAAGCATCGCTCGGTAGCCATTGCAGAACATTTGGGAGAAGCCTTTGGCAAAGATTTTTCTGTCCGTGTCAGTCATCGAGACATGGAAAAGAACAAATGAGCATAAGATGGCAGGAAAGATTGAAGCGAGCATAAAAAGCCACCTGTGGTATATGTATTAGAAATAATGAGGTGACATATGCCTACTAAGGGAGTCGGGAGGCTACAGTCAAGGCCATTACGGATAGTCGTTATTGGCGGAGGAACGGGTCTGTCCGTCCTTCTACGGGGTTTGAAGCACGAGCCGGTGCATATTACAGCGATTGTGACGGTAGCAGACGATGGGGGAAGCTCTGGACGTTTGCGAGAAGAAATGGATATGCTTCCACCTGGCGACATTCGAAACGTCTTGACTGCTCTGGCCGATACAGAGCCGTTGATGGAAAAAGTCATGCAATATCGTTTTTCCACAGGCACGGGATTAGCCGGGCATAATTTGGGAAATCTATTACTTGCAGCGATGAACGAAATCACTGGAGATTTTGTCACCGCAGTCAAAACATTGAGCGGGGTTTTGGCAGTTCGTGGAGATGTATTGCCAGCTTCCACGCAATCGATTCAGTTGAAAGCGGAAATGACAGATGGATCTCTCGTAATCGGAGAATCCCAAATACCGTTGACTGGCAAAGAAATCAAGCGGGTGTTCCTTGATCCAGAGGATGCTGTTCCTCTGAGCGAAGCCCTGAGTGCGATTGCCGACGCGGATGCCATTTTGATTGGGCCTGGCAGCTTGTACACGAGCATCCTGCCCAATTTATTAGTACGAGGGTTATTTGAAGCGATTACATGTGCACAAGCCCCAAAAATCTACATTTGTAACGTCATGACACAACCAGGGGAGACAGACGGTTTTTCTGCATCCAGGCACGTGAATGTCATGTATGAACATGTAGATAAACCATTTCTGGATACGATCATTGTCAATTCAGCAGAGCTACCTACCCATGTATTGGACAAATACGCGGAAAAAGGAGCAGCTCCTGTCCGATGTGACCTAAAGCGATTACGCCAACTCGGTCTGCATGTAGTGGCGAAGCCGTTAGTCACATTTGAGGACGGATACCTACGTCATGATGCACATGCTGTCAGCAAGCAGGTTGTGTCACTTGTCAAACGAAGACGGAAGGTGCTGAAGATAGAGAAGGAGTAGTGAAGTCGATGTCATTCGCCGCGCATACCAAAAAAGAGCTTACCATGATGGAGGGTGCCGATTGCTGCAGCAAGGCAGAGCTCTCAGCCTTGATTCGGATGAATGGAAGTCTGCAGTTTGGAGCCGGACGACTGGTGCTGGATGTGACGACAGAGAACGCGGCGATTGCCCGACGCATTTACACGTTAATCAAGAGGTTGTTTCAGATACACGCTGAATTGCTGGTACGCAAAAAAATGCGTTTGAAAAAAAACAACGTCTACATTGTGCGTATTCCGAATAAGGCCAATGAGGTCTTGCAAGACTTGGGCATCATGGATCAAAGCTTGTCGTTTATTCCTGGAATCGCTCCAGAGATCGTGAAAAAGTCATGCTGCCGCGCTGCTTATTTGCGTGGGGCTTTTTTGGCGGGGGGATCTGTGAATCATCCAGAGGCATCCAGCTATCATCTGGAGATTTTCACTTCCTATCAGGATTTTTGCGAAGCATTGACCAAGATCGCCAATCGGTATAAACTAAATGCCAAGTGCATCGAGCGGAAAAAAGGGTATGTTCTCTATATTAAAGAAGGCGAAAAGATTACAGAGTTTTTGAGCTTGATAGGGGCTCATCAGGCCCTTCTGTATTTCGAGGACGTCCGAATCGTAAAGGACATGCGGAACTCCGTAAACCGTTTACACAATTGTGAAATCGCCAACATAAACAAAACGGTGAATGCAGCCACCAGACAAATGGAAAATATTCAGCTTATCGATCAAGAGATGGGTTTGGAGAATTTGCCAAAACGTCTACGCGAGGTCGCGGAGCTTCGAGTGGCTCATCCTGACATCAATTTGAAAGAGTTGGGCGAGATGGTGCCAAGCGGAGTAGTAAGCAAATCGGGCATTAACCACCGCTTGCGAAAAATTAACGAAATCGCTGACAAAATACGAGAAAAACAAAATATTTCGATGTAGATGCATGTTATACTAAAGGATAATAGTCTACTAGTAAGGAGGTCCATTCATGGTTCAACAGCAGGTCGTGGTTCAGTTAAAGACCGGTTTGCAAGCTCGTCCAGCAGCTTTTTTCGTACAGGAAGCTAACCGTTTTGCATCGGAAGTATTCGTAGAAAAAGGCAACAAGAAGGTCAATGCGAAAAGCATCATGGGTATCATGAGCCTCGCAATCAGCTCTGGAACGGAAATTACCATTTTGGCAGAAGGGCCGGATGCCTCCCAGGCAGTCAGCAGCCTTACGAATCTGGTAAGCAAAGAAGAATAGAGTTACGAGAGACACTTTTCCCTTAAGGGAGGTGTCTTTTTTTGTTGGTTATCTTGATGAATATGTATCAATTCACTTCGGGCAGGGCATTTCTAACCATGTATATTGCATGAAGGAGGAATGAGACATGAGTAACCGTGATAAGTGTTACGAAGGCCGCGATTGTTATGATATGGACATTGATCGGATGGTGAATGAGGGACTGGGGGGCGGAGTTGTTTCCGACCAAAACGGTCTGATTGAAGAAACGACTGTAGATACGATGACAGGGGCTACGTCAGCCAAGCAAGCTCTTGACGATGATCAATAGAGGGAGTCAGTCACTTATGAATGTAACAAGAGCACAAGCCATCATGAAATCCGACGACCATATCAAGGTAGAGTACGATGGACAAGCCGTTTGGATCGATGCTGTAGACGAAAAAACGTCAACAGCACGTGTACATGAGGAAAAAAATCCAGGGCATAGCCGGACAGTCTATGTCAGTCAGTTAATGGAAGTATCACAATGATTCACCGAAAAAGCCAAGCAGACCAAGGGAAACCTCAAGGAGGTTGCTCGGCATACAAAAAAACACTCGGCCGGTAGTTCAGGCACGAGTGCTTTTTTTTACGACAGCTCTTATTTTTTCGAAGACGGTTCGGAAGTGATGACTTTGTCAATCAATCCGTACTCTACTGCTTCAGCGGCAGAGAGGAAGTTGTCGCGATCGGTATCCTTTTGGATGCGCTCCAAAGGCTGTCCAGTACGTTCAGCCAAGATGGTGTTCAGATGATCACGCATCTTCAAGATACGTTTTGCGGCAATCTCAATGTCGCTCGCTTGTCCTTGTGCGCCACCTAATGGTTGGTGGATCATGACTTCACTGTTTGGCAGAGCAAAGCGCTTGCCTTTTGCCCCAGCAGCCAGCAGGAATGCTCCCATGGAAGCAGCCATTCCGATACAAATGGTGGATACATCAGGCTTGATGAAGTGCATAGTATCGTAAATTGCCATACCAGCAGTAATAGAACCGCCTGGGCTGTTTATGTACAAGTGAATGTCTTTCTCCGGATCTTCCGCCTGAAGGAACAACAACTGTGCCACAACGATATTGGCTACGGTGTCGTTGATTGGGGTTCCCAGAAAGATGATGCGGTCTTTGAGCAGGCGGGAATAAATATCGTAAGCACGTTCCCCGCGGTTTGTCTGTTCAATGACGGTTGGAATTAAATTCATATGCATCTAGTCTTCCTCCTCTCTTTGTAACAATATCATACACAAAAGGTCAATGAAGGTCAAACACATAAGTGCGCGCCCTCCCTACCATGTTTGCCAAATTCCCTCTGTCTAAACCTACTCGAAAAAGAAAACATTCATTCCTTGGAATTCTCATCGGCCTCGGTTAAATCGACGGCGAGTTTCAGCGTGGCTTTCATCTTTTTTCCCTTGATAATCGTATATTCATCGACTTGTTTGGCTTGCAGTTGATTGATGGCTTCCGCCAGCTCCTGTTGATCTTTGTATGGTTCAATGGTCAATAAGCATTCTTCATCACTGGCCTCTTGATAAATGAGAAAAAAACGTTCCCCTGCCATAGCAAGCCTCACTTTCGAAAGTTATCCACAATGTTATACACAGGTTGTGCACAAAAACATTTGTTCGTGGGATATTTATTTTTTTTCCTAGTCTTGTCATGTTTGAAGAGAGAATTACATAGGAAATGTATGGGATAAAAAAGAAGGAAAAAGTTGATTTATGTCGAATCATACAAAATTGGAATTCATTTCATGATATTTAAGGGGTGTTTATTATGCTTCGCAAGTTTTCTACAATGATGCTGACAGCAGCTCTTCTAACAGGAAGTGTAGCGGCAACGGCTGCGTTTGCCCAAACTTCTCCTGCTCCTGCACCAGCTGTACAACAAAAAATCAAAGTTCAGCTAAATGGCAAGGAGTTCCCATTCCCACAAGAAATCGTTACTGAAAATGGTGTTGCGTATGTGAATGCGAGCACATTGGCAATTGCTTTGGGTGGTTCTGCAGCATGGGATAGCACGACCAAATCTCTGCTGGTTGCCAAAGACAACAAGTACGCTCTGCGTATGTACGAAAACAAAAACTTTGCTTATAAAAACGGCAAAGAAACGAGTGTAGCAAATCCGCCACGTCCAGTGACAGGTGCAGTGCTCGTGCCCCTCGTATTCATTGCTCAAGAATTGGGTGCGACAGTAGAGTACGATGCAAAAACGCTGACTTACAAGCTGAGCATTCCAATTAATTCCTAATAATCAATGGGATATTTCTCATGAGGATAGCCACTTCTATACGTAGAAGTGGCTATTTGCTTCAATACTACACGTATACGCCTCTATTAGCAGACAGCAATAGAGGCTATTTGATTGACTCTTCCCTCAATGATTTCTATTGCAAATTTTCTAAAATATCCTACAATAAGATTGTGATTCATAGTTTGCTCATAAATAAAGAGGGGGATTTTTGCTATGAAAAAACAGAAATCATTGTCGATACTGGCTGCAACATTTGCTTTGAGCACATTGCTCGCGGGCTGCGGTGGAGGTGCGGGGACTGGTAGCCAAAGCGCGACACCACAGCCGAGCAACAATAGCGGAGGAAGCACGGGCGGTGCAAGTGGCGCTACCGAGAAGCTCGTTGTTGCTGTAGTTGGTCCGATGTCTGGCCAGTATTCTGATTATGGAAGCACAGCAAAAGCTGGTGCTGAATATGCGTTGAAAGAAAAGGCAGAGGCATTCAAAGCACTTGGCTTTGACGTTCAATTGTCCGCGCAAGACGACCAAGCTGACCCGAAACAAGGGGTAGCAGTCGCACAAATGTTGATTTCGAATCCTGATGTAGTCGGAGTAGTAGGCCATGCTACAACAGGTGCTTCGATCACAGCAGCAGCGCAATACGAGCAAGAGAAGCTCGTAATGGTATCTCCTTCCGCAACGGGATCAGATCTGACTGAGCAAGGCAAACAGATCGTACACCGCATCTGTGCGCGTGATGATCAGCAAGGCTCCAAGGCTGCGATTTTTGCCAAAAATCAGTTGAATGTAAAAACGGCATTCGTTATGCATGACAAGGCTGCTTATGGACAAGGTCTTGCGGAAGAAGTGAAAAAGCAATTTGAAAAAGATGGCGTACAAGTTCTCGGCTATGAAGGGGTAACAGC
Organism: Brevibacillus sp. HB1.3; assembly: GCF_013186635.1. Lineage (NCBI taxonomy): Bacteria > Bacillati > Bacillota > Bacilli > Caryophanales > Paenibacillaceae > Brevibacillus > Brevibacillus sp. HB1.3. Next base: position 249,366 of record NZ_JABMIT010000009.1, on the reverse strand, counting down.
AGGCGAGAAGGATTATAGTGCGATCATCACCCAAATCCTTGCGAAAAATCCAGAGATGATCTACTTCGGTGGATACTACTCTGATGCAGGGATCATCGTGAAGCAAGCGCGTGAAAAAGGCTTCAAAGGTGTCTTCATGGGTGGCGATGGCTACGACTCCGCTGACCTGGTGAAAATTGCTGGTGCGGAAAATGCCAATAATGTAGTCTTTACTTCTACGGTTGGTGATATTGGTGCTACCGAAGACGGCAAGAAATGGATCACAGACTTCGAGAGCGCGACTGGCAACAAAGTAGGGATCTTCACTTCGTTTGGTTATGACTCCATGGGTGTTATGCTGAACGGTCTGGAAGAAGCGATCAAAGCAAACGGCGGCAAAAAGCCAACGCGTGAACAAGTGCTGGCAGCGGTTCACAAAACCAAAGATTACAAAGGGAAATTCGTTAACGTAACATTCAATGAAAAAGGCGACAACGACTTTGCTTCCGTATACGTGTACAAATACGAGGACGGAAAGAAAGTATTCATGGGTGAAGCGAAGTAATTCTTCATTATGAATAAGCCATTTGGGACATACTACGTTTGGCATGAATACCAGAATGAAAAGGAAGGGATTCTGATGTCAAACAATCGAAATACAAAGAATGGCGGAAACCAAGGACACAGCAGCAAGACCCAAGGCACCCAGAAGCAAAAGTCCGAAAGAGATCGTAACCTGAATAAGCAGGATCCACAATAACAATGACAAAAGCCCACCTGTTTTAGCCAAAGGAGCTAACGGGTGGGCTTTTGCTTTTAAATACCTTGCTTGCTAGGCAAACGCTTTTCGGGATGACCGTAGCCCTGATGCTGTCTGCTTCGTAGGTTTTTCGCTTGGGATTCGCGAATTTTGGCCACGAACTCACTCGTGCTCATTTTGGTAAAATCCATAGGGCACCTCCACCGATGATGAGATGTACACCTTTCTAGGATGACCCAATTTGGTCCTGTACAATCGGCAGCGTTATCTCTACCATTGTACCTTCGTGCTCTCTGCTTTTAATTTCCAGGCTGCCGTTGTGGTCTTTCATGATTTTGCTACTGATCATGAGGCCGAGGCCAGTTCCGTTTTCTTTTGTCGTGAAAAAGGGGGCACCCAGCTTGTGAATCATTTCTTCAGAGATTCCACAGCCAGTATCCGTGAGCGTAATGAGCACCTGATGATTGTCTTTTAGGCTGGTGGCAATAACAACTTCACCATGTCCGTCGATTGCTTCGATAGCATTTTTAATGATGTTGATAAAGACCTGTTTGAGCTGGTTTTCTTCTCCCGCAATGATTGGATGGTAAGCAAATACGGTCCGAAAATCGATGTTTTTCAAATTTGCTTCCGATCTCAAAAGTGTCAAAACGTTTTCCAGCAAAGGGATGAGCGGAAGAGGCTTGATTTGAATGCTATGAGGCTTTGCCAAGACTAGCAATTCACTCACAATAAAATTGATTCGGTCCAGTTCAGATAGCATGATGTCAGCGTACTGCTGGTTATCATTCATGCTCGGATAAAGAAATTGGATAAAGCCCTTCAAAGATGTGAGCGGGTTGCGAATCTCATGGGCGATTCCAGCAGCCAGCTCCCCAATCACAGACAGCTTCTCCGCCTTCCGTAATAGTTCCTCGTTATGTCGCCGTTCTGTAATATCCCGCGATACAATGATAAAGCCATCGCAATCTCCCGTTTTCGTCAGGATGGGGGCACCCTTTGATTCGAGAACGATCCATTTGTTATTTTTTGTCTGGAAACGGAATTCGCATATCTTTGCTTCTTTGGTCGCCAGCAAGTGATGAAAGTGGTCAATGACAGTTTGGCGATCTTCGGGATGAATCTCGGCAAAGGTGAGCTGACGGCAATGTTCACTCGTTTCGATTACGCGTGAATGCGAAGGGGAGAGATAGAGGATATCCCCGTTTTTGTCCGTAATCAGAATAAGATCATCTGTGTATTCTGAGATGATTTTGTTCGTATTCTCGCTTTTAAATAAAGCGGCCTCAGAGTATTTGCGTTCTGTGATATTTCGCGAGACTAACATAATGTTTTGAACGTCTCCTACTGCGTTTAAAATGGGGATACCGCGTGTTTCGAAGGAGACCTCGTTTCCATTCCTATCCATAGAGCGCGTCTCGAAATGAACGGGTTGTTTCGTTGCCATGATCTCTTGAAATTTGTCCTGGAACATAGGGATATCCTCTGGATGTGTGAGCTGCAGATTGTTAGGGGAAGTAACCTCGGCTGGAACAAATCCCAATTGCTCGATGGATGGGGAGGCATAGATGCGTCGCATGGATAAATCATAAATCGTCACGATATCCTGGGTATGATCGATGAGTAGACGATATTTGGCTTCGGTTTGACGCAAGGCCTCTTCAATTTTTTTGCGGTCGGAGATGTCACGGGTAATGCAGGAAGCACCAATAATTTTTCCCGTTTCGTCTTTGATTGGAGCAGCTGACAGAATGACATCCATCTTCGTGCCATCTTTTCGCTGCCTGATGGTTTCGTAATTGGTTAGTAATACACCCATGCTCCTGACCGCATCAAATAACTGTTTGGTCTCGCTCTTGTACTCTTCTGGAATAAAGCAGAGCGGTGAAGCGTAAATCTCCTCCATGGACCAACCGTAGTATTGCTCAAACGCATGATTCACCAAGACGATATTGTTATCGAGATCACTAATCGAGATGGCATCCGTCGTAAAATGAAAAAATGCTTTTAATATTTGATCTGGAAATAACACTTGTGTGATTTCCTTTTTTGAGCGTTTCTTTTTCCATAAGAAAGGGGTTTTAAGCTTGTTCATCAGATTCCCCCGCATAGTCTATCAAGTATTTGAGTGAGATAGCGTTGTCGTAACTATTCGAGATATAGGATCCATTTTCCTATCAAAATTTGGAATAGTTTGTTATTCTATAATGAATTGGTTATTCCTGAAGGTTCTGACTCGCATGGAAATCAGCTATAATGAGAGTTAGAAAAAAGTCGGGGGTGTATGCATGACAACGGGTTTTATCGTTGCGTTGGTGTTCATTTTTATTGTCATCATCGGTGTGACGATTTTGGTTACAAACAAAGCTTATTCACGTAAACCTGAACAAATAGATCCGATTCTGCCCAGTAAGGATAATGCTGGAAGTAAGGAACTAAATCAATAATGCCACAGGCAAAAGAAAAGGAGTGGTTATCTCAACCACTCCTGCTTTTTTTATAGCCTACAGTTTGGAGAAACGCTCTACGATGTCATCAACAAGCAGTTCAGCAGAAAGGATACCGCCGCCTACGTTCCAGATCACTTCGTCAACTTGGAATGCCTTATTGTTTTTCGCGACATTCAGCTTTTGATAGAGTGGGTCTTTCATCCATTCCTCGGTGTATTTATTCGCAGATCCATCACCGGAATAATCGCCGATCCAGTAAAACATGACGTCACCATCCATTTCGGACATGAGCTCTTTTGGGATGTCTTTTTTGAACTCATCGATGTCTTGGGAGGCTGGTCGAGCAAAGCCGAGCTGGTTCAGAACAACGCCAGAGAAGGTGTCTTTCAAGTAAAGACGAGTTTTGCCAGCTACGAAACGAACGACAGAGACTTTCATCTTCGTCTTGTCACCCAGTTTTCCTTTTGCATCCTCAATCTTCTTATCGAAATCAGCCATCAGCTTGTCGCCTTCAGCTTTTTTATTCAGCGCTTCGGAGTAAAGGGCAAAGTTGATTTTCCATCTGCCTACGAGATCCTCGGAGAAGACGGTTGGAGCAATCGCGGAAAGCTGAGCGTATACTTTTTCTTGCCCTTGGCGTCCTTTCGTTCCCAGAATCAGGTCTGGCTTCAGGCTGGCGATCAGCTCAACGTTTGGTTGATTCTCATCACCTAATTCAACTGCATCCTTCATTTTTTCTTTAATATGTGGATGCCATGGGTCACCGGGTTTACCGAGGCCACTCATGACAGCCCCAACTGGTGTAATCCCTAATGCGAGAACAGCCTCTGTGCTTTCGCTGGTGAGAGTGACAACACGTTGAGGAGTTCCTTTTATTTTTGTTGACCCCATAAAGTGTTTTACTTCTCTCTCTTCAGACGCTGCCGGTGCTGATGGAGTTGTTGACGCGGCTGGTGTAGAAGAAGACGAGTTGGATGAAGGCGTTGCCTGTCCTCCGCAACCTGTTACGAGCATGACTGCGGAAAGCATAGCCCCGAGCATCAAACGCAGGGAAGTTTTGCGCATGATGGAAAATCCCCCTTTAACTGATAATGATTATCATTTTTCTTCACTACTTTATATGCTCATATGACAATGTGTCAATATATTTTTTGGAACTGGAGGAAAACTATAGATATTACTGTGCTGATTTTCCAATAGCGATAATAAAAATCAATATCATTGACTAGCCCTATCCGCAAGCTTAGACTGATTAGTGGGAGAAACTTACATACATAGGTAGCGAATAGACAGAATAGGTAGAATGCAACGGAAAGAAGGGAACAGGCGTGAATGTGATTTTGTCCAGCCGACTGCAAAAGACTACTGTACTCATAGCAGGGCTCGTTGTCCTGGCAGTCGTGATGGTGGCTAGTATCCTTTTCGGAATCAATCAGTATTCGCTCACAACTGCAGTAGAGGCATACACTCAATTTTCCGGTTCGGAGGAACATTTGATTATTACGACTTCCCGAATGCCGCGTACACTGACAGCGGTAGCAGTGGGGAGCAGCCTCGCAGTAGCAGGTGTTTTGTTGCAGGCGTTGACTCGTAACCCTTTGGCTTCACCGTCTCTTATCGGCGTGAACGCTGGAGCTGCAGCAGCTATTGTGACGACGATTGTTGTTTTTGGCTCGCAATTCCCAGTGTCGCAAATGATGTGGGCAGGTTTTATCGGAGCAGGTGTGACTGCCCTGCTTGTATACGGATTGGCCTCCGCTGGGCGGGGAGGCATGACTCCGATTAAGCTGACACTTTCGGGTGCAGCGGTTGCCGCTTTTGCTTCGTCTGTGACTTCGCTGTTTATGCTGCTGCAAGAAAAGACGATGACAGAGGCCTTTTACTGGTTAGTTGGTTCTGTGGAGGGAAGACAGCTCGATCATTTTTTTATGATCATTCCTTATTTGCTAGTAGGCTGGTTAGGCGCTATGGTACTGACTGGCTCGTTAAACTTGATGGTACTTGGTGATGATGTAGCGACTGGCCTGGGCCAGAAGATTATCTTGGTAAAAGCTACTGCGTTATTGCTCGTGGTGCTCTTGGCAGGTGGGAGTGTCGCGCTCGCCGGACCAATTGCATTTGTGGGCATCATCATCCCGCATCTATGTCGTTTCTTAGTCGGGCTTGATCATCGATGGTTGATTCCCTATTCGATTGTTTTCGGCGGAGCTTTTCTGGTTTGCGCTGATTTGCTTTCTCGCCTTGTATTGATGCCCATGCGTCTGGAAGTACCAGTAGGCGTAGCAACCGCTATGATAGGAGTGGCTTTTATCATCCCGCTGGTCAGGGGGAGGGCGTATGCATAGACATGTAGTCATTCGGACCAAAAAGCCATCGCTTTCGTTTCATGTAGATAGGCGGGCTTTGGGAATTAATTTCATACTATTTTTGCTGTTATCTGTTGTGATTGTATTGAGTATTGGCTTAGGAAGCTTGCATATTCCTGTGTGGGAGGTCGTCAAAGCTTTTGTGGGAGCGGGCAGTGAACAGAATGAATTGATCGTGCTCGATTGGCGATTGCCTCGCGTTGTCGTTTCAGTAATGGTGGGGGCTTCCCTGGCGGTATCGGGGGCTATTTTGCAGTCCTTGGTACGAAATCCGTTAGCTTCACCTGATTTGATCGGGACTACAGCGGGAGCAACGGCAGCAGCGGTAGCATTTATCACATTCGCAAAAGATGTAAGTGTACAATGGATGCCATTGGTGGCCTTGATCGGTGGATTGTTAACCGCGACGCTTACGTATCTCACTGCGTGGAAAGAGGGAGTCTCCCCTTTTCGCCTCGCGCTTGTCGGTGTATGTATCTCGGCAGGCATGGGGGCATTAACGATCTTTTTCCTGGTCATCACCCAAACCCACAAAGCATCAAACGCTCTCGGGTGGATGACTGGAACTGTGTACGGTATGTCGTGGGTAAATGTCATGACATTGCTTCCATGGACAGTTTTATTTCTCGGCGCTACGATTTTCCAAATTCGTTATTTGAATGCCCAGGAGCTCGGTGATGATATCGCTAAAGGCATTGGCGTCGCGATTGATAAGAAGCGATTGCTCTTAATTGCGATCAGTGTGGCTTTGGCAGGTGCTGCAGTCGGTGTGGCAGGAGGAATTAGTTTTATCGGTTTGATGGCCCCGCATATTGCGCGTAGGTTAGTAGGTTCTGCGTATGGTTACTTGCTGCCGGCTTCCGCTGTTTTGGGCGGGATGCTTGTCGTTTTGGCTGATTTGATTGGGAGAACGGTGTTTTTACCGCATGATTTGCCAGCTGGGATTTTTACCGCAGCGATTGGAGCGCCGTTTTTTGTTTATCTTTTGTATAAAACGAGGAATCATCAGTAGGAATTGGAAGTGTGTTTATCGATAGTTGAGTGAGGATCCCTGAAGGAGAGTAGTGCTTCAGGGTTTTTTGTGTTGACTATCTGTCAATTTATTACAAAATATTACATGATTCGAATTTACAAAACACTTTAAATATGGTAAAGATTAGTATAGATTACATTTATGCTAACCAATGGGACTAATAGTTAATGTACTTTGTGAATGAGAACTTCGTTTTAAATGGAGAAAAGCAAAGAACGATAATATCAGTCATTGTTCGATAAATGCAGACATCATTCTAGTGAAATCATCAAATTATTACAAAAAATAACAAAACTCATATTTACAATTCAGTTATAAAATGGTAAAAATTAATAGTACTTACTATCACAGCTTTTGGAGGGATTTATTCGTGAAAAAAGTCGTAGCAAGCCTATTAAGCCTGTCACTCGTATTATCTGCTTCCGTATCTGCACTGGCAGCGGAACCTGCAAAAAGTTTGAAATCACCTCAAAAAGCTGCGGCGGCAAACGATCCTTATGAGCCAAATGATGATCCTGCATTTGCTTCATTTGTTAATTCTAATGTTTCGTATGCAGGAGAGATTGGCCATAACAAAGATTTCGATTGGTTTAAGTTTTACGCGAAACCGGGGCAACTTAATTTTGCGATTAGTAGCTTAACATCAGAAAAAGGGAACCTACGGGTAGCGGTGTTTCATGAAAGTAAAAAGTCAGCGGGTCCTCGTGAAGTAGTAAATGGAAAATTAAGCTTCACACAAGATCTCGAAAAAGAGGGCATCTACTATATTATGATATATGACTACTCTGGATTTGATTCCAAGCCAATCAAACCGATTCCTTATGCATTTAAAGCAATTTATAACCAATAAAATTTCAGATTATTTCCACTAAATATATACGGAGGTAATATTCATGAAAAAAGTCGTAATTAGCTTGTTGACCCTCGCAGTAGCTCTATCCGCATCTGCTTCCGCATCTGCTGCAGAGCCAGCTAAAAATATGAAGTCTTCTCAAAAAGCAGCGGCTTCTGTGACCGATCCATATGAGCCAAATGACAGTCCTGCATTTGCTCCTTATATTAATTCGAATACCGCATATACTGCAGCGATTAATCACAATAAAGATGCTGACTATTTTAATTTTTATGCGAAACCTGGGGATCTTACATTGGCATTCAGTAGATTATCTGCAAGCAACCACACAATTGACATCATGGTGAGAAAGCAAGACGGAGAGACACTAAAAAGCCAATTTGATATTAAGGGCAATACCACTTTATCAGTAAATATCCCTGAGGAAGGAAGTTATTACATCTATATCGTATCCGCAGATGCAGCATTCGATACGACCCCAATCAAACCTATGCCTTACACATTCAAAGCTTTTTTTAAGCAGTAAGATCACTTACAAATATTAATAATTCCGTACCTAGTTATTAGGAGGCAACATATATGAAAAAAGTCGTAATTAGCTTGTTGACCCTCGCAGTAGCTCTATCCGCATCTGCTTCTGCATTTGCAGCAGAACCAGCTAAAAATATGAAGTCTTCCCAAAAAGCTGCTGCTTCGGTGACCGATCCTTATGAGCCAAATGATGATCCTGCATTTGCTCCTTATATTAATTCGAATACCTCATATACTGCAGCGATTGATCACAATAGAGATGCTGATTTTTTTAATTTTTATGCGAAACCTGGGGATTTTACATTGGCATTCAGTAGATTATCTGCAAGCAAGCACACGTTTAACATCCTTGTGAGAAAGCAAGGAGAGACAAAAGGAGAGACAATAAAAAGCCAATTTGGTATTAAGGGCAATACAACTTTATCAGTAAATATCCCAGAAGAAGGAAGATACTACATCTTTATTGTATCTTCAGATGCAGGATTTGATACGACCCCAATCAACCCTATGCCTTACACATTCAAAGCTTTTTTTAATCAATAAGATCACTTACAAATACTCACAATTCCGTACCTAGTTATTAGGAGGCAACATATATGAAAAAAGTCGTAGTTAGTTTGTTGACCCTCGCAGTAGCTCTATCCGCATCTGCTTCTGCATTTGCAGCAGAACCAGCTAAAAATATGAAGTCTTCCCAAAAAGCTGCTGCTTCGGTGACCGATCCATATGAGCCAAATGATAGTGTTTCATTCGCTCCATATATAAATTCGAATGTTTCATACACAGCTGCGATTAATCACCATAAAGATGTCGATTTCTACAATTTTTATGCAAAACCAGGAAGCTTTAATTTTGCTTTTAGTAGACAATCAACAAGTTCTGAACCGATTGTTATTTGGGTGAAGAAACAATCAGGGGGGCAAGTAGAAAGAGTTCGTATTACTGGAAATACATCTTTTTCAGTAAACATTCCTGAAGAAGGACAGTATCACATTCAGATTATGGCCCCTGATGCATTATTGGATAATAGACCAATCACCCCAATCCCTTATTCTTTCAAAGCGATTTTTAACCAATAAATGTAGCACAAGAAAAACAGTCCTTAATTGGGCTGTTTTTTTGTTCCCATGAGGGTTCAACATAAAAAAGCGACCTCTTGAAATTCAAGAGATCGCTTTTGGTTTGAAAGTATGGTACGCCTGAAGGGAATCGAACCCCCGCACATGGTTCCGGAGACCATTGCTCTATCCACTGAGCTACAGGCGTATAATGTGACGACAACTTTTATTATAAAACATCGAGAATCTCAATGCAAACGAAAAAAAGTAGTTCAGCAGAAAAAACTAGCGATAAGGTAAGCGAAAGTGAAAAAGTCCATTGGTGAAGATCTTTCGACATTTTTTGTGCTCTGTTTCATCAATTTGGCAGGAAAATTGCATGAGAGAACGAATATAATGAAAATAAAGAGTCATCGTGCAGCATGAGCAAGTGCGAAGGAGGCGAGCTTCATGAACATGGGATTGGGGTTATTTCAAGAACAAACACTGAAATTAGTGATGACGCCGGAATTACGCCAAGCGATTACCATATTGCAGTATTCAGCCATTGATCTCATCTCCTATTTGCAGGATCAGGCCAATGAAAATCCTGTTTTCGACCTTGAAGTGGCTGGAGAAGTCGCTTCTGCAAAAGCAGAGAAACCAGCCCCTGAGATTGACTGGAAAGAAATTGTAGGCAATCGCGCGACAGGTGAGTACGGTTCGTCGAAAAATGAAAGCACTTACAATCCGCTGGATTACGTCCAGCAAGGTGCGGAGACGCTGTACGAACATTTGGAGCGTCAACTCGGCTATGTAAAAGGGTTCTCGTCGCTGCAAAAACAGATTGCTCTCTTTTTGATCGGGAATTTGGATGAGAAGGGATATTTAGAAATTACACTGGAGGAAGCAAGTGAGCGCCTAGGCGCTGAAATGCTGGAGATTGAAGACGTGTTGTCCGTTTTGCAGCATTTTGATCCAGTAGGCGTAGCTTCACGCAGCCTCGAAGAATGTCTTTTGCTGCAACTTGAGCATTTGGCACTCGATGATGAAAAGATCGTGCAGGTCGTTCGTAACCACCTGCAAGATTTAGCGGACAATCGCTATCAGCGGATTGCAGACAAAATCGGATGTACACCACAAGAGGTACAGACGATGGCAGATTTGATCCGTACGTTGAATCCGCGTCCTGGGGCTGCCTTTTCTTCCGTAGAGACAAGATATGTCATTCCAGATGTGACCGTAGAGAAGGTCGGGAATGATTATGTTGTATTGGTCAATGATGTTGCTGCACCGCGGCTGAAAATCAACAGCTTCTATGAAAAAATGCTGAGCCAGCAAAAAAGTCAGGATGAAGCGAAACAGTTCATTCACGATAAGCTGAATGCCGCCATGTGGCTAGCAAAAAGTCTGGAGCAGCGCCGCCTGACGCTCATGCGTGTAACACAGGCCATCCTCGATATGCAACGGGAGTTTTTTGATCGGGGAATTCATTATTTAAAGCCCATGACGCAAAAGGAAATAGCAGAGCGGGTCAGCCTGCACGAATCGACGATCAGCCGGGCAACCAGCAACAAATACGTCCAGACACCGCGCGGAATCTTTGAGTTGAAGTATTTCTTTACGTCAGCACTATCTACTTCCAGTGGGGAAGCGACTTCTTCTGAGAGTGTTAAGCGCAGAATCAAAGCACTGATCGAGCAAGAAGATCGGAAAGCTCCGTTATCTGATCAAAAGCTGGGTGAGATGCTACTTACAGAGGGGATTGAGATCTCCCGCCGAACGGTTGCCAAGTACCGGGAAGAAATGCTGATCCCATCGTCGGCCAAACGAAAGAGGTTTTAACAATATATGAATGAAAAGCTTTTTGAAATCGTTTTGTACGGGAGAAAAAAATGCCATTTGTGCGACGAGGTGGAGCTCTACATCCGTTCTCTGGCGGAGGAGTTCCCCCTTTGTATGCGTATGGTTGATATTGAAAGTGACCCGGCTTTGCATGAGGAAATGATGTTTGTCATTCCCGTAGTCGAGATAGATGGAGAGATCGTGTTTCGTTCCATAACGCATGTGGTGACGCTAAAAGAGCTGCACGAGGAACTACATAGACGTACTGCTCTATCATAAATGATTGCTATGGTATTGGGCTGTTTTTTAGCTTTAGAAAGTACCGATGAACCAACAAAGCTGGTGAGAAGAAAAAGCACAGGGCTCGTAGACCTTGGCATCGCCAACCCAGTCGGAACTTCCAAAAGGGGACCCGCTTGTCGAACACTTCTTCTCTGAGAAACGTCCGCCCGTAGGGTGGCTTTGGCTCGACGGTCCCCTTTTGGAAGTGGAGACGGACAGTGAATCTACCCTGCTGGCGTGTCAGAGTCGAAGAGAACTGTACTTTTTCTTCTCCTCCACAATGTTGACTCAAACGAAAACGACCTCCTGATGGTTTGTCTTATAGGTAGAGGGGAACTTGCAAGATATGGTTAAATATGATACATTCAAGTTGTAGCAAGTGATCTTTTTTTTGCACCAAGTGGGACAAAAAATGTATATACAGGGACATAAAACGTCCCGATCAACAATTTGTAACCAAGGAAGAAGGTAAAATGCGACGTTTACTGGAACTGCAACAAAAATTGTTGCCTGACTTGATTCAAGTTTTGCGTCAGCGGTACATGTTGCTCCGATCCATCTATCATTTGCAGCCGATTGGCAGAAGAGGTCTTGCTCAAGCCATGGATACCACTGAACGTATTTTGCGGGCAGAAGTGGAACTGCTAAAAGAGACGGGGCTCCTTCATGTAACAGCTGCGGGAATGAGCCTGAGTGAAGAAGGACAACAAGTCTTGGACGACATGGAGCCTCTCGTCGGAGAGCTATTCGGCCTTACTGACTTGGCAGAGCGCCTGCAAAAAAAGCTGGGCATAGCAGAAGTCATTGTGGTGCAGGGCAATGCAGACCAGTCACCTTGGGTAAAGGAAGAGCTGGGACGGGTAGGGGCACGGGTCCTCAAACAAGTCGTGCAAGAAGGCGACATTGTAGCGGTAACAGGTGGTTCATCCATCGCCAGCGTAGCAAGTCATCTGACGCCTTCTGCTTCGTTCAAAAACGTTCAGTTTGTCCCTGCTCGCGGTGGATTGGGAGAACGAGTAGAGCTGCAAGCGAACACGCTCGCTTCCGCCATGGCAGCGAAAACAGGTGCTTCTTATCGGCTTCTTCACGTACCGGATCGCCTCCATCCAGAAGCCTTGCAGACATTGGTCAAAGAGCCACAGGTACAAGACGTGCTGTCACTCTTGGGCGAGACTCGAATCGTTTTGCATGGAATCGGGGATGCCGTCACGATGGCGAGAAGGCGGAATTATTCGGAGGAAGAACTCGCGGAATTAGTGGAGACGGGTGCTGTATCAGAAGCATTCGGCTACTACTTTAATGAAGCGGGAGAAACGGTCCACAGAATGCCGACAATTGGTTTACAGCTAGAGGAAGTGCACAAGGCAGAAACAGTGCTCTCTATTGCGGGGGGCGAAAGCAAGGCAAAAGCGATTCTTTCCTTTGCTAAGCAATCGTGTCAGAATGTACTCATTACGGACGAAGGGGCAGCTTATACGCTGTTGTCCGCACGATTGTAACGGAAGGAAGTCGGTCGCATGTCTATCACATCGGTAACACCCATCTTGGCAATGATCGCTGGTATCATTTTGAGCCTATCGCTCGGTTTTCCGATCGCATGGGGGATTGTTTTTGCGATCTTGGTCACACTGGTTAGTGTAAAAAGATTGGGTTATCCGTGGAAGCAACAGTTCGTGTTTGGCTGGGAAGGTGTCCAAAAGGCAAAGCCTGTCCTTACGATTCTGTTTTTAGTAGGACTCTTGATTCCTCTATTAATGATGGGAGGAACCATTCCCGCCATCATTTACTACGGATTATCGATTGTGAATGTCGAGTATTTGTTCGTTCTCTCTTTTCTGTTGACCGCAGGCGTCAGTTATTTATTGGGTACATCAATCGGTACACTGAGTACGATTGGGCTGTCCTTGATGGGCATAGCGCACGCAGCAGGGATATCACCTGCGATCGTAGGTGGCGCGCTCATCTCTGGAGCGATGGTGGGGGAGCGTTTCTCGCCGATATCCAGCAGTCGATTACTGGTGCTTTCCAATGTCGGTATGACAGAAGAGCAGGAAAGAAGAATGAGGCGTCCTGCTTTGCTTACGGTAGCGATTTGCGCGTTACTTTTCCTGATCCTTGATCTGTTTCGACCTCAAGCGAACTCGACGGATACCATTCAAATGTACCAGGAGCTGTTAGTCAGTCATTTTTCTGTACATTGGCTGCTCATGCTGCCTCTCGTGGTGTTAATTGCCTCTTTTGCACTGAGAGTAAAAGCGGTGAAGGCATTGTTTTTCGGTATCGGAGCCAGTGCGATTCTAGTCGGGATCAATGGGAATTTGGATGTGAAGACGTTTTTTACATCAATGCTAGTTGGATTTGAGCTTCATTCAGGAACGCCGCTGGATCAACTGGTCCATGGGGGCGGGATGTTCGCCATCTTCAGTGTTCTGGCGTTAATCATTCTCGCAGGCTTTTTAAACGGCATTTTGAACAGAGCCAATTTATTAACTCCCATCGTAGACAAAATGATGGGTCATACAAAAAATAAGACCGTATTGGTAGCGAAAGCAGCGGCATTGTCGTTGTTAGTGGTCATCATCAGCTGTAACCAAACCATTCCGATTCTGGTTCTCGGCGCGACTCTTCTCGGGAGGTTCTCCCAATGGAAGGGAGGGCGCGAGCTGTTGGGCAAGACGATGCTGGACTCCACAGTTGTCATGCCTGTATTGATTCCGTGGAACGGACTATCGATGATGATGGCGCTCACGTTAGGTGTTTCGACGATCCAGACATTGCCCTTTGTGTTTTTTCCAATCTTATTACCGATTGTGACGATATTATCGACCCGCTGGTTTTCGCCAGAGGGCAGGTTTCTCGCGATGAAGAATAAAGCTAGCTAATGAGCAGGAGGTATACATTATGGTAAAAGTAGGTATTAACGGATTTGGTCGTATCGGTCGTAACGTATTTCGTGCAGCACTGAACAATCCGAATGTAGAAATCGTGGCGGTCAATGACCTGACAGATGCGCACACACTGGCGCACCTTTTGAAATATGACACGGTTCATGGCGTTTTGAACGTGAGTGTTGAAGCTTCCGAAAACACGCTCATCGTAGACGGAAAAGAAATCAAGGTATTGGCAGAGCGCGATCCAGCTCAACTGAAGTGGGCAGATTACGGTGTTGAAATCGTAGTGGAATCGACTGGACGCTTCACGAAGCGCGAAGATGCAGCGAAGCACCTGGAAGGTGGCGCGAAAAAAGTCATCATCTCCGCTCCGGCAACAAATGAAGACATTACAGTCGTAATCGGTGTAAACGAAGACAAGTACGATCCAGCGCAACACACTGTGATCTCCAACGCATCCTGCACAACGAACTGCTTGGCGCCATACGCGAAGGTTCTCAATGAAAAATTCGGGATCGTACGCGGTTTGATGACAACCGTTCACTCTTACACCAATGACCAACAAATTCTCGACTTGCCGCACAAAGATTTGCGCCGTGCCCGTGCAGCTGCGGAAAACATCATTCCAACCTCTACAGGAGCGGCAAAAGCGGTAGCACTCGTACTGCCTGAGCTGAAAGGCAAGCTGAATGGTTTCGCTATGCGCGTACCAACTCCAAACGTATCCGTAGTGGACTTGGTCGTTGAGCTGAAGACAGACGCAACTGTTGAAGAAATCAACAACGCGCTGAAAGAAGCGGCAGAAGGCCCTCTCAAAGGCATTCTCGGCTACTCCGAAGAACCACTCGTTTCCTCTGACTACAATGGAAACCCTGCATCCTCCACAATCGATGCTTTGTCTACAATGGTACTGGAAGGAAACATGGTGAAAGTCGTTTCCTGGTACGATAACGAGTGGGGTTACTCCAATCGTGTCGTAGACTTGTGTCATTATGTTGCACAGCGCGGCTTCTAACACGTAAAATAGAACTGTTGTGGAAAAAAAGGGAGAGCAATCTCCCTTTTCCCATATCTTTTTTCCGAATAAAAAGCCAATGATTTGGGAGGATCGTTCATGAACAAGAAATCTATCCGCGATGTTGAGCTGGCAGGCAAGCGCGTATTCTGCCGTGTCGACTTTAACGTGCCGATGCAGGACGGGGTAATCACCGACGATACACGCATTCGTGCTGCTGTACCAACCATCCGTTTCATGATGGAGGCAGGAGCCAAAGTAATCTTGGCGAGCCATTTTGGTCGTCCTAAAGGCCAAGTGGTGGAAGAGATGCGTCTTACCCCTGTCGCAGCCCATCTGTCCTCGCTTTTGGGCAAGGACGTGCGTAAGCTGGAGGATTGCCAAGGTGCTGACGTAGAAGCGGCAGTAGAACGAATGGAGTCTGGCGACGTCATCCTGTTGGAAAACGTGCGCTTCCATGCGGGAGAAGAAAAGAACGATCCAGAACTGGCAAAAAGCTTTGCGGCCTTGGCTGATCTGTTTGTCAATGATGCATTCGGCACAGCTCACCGGGCACATGCTTCTACAGCGGGAATCGCTGAGTACATACCAGCAGTTGCAGGCTTGCTGATGGAGAAGGAAATTCGCTTCATGGGCGGAGCCTTGTCCAATCCGGAGCGTCCGTTTACAGCGATTGTCGGCGGTGCAAAAGTAAAAGATAAAATTGCTGTCATTGAAAATTTGTTGACCAAAGTCGATCACCTGATTATCGGCGGCGGTATGGCGAATACATTCCTCAAAGCACAAGGCTATGGCATTGGTGCTTCTCTGTGTGAAGACGACAAGCTCGACCTCGCACGTACACTGATGGAGCAGGCAAAAGAGCGCGGCGTTCAATTGCTGATGCCAGTTGATGTTGTGGTAGCTGACCGTTTTGCGGCAGATGCAGAAAAGCAGGTCGTGGCAATCGATGCAATTCCAGAGGGCTGGATGGCACTCGATATCGGTCCAAAAACAGTGGAACAGTACCACAGCGTCATTGTAGATTCGAAAACGGTTGTATGGAACGGTCCGATGGGCGTATTTGAAATGGATGCTTTTGCAGGCGGCACGATTGGCGTAGCCAAGGCGATGGCAGCATGTAGCGGAACGACGATCATCGGTGGCGGTGATTCCGTAGCAGCTGTGGAAAAAGCAGGCGTAGCCGAGCAGATGACACACATTTCTACAGGCGGCGGAGCGTCCCTGGAATTCATGGAAGGCAAGGAACTGCCAGGCGTAGCTGTGTTGGCAGATAACCAATAAGAGCGAAGAGGGGGAGTTTGCATGCGAACACCAATTATCGCGGGGAACTGGAAGATGTTCAAGACGATGGCCGAGGCGAGAGCGTTTGCCCAGGAAGCCAAGGCAAGCAATAATACTTCGGGAGTACAAAAAGTCATTTGCGCACCTTTTACAGCGTTGGCTGCACTTAAAGAAGAGCTGGCGGGCACGGATATTGCCATCGGGGCGCAAAACATGCATTTTGAAGAGCAAGGTGCTTATACAGGCGAAATCAGCGCGTCCATGCTGAAAGAAATTGGTGTGGAGTACGTGATTCTTGGTCACTCCGAGCGCCGTCAATATTTCAATGAAACAGATGAGACGGTGAACAAAAAGGTTGTAGCCGCATTAGCAGCAGGTCTCGTACCGATTGTGTGCGTAGGCGAGAGTCTGGAGCAGCGGGAAGCGGGCGAGACAGCTAACGTAGTCCGTACGCAGACTGAAGGGGCTTTTGCTGGAATAGATGCTGCACAAGTAGCGGATACCGTTATTGCATACGAGCCGATCTGGGCGATTGGTACAGGCAAGTCTTCCACGGCAGAGGATGCCAATGAAACGATTGCTATTATTCGTAGCGTAATCGGTGAACGCTTCGGACAAGCGACAGCGGAGAAAGTGCGCATTCAATACGGCGGAAGCGTAAAGCCGGAAAACATCGCAAGCTACATGGCACAGCCTGACATTGACGGTGCATTGGTCGGTGGAGCGAGTCTCGTAGCGAATAGCTACTTGCAGCTTGTGGCAGGAGCAACGTCGCGATAGGAGGAGAAAGCAATGGCACAAAGACCAAAACCGGTTGCCCTTTTGATTGTGGATGGTTTTGCTCTGCGGAACGAAACGTATGGAAACGCAGTAGCGCAAGCCAGCAAGCCGAATTTTGACCGTTACTGGAACCAATACCCTCACGCGACACTAGAGGCAAGTGGGCTGGCTGTTGGGCTGCCAGAAGGACAGATGGGGAACTCCGAAGTAGGCCATCTCAATATCGGGGCTGGGCGTGTCGTTTATCAGGATTTGACGCGCATTACCAAGTCGATTAAAGAAGGCGCTTTTTATGAGAACGAAACACTGATTGCTGCTTTCCAGCACGCGAAGCAAAACGGCAAGCAGCTCCATCTGTTCGGACTTTTGTCCGATGGTGGTGTACATAGTCACATTGACCACCTGTTTGCGATGCTCGAGCTGGCGAAAAAGCAGGACTTTGTGGATGTGTTCATCCACGGCTTCCTGGATGGCCGCGATGTATCGCCTGACAGTGCAGTGGGTTATATCGAGCAGCTACAAGCCAAAATCGCAGAGCTGGGTGTTGGCCGTATTGCTACCGTACAAGGTCGCTACTATGCGATGGATCGTGACAAACGCTGGGAGCGCGTAGAGAAGGCGTATCGTGCCATGGTGTATGCAGATGCTCCGGCTTATCGTGATCCGGTTCAGGCGGTTAAGGAATCCTACGAAAAGTCCATTATGGATGAGTTCGTCATGCCAACCGTGATTCTCGAGGAAAACGGAAAACCAGTGACGACCGTTCAAAGCGGCGATTCGATTATTTTTTATAATTTCCGCCCGGATCGTGCGATTCAAATGTCGCAGGCATTTACGAATGAAGATTTCCGTGGATTTGACCGCGGAGATGAGCGCCCGCGCGATCTGCATTTTGTGTGCCTGACGCATTTTTCCGAGACGGTTAATGGGTATGTCGCTTACAAGCCTTCAAATCTGGATAACACATTGGGAGAGGTGCTTTCCCAGCATGGCTTGAAGCAGCTGCGCATTGCTGAGACGGAGAAATATCCGCATGTGACGTTCTTCTTTAGTGGCGGGCGTGAGAAAGAGTTTCCTGGTGAGAAGCGCATCCTGATTCCTTCGCCAAAAGTGGCGACGTACGACCTGCAGCCGGAGATGAGTGCACCAGAGCTGACAGACGCTGTTGTCGCTGAGATCGAGGCAGACAACTTTGACGCGATCATCCTGAACTTTGCCAACTGCGACATGGTTGGTCATTCCGGTATGATGGAGCCAACAATCAAAGCAGTCGAGACGGTGGATGCATGCTTGGGCCGGGTAGTCGATGCCATCGTAGCAAAGGGTGGCGTAGCCGTCATCACAGCTGACCATGGCAACGCGGATCTGATGCTGGATGAAGCGGGACGACCAATTACTTCACACAGTACGTATCCGGTGCCTGTCATTGTGACAAAAGACGGGGCTGCTCTGCGTGAAGACGGTATTTTGGCCGACTTGTCGCCGACGCTTTTGGAGCTTTTGGGAGTAGCGCAACCCGTTGAAATGACAGGTAAATCGTTACTTGCAAAATAGGCTTCGCTGGGACACACTGTAAGGGTAGCTTGGCGTTTAAATCGAAATAGATGGTAAGTGCACTTGAAAAAAGGAGATGGACGAGAAATGGCAATGATTACTGACATTTATGCACGCGAAATTATGGACTCCCGCGGTAATCCAACTGTGGAAGTAGAAGTATATCTCGAGGATGGCTCGATGGGTCGCGCGGATGTTCCATCTGGAGCGTCTACAGGTGCGTATGAAGCGGTTGAGCTTCGCGACGGTGACAAATCCCGCTACTTGGGAAAAGGTGTTCTGAAAGCCGTAGAAAACGTGAATGAAATCATTGCTCCTGAACTGATCGGTATGGATGCCCTGGATCAAGTTGGCATCGATATGGCGATGATTCAGCTCGACGGCACGCCAAACAAAGGTAAGCTGGGCGCAAACGCGATTCTCGGTGTGTCCATGGCAGTAGCACGTGCGGCTGCAGAATCTCTCGGGGTTCCTCTCTACAACTACCTCGGTGGCTTCAACGCGAGAATGCTGCCAGTTCCTATGATGAACATCCTGAACGGTGGTAAGCACGCAGACAACACTGTAGACATTCAGGAATTCATGGTTATGCCAGTAGGTGCTACTTCCTTCAAGGAAGCGCTGCGCACAGGTGCGGAAATTTTCCACTCCCTGAAAAAAGTATTGGGTGAAAAAGGCCTGAGCACAGCAGTAGGGGATGAGGGCGGTTTTGCTCCAAACCTGAAATCCAACGAAGAAGCGATCACAACCATTTTGGATGCGATCAAGGCAGCAGGCTATGAGCCAGGCAAAGACGTGTTCCTTGCGTTGGACGTAGCAGCTACAGAAATGTTCAAAGACGGCAAATACCACTTCGAAGGCGAAGGCGTTGTGAAAACAACAGAAGAAATGATCGCATTCTACGAAGATCTGGTAAACAAATACCCAATCATCTCCATCGAAGACGGTCTGTCTGAAGACGACTGGGATGGCTGGAAAGCGCTGACTGACAAGTTGGGTAGCAAAGTTCAGCTGGTAGGTGACGACTTGTTCGTAACCAACACTGAGCGTCTGGCTCGCGGAATCGAGACCTCCACAGGTAACTCCATTCTGGTAAAAGTAAACCAAATCGGTACGCTGACAGAAACCTTCGAGGCAATCGAAATGGCGAAGCTGGCTGGTTATACTGCGGTGATTTCCCACCGTTCCGGTGAAACCGAAGACTCCACGATTTCGGATATCGCAGTTGCTACAAATGCAGGTCAAATCAAGACTGGTGCGCCTTCCCGCACGGACCGCGTAGCGAAGTACAACCAATTGCTGCGTATTGAAGACGAACTGGCTGATACAGCTCGCTTTGGTGGTCGTTCTGCATTCTACAACCTGAAGAAATAAGCTTGCATGCGGCAGTTCAGGACGCAAAAAAGTCCGGAACTGCCGCTGTTTTTTGGATGAACGACATATGCCACCAGAAGCCTCGATTCGTTGCATGTTCAAGCTTTTATCTACGAAAAAAAGACTGCCCATACTACGCGATGGACAGTCTTTTTGTTGTTTGAGGCTTATGACATGGCGAATGCTTTTCGTTCGGTCTGCACAGTGCCCAGACGGCTTTTACTGTACGGGATGCACATAGGAGTTCCGTACAGAGGGTCTTGCGTAATTTGGCAATCCATATCGAAAACCGTACGGACAAGATCGGTCGTCAGCACTTCGTTCGGAGAGCCTTCTGCCACGACGGTCTGATTGTGAACGGCAACGATATGATGGGCATAGCGGCAAGCGAGATTCAGATCGTGGAGAACCATGACGATGGTGCGCTGTTCCGTTTGATTCAGTTCAAACAACAGGTCCAAAATCTCAATCTGATGCGACATATCCAAATAAGTCGTAGGCTCATCCAGCAAAATGGTTTCGGTTCCTTGAGCGAGCGTCATCGCAATCCAGGCGCGCTGACGTTGGCCGCCAGAGAGACTGTCGACGGCGCGGTTTGCCATATCTGTGAGTTGAGTAGCTGCCAATGCTTTGTTGACCATCTGCTCGTCTTCTTCCGACCATTGCTGTAGCCAGTTTTGATAAGGATAACGTCCTTGTTTGACCAATTGCAGGATCGTCAATCCTTCTGGTGCAGATGGCCCTTGAGGAAGGATGGCAAGACGTTTGGCTACCTCTTTGGTAGAGCGTTTCGCGATCGATTCTCCTTCAAGCAGGATGGCGCCTTCCTTTGGTTTGAGTAAACGTGCCAGAGAGCGCAGTAATGTCGATTTGCCACTGCCATTACTGCCGATGAAAACGGTGATTTTTCCACGCGGAATGTTTAAATCTAAAGCTTCGATGATGTTGCGTTCTCCGTACGATAACGTAAGTCGTTGGGTTTCCAAAGCTTGCATATGGGTTGGACTCCTTTCAACGTATAGGAATTAAAAAATATATTCAGGGTCGCATGTGGCTGCGGTGGGGAGAAGAATATTTCCAGTCTAGGCTCAGTGCTCCGTCCCGCTGAGGGTTGGGACTGTCCGCTCCGAAGGGATTCGCGGGGAAAGGCAAAAGTAGTAGCCGCTACGTCGTATGGGCACGGTTGCGTTTCTTTTGCCCGCGAATCCCTCTCCGCTCGGTCGGACTCCACAAGTCGCTACGTCTGGAAATATTCTTCTCTGGCGTAACGGAATATGCTCTACATTCTTTTAAGGCTTTTAAAATCGGACTAACATGGAAAGCTCGTAGAGGAAACAGGAGAAATAAGCGAAGATCTTTGGTACACCGACCGAGACGGAATGCAAAAAGCGAAACATGCTCTTAAGCGTCCACCTCTGAAAAACATCCTGAAAGAACTACTTTGGACGCGGTTTCGCTTTTTGTATGGAGTCGGGCAGTGAATCCCCCAGCGGGTGGGACAAGAATCTGAGCGTTTTCTCCTGTTTCCTCCCCACCACCACAGCGGGACAAAGTTCTTTTCTAGCGATTTCGGTTTTTATACAGCAAGTAGATGAAAAACGGAGCGCCGATGGCAGAGGTGAATACTCCTACAGGCACTTCGATTGGTGAAAAAGCCATGCGGGCAATCAAATCCGCAAGCAATACGATAATGGCACCCAAGAAAGCCGAGAGTGTCATGGCACCGCCAAAGGACGGACCAATCAGTTGCTTGGCAATGTGGGGGGCCAACAAAGCCACAAAGCTGATATCGCCTCCAACAGAGACGGCTGTTCCCGTCAAAGCCGCGCAAATCATGAGGAGGAGGAAGCGATCCAATTGTAAGGAACTGCCGAGACTCGTCGCCAGATCATCGCCGAGCTGTTGAATGTTCACGCGCCTTGCAAGCAAGCACGCTACGAGAATCAGTCCGACTACCCACGGCAAAATCATGAATACGTCATTCCAGTCAACGCCGTAGATGCTTCCAGTCAGCCAGAGCAATGCCTTATTTTGCAGCAAAAACGGACTGAACATGATCAGCATGGTGACAATGGCACCCGCTGCGATTTTGATTCCAACACCGATCATGACGAGACGAAGCGGCGTGACGCCTTTTTTCCAAGAGAGCGCGTACAGCAGGAATGTTGTCAATGTTGCTCCCAAAAAAGCGATGGGAGGGAGCCACTTGATGCTCACTGTTTCAAATAGCATCAAAAAGCCGACTGCAAAAACAGATGCTCCACCCGATACCCCCAGAATATCCGGAGAAGCCAATGGATTGCGAACGAGACCCTGCATGATGGCACCAGCGACTGCGAGTGCGGCACCTACCAGAATGGCAATGACGATGCGCGGCAGGCGAAACTGCTCTACAATCAAAGCATTTTCTTCTGAACCGATTCCCAACAAAACTTTTACCACATCGAGCGGAGCGATTTTCATTTCACCCATTCCGAGACTGACAACCGCTATGGTGATGACGATCAGCAAGGCGAGTAGCGAAAACCAGAGCGTCTTTTTATGTAGCTGAAACGATGAAAAGCGCTTGCCGATGCGAAGAGACAGGTAGTCTTTCATTATTTATCCAGCCCCTTGCGTGCGACATAGATGAAGAACGGAATCCCGATCAGGGCTGTCATTACTCCAATAGGAACTTCAGCAGGCATTGCAATATAACGAGCGCCGATGTCTGCTAACAGTAGCAGGATGGAACCAAGCAGACCGCTGTACAAAAGTACCCAGCGAGTGTCTATTCCGACGAGATAGCGGGCCAGATGCGGCGTGACCAAACCGACAAAACCAATAGGTCCAGCAACAGCAACTGCGCAACCGGATAAGAGAACAATGACGATTCCGACACTGAATTTGACCAATAATGTGCGCTGTCCGAGACCTTTTGCTACGTCATCACCCATCAACAACGTTTGAATCGGGCGTGCAAGGACGAATGCAGCGATCCAGGCGATGAACATATAAGGAAAGACAGTGGCTAAATACTCTAGCTTTCTGCCTCCGACTGACCCTGCCAGCCAGAAAAGCACCTCGTCTGTGGCCTTTTCATTCAGGACCATCATGCCGTGTCGGATCGAGGAAGCCAAAGCGGTGATAGCTGCACCCGCCAAAACCAGCTTCACAGGCGAAAGTCCATCTCTGCCAAATGAACCGAGCAAATAGACGATCAAACCTGCTACAGCGGCTCCTAAAAAGGAAATCCACGTAAACTGGGTCAAGGAGCTGATCCCGACAAATGTAACGGCGAACACAACAAAAAGAGAAGCACCTGCATTAAGACCGAACAGTTCAACGTCTGCAACAGGGTTTCTCGTCAAGGATTGGAGCAGAGTTCCGGCCAAGCCGAGGCTGAAACCGACCGTTAGCGCATTGAGCACACGCGGTACTCGCACTTCTTTAATAACGATGTGTTCATTGGAGCCGTTGAAATTCGTGTAGGCATCAATCGCAGTTTGCCAACTCGTGTCAATGACGCCAAAGATGAGGCTGGTATAACTAAGGTAGGTCAGGAGAAGAAGGGCGAATACCAGTCCCAGAATTTTACGAAAGTTGCTAGCTAAAAAAGTATTCATGATGGCTACATCCTTATTTCTTAGATGGTTTCATAGTTAAGTGTAGAGCTACATAAAGGAAGTGTCAATGACGTTGATAGTCATTATCAATTTGTGATTGACTTTTGACAGGCAGGGGAGTAGGATAGACTCTGTCATTGATATGAATTCTCATTATAGAAAAGGGAAAGGGGTCCTTTCATCATGTTTTCTCGTACATATCGGACCGCAGGCGGTAAAGCTTTCTTTGCTGTCTTAATGGCGACCTTGTTGGTTGTTACCGGTTGTGGTACTCCCCAAGCAAGCGAACAAAAGCCTGCCGATCAAGCCAAAGGCAATTCGGAGGGTTCCGGCCAAAGCTATACAGTTAAACACGCGATGGGCGAAACGACCATCAAAGGTACACCAGAACGTATCGTCATGTTGACGAACCAAGGTACTGAAACTCTGATGGCTCTCGGTGTGAAGCCAGTAGGGGCTGTAGGCTCGACCATTGATCCTACTCAATTCTACGATTTCACCAAGTCCTTCCTTGAGGGTACAAAATCCGTTGGTACAGAAGGACAACCTAACCTGGAAGCAATCGCGGCACTGAAGCCTGACCTGATTCTGGGTATGAAATTCCGTCATGAAAAAATTTATCAACAATTGACTGCAATCGCTCCAACCGTATTTGTGGATGAGCCACGCGGTGACTGGAAAGAAAACTTCTCCTTGTTCGCAGAAGCAGTAAACAAAAAGGCTGAGGGTGAAAAAATCCTCGCTGATTGGAACAAGCGCGTAGAAGAGTTTAAAGCAAAAGCGGGCGACAAGCTGAATACAAAAGTATCCGTTGTACGCTTCATGCCTGGTAAAGTTCGCATCTACTACAAAAACACCTTCACTGGCGCGATTTTCAAAGACCTTGGCCTGGCACGTCCAGCTGCCCAAGACAAAGACGATTTCGCAGCAGAAGTAACCAAAGAGCGCATTCCAGAGATGGACGGCGACATCATGTTCTACTTCACGTACGAAACAGGCAAAGGCGAGGCGTCCAAGCTGGAGCAAGAGTGGACAAACGATCCGCTCTGGAAAAACCTGAACGTCGTGAAAGCGGGCAAAGCATTCAAAGTGGATGATACCATCTGGAATACCTCCGGTGGCGTAATCGCTGCAAATAAAGTACTGGATGAGCTGGAAGGCTACATCATCGGTAAATAATGAGAAAAGACGGGACTAATGCTCCCGTCTTTTTTGTGTGGTTACCCCGCCATGTTGTTGAAAGTTCCACGTGGGTAGTAAATGTTTACGTGATCGATGTAGATTGTGTTTGGATCATCGGTCATGATGCCTGAGAAAATGAATTTCAATTCGTAATCAGGAGTCACCTTGTAGGTGTAGATGGTTTGGCCGCCCGTTGTGGCTTTGCTTGTTGGCTCCCCAAGTGTTTTACGCACCTCGGCAAGTGTGATTGCTTGCAAGCGTGGGTCATAGGAACGAATATCGACGATCTGCATTCCTTTGTTAAAGGCAAAGACTAGATTGAGATCCCGGTACGTATTGTACGTGATGCCATTGACGAAAGAGACGACATCCGGTTTGCCCAGCTGTTTTTCTGCGTCATCGAATACATCCTTTTCTAAACGATACTGACTGCCAAAGATTTGGCCTTTCCCCGCGAGATCACGCACGCCTTGTAACAAGTCGGCATTGTTCCCATAAAGCATGAGATTTTTATTTCCTTGCGGGTAATACAGCTGGTATTCAACAAGAATCAGGACTTCCTTGCTCGTGCTTTTTGTTCCTTGGAAGAGCAGTTTGACCTGATATTTGCTCGTCACATCATAGGTATAAATCGTACGATCGCCAAACTCGCTGATACGGCTCGGTTTTCCCCAGCTCTTTTCGACGGCAGACAGGTTGATTTGCTGTAAGCGAGAATCTGTCCTGTGCATGTCTACGATCTGCATGCCTTTGTTGTAGCCAAACACGACTTCTTTTTTCGGGTAAGCGGAGTAGATCAGTCCATTTGCTGTGTAGGTTTTCTCAGGCTTTCCCCAGCCCTTTTCTACATCATCTGTCGTTTTTTCCAGAACGAATGGAAGGGAGATAACTCTGCCTTCTTGAGCATTTGAGCGAATTTGTGACAAGAGCTCCTCAGACTGCGAAATAGGCTGTGTTGTTACGTTGTTGTTTTGAGCTGGTCCCGGAGAAGCGGTAGGAGAGCCAGGAGCAATAGGTGCACCAGTGTCTGGCATTGTACTCTGCGGTTGATTCGTAAGGAGCGAGGCTCCCAGCCAGACAGTCACAGCAAGTACCGAGCAGAGGGCCAATCCCTTGCCAAGCGCAGAGAAACCATGAAAAGAAGCAGTTCCCCCAGATTTGCTCACATTTGTTTGGCGAATAGCAGAAACGATCTCGTGCTTTTGTTCTCCGCTCATTTTCATATCCGGCATCCCCTTCAATTTAGCTAGTAAGTCATGGTCTGAATTAGATTGCATCGCCAATCATCTCCTTTTTCTCACGCTCAAGTATTTCTCTGACGGCTTTCATGGCACGGTGCAGTGTTACGTTTACTTTGCTTTCGGACCACCCCAGTATTTCAGCGGTCTCCTTAGAGGACAGTCCTTTGACTCCGCGCAAAATGAGCACCTCGCGGAAAGCGGGTTTTACTTCACGGATTGCATGGTAAAGTGCCTGCTGCTCCTCGTGTACGTGCAGAATTTCTTCCGGTGTTTTTTCTTCCGTCTCTACATTCGCCAGCCATTTATCTGGCAGCCAGTTACGTAGACGTTGCTTTCGTTTATGATCGATGGCGGTATTCCTCGCGATCGTCAATAGCCAAGTTTTCGGTTGCGATCTGCCTTCGAATGCGTCGAGAGACCGAAGCGCTTTTAAAAAGACATCCTGAACGAGGTCCTCTACATCGCGGGTTCCTGTGTAGTAAATAAGAAATTTGTAAATATCATCGCCATAGCGAAGGAACCATTGCTCCATTAAACCGTTTTTGTCCATAGCTGAACCACCTTTTGTACGTTCTACTTGTAATTTGACGACTCAGGGTGCATTTCATTACAAAAACAAAAAAACTGCCGGAAGCAAATGTCCGACAGTGTGTGCATTTAAGAGTGGAGCATGGAATCCCGCGTAAACCAGAGCTGATAGCTGAGCATGCTGATCAGAACCGCCGAAATGGCAGCAGAGGAGCTGAAGCTGAGCATAATGAGGATTTGGTAGCGCACGGCCTCGATGGGACTGGCCCCTGCGACAATCATGCCGGTCATCATCCCTGGCAATTGGACGAGTCCGATTGTTTTCATCGTGTCAAAGGTAGGGATCATGCTCGCTTTGACAGCGCGCTTCAACACCACATGCACGGCTTGGCGTGTAGTCGCTCCCAGACAAAGCAGTGTTTCAATTTCCCCACGCGAGGCTTCTACTTCTCTGTTCATATGCGTGAGAAAAAGGCTCGTGACGATCATAGAGCTACCTATAATCATGCCGCTCATCGGAATGAGGTACTGCGGCGTGGGAGAGACAAGCCCGAGTATAACTAACAGTCCCATCGTGATGATCTCTGTTATCGCAAGTGAAAGGGAGATCCGCCAAAAGATCCCCGATAATTGCTTCGCTCTGCTTGCAGCGTTCCACGAAGCGACCAAGATCATCATGAGAATGATCAATAATATAAACCAGACACTGTCGGTAGCAAAGACAAAATGTAGAACGTAGCCGATCGCAAGCAATTGAACGGTAGAGCGGATGGTGCCAATCAAAATGTCTTTCTCCAAACCGAGCTTCTGCCAAACAGAGAGCAGGAGGGCAATGAAAACAAAGGCATAGGCAAAGAGTAGCCACATGTATGAACCCGTAAACGTATGTGTCATCGCTGCACCTCACAGAGGGCAGTATGGACATTTCCATCCTGTAAAAATTCACGAGCTTCCACGGATTGGGGCGAGTGGAAAAACGCTTCACATTCCGTGTCCTCTGCGAACTGGTGATTGGCCATAAACCAAATGCGCTTGCAAGCGACTCGTGCTTCTTCTAAATCATGCGTGACCCAAATTAAGGTCGTGCCCGTTTGGTGGTGCAAATCTACGAGGAGACGCTCAGCAGCCTGCTTGCTTTTCGTATCGAGGGAAGCGGTGACCTCATCTAGTAGCAGGACAGATGGCTGGAGCATCAGGCTGCGAACGAGAGCGAGCCGTTGCTTTTCGCCGCCGGACAGTTGAGTAGCTGGTTTTGACCAATCGATTTCTTCCATATATAACTGCTCCATCAAGTCAGAGGCGAGCTTCCTATCAAAAGGACGCTGATGCAGGGTACTTACTGTACGCAGGTTGTCTTCCACGCTGCCTGGCAGCATAACAGCCTGCTGTGCCACATAACTGATTTTCATTCGCCAAGCTCTCGGGTCCCACAGTGACATTTCTTTCTTCTCCAAGAAAACCGTACCGGCATCAGGTTGCAGGAGACGGCCTAAAATACGAAGCAAGGTGCTTTTTCCCTGGCCTGATTTTCCCAGAATTCCAATAATCGTAGGCTCCATAATGCTAGCGTTTACGTCACGGAACAACCATGTACGCGTAGGGGAGTGGATTTGTTTCCCCAAAGCTTCAATCTGGATGGTCATATGTAAAAGCCTCCCCATTAACGCGGAAAACACCGAAGAGGACAAGTCTTCGGTGTTTCTTTCTTACAGGCTATCTATGTACTTATTTCTTCTCCGACAGCCACTGTGAAACCGCTTGAATTTCTGGTTGTTTCTTTAGCATTCCAGGGGGCATGCCGCCTTTACCTTCTTTGATGATTTTAGCAATGTCGTCAGCGCTGAGCGTTGCTCCAATTTTTGTCAGGTTTGGACCTGCAATGCCTTCGAGATTTTGACCATGACAGGAAGAGCAATTTTGTTTAAATACAGCAGCAGCGTCAATTTGTGCAGTTGGTGCGCCGCCACCATTTGCTTCTTCGCCATGTTTTGGTGGGAAAATGATTGATCCTACGAGTGCAATGAGAAAAACAAGAAACAAGATACCAAACGAAGTAAAAAAGGCCTTCGCGGAATCAATTACATCGTTTTGATTCATGTCTTTTTTGTTGGACCCAGCCATCTGACAAAGACCTCCCAAAGCGAATTATAAAGTTTCATTGTAATTTTACGGCAAAAGTTTGACAATATCAAGGCGACTACCCAACAAGACAAAGAAAGTACACAATTTGCCATTTTTTCGTAAAAACACGTTGCTCTTAGTCTACCTTATAACGGTCAATATTATTTGAGAGAATTTCTCTTATAATGGAAGGGTTAGCGGGTTGCTGTTACCAGACAAGTGTGATAAAGTTGTTGTATTGGTTTTTTCCGCCTTGGAAATACGTTTTGAGGTGAATGAAAATGGCATTGGCTGCGAAAATTTTACTTGTGATCGCAAGTATTGGCTTAATTATCGTCGTGTTGCTGCAATCGGGAAAAAGTGCCGGCCTTTCCGGAGCGATTGGTGGCGGCGCAGAGCAACTGATGGGCAAACAAAAAGCCCGCGGGATTGACGCACTTTTAGGGAAACTGACCGTTGTATTTGCGGTTGGCTTCATGATCTTTGCGATTTTGCTCGGGTATTTCTTGAAATCAGGAGCGTAATAGACGAATGGCCGGAAGACAGCGAGTGCAACTTGCTGTCTTTTTCTCTATTCCGATTGCGATATGCGGGAACGGTGAATACTACATAATAGGATGGTCATAGAGAAACGCGGGAATGCCACGCGAAAAAGGAGGTTTGTGAATGGAAGATCAAGAAAAAATACTCGCGTTTATGCGAGAGCAAGCATACCACCCGATGACGGTGAGGGAACTGGAAGAAGCGTTTGG
Source organism: Brevibacillus sp. HB1.3 (assembly GCF_013186635.1). Lineage (NCBI taxonomy): Bacteria > Bacillati > Bacillota > Bacilli > Caryophanales > Paenibacillaceae > Brevibacillus > Brevibacillus sp. HB1.3. The sequence continues at coordinate 219,903 of NZ_JABMIT010000009.1, read as the reverse complement.
GATCAAGGATTCTGCCAAGTTCAAGGAGCTTGTGAAAACACTGAATGCACTGGAAGCGAGCGGAGAGGTGATCCGCACCAGGGCGAATCGGTATGGTGTGCCTGAAAAAATGAATCTGGTACGTGGACGTCTGCAAAGTCATCCGAAGGGCTTCGGATTTGTGATCCCGGAGACACCTGACTCGGATGACGTATATGTACATGCGAATGATATGAATGGGGCGCTCCATGGCGATACGGTTTTTGTCCGCGTGGAAAAAGAAGCGGGCGGCAATCGTCTGGAAGGGCAGATCATCCGCATTGTCGAGCGTGGGATCAAGCAGGTCGTAGGGACATTTAAGGACGAGAGGCATTACGCGTTTGTGATCCCCGACGAAAAGCGAATCGGCAAAGATATTTTCATCCCGAAAGACTCCTTCAACGGAGCAGTAGATGGTCACAAGGTAGTCGTGAACATCGTTCGTTACCCAGAGGGGCGCGTGAATCCTGAGGGTGAGGTCGTCGAGATTCTTGGCCATAAGAACGATCCGGGCGTCGATATCCTGTCGATCATCCGCAAGTTCAACCTGCCAGAAGCATTTCCAGAGGACGTGTTAGCAGAAGCTGAGGCAGCGCCAGATGAGATTTCCGAGGAGGAAATCAGCGGTCGTCGTGACTTGCGTGAGCGGATGATGGTTACGATCGACGGTGCGGATGCCAAAGACTTGGACGATGCCGTTTCCCTGGAGAGGCTGCCAAACGGAAACCTAAGACTCGGCGTGCATATCGCTGACGTCAGCTACTATGTTCGTGAAAAGTCCCAATTGGACAATGAGGCGTATCGTCGCGGTACCAGTGTCTACTTAGTTGACCGCGTAATCCCGATGCTGCCACATCGCTTGTCCAACGGCATATGCAGTCTCAATCCGCAGGTAGATCGATTGACAATATCCTGCGATATGGAGATGGATGCGGGCGGAAATACCGTCAAGTACGACATCTTTTTGAGCGTGATTCGTACAGATGAGCGCATGACGTATGCAGATGTACGTAGTATTTTGGAAGACAAGGACGAAGCCTTGACCGAGAAGTACAGCAGACTCGTCCCGATGTTCGAGGATATGAAAGAGCTGGCCTTGAAGCTGCGTAAAAAACGAATGCAGCGTGGCGCCATTGACTTCGACTTCCGCGAAGCGAAAATTTACGTCGATGAAGAGGGAACCCCTACAGAAATCGGCTTCCGTACGAGATCGATTGCGGAGCAGATCATTGAGGAGTTCATGCTCGCTGCCAACGAAACAGTGGCGGAGCATTTCCACTGGATGAAACAGCCTTTCATGTACCGGATTCACGAAGACCCGAACGCTGAAAAGCTCATGGCCTTCATGGAGTTCATCACGAATTTTGGCTACTCGATCCGCGGGAAGGGCAATTCTGTTCATCCGCGTGCGTTGCAGCAGTTGCTGGAAGAGGTAAAAGGAACGCCAGAAGAAATTATTATCAGCACCGTCATGCTGCGTTCGATGAAGCAAGCGCGCTACGACGCGGAAAGTCTGGGGCATTACGGCTTGTCTACGGAGTTTTATACCCATTTTACTTCACCGATTCGCCGTTATCCCGACCTAATCGTCCACCGCCGCATTCGCGAATGGATCGAGCTGGGGAATCAAATCTCAGAAAAACGTCTGGGGTACTGGGCAGAGCAAATGCCAGTAATCGCGGAGCATACGTCACAGCGTGAGCGGTTGGCTGTCGATGCCGAGCGTGAAACAGACGATCTGAAAAAAGCGGAGTTCATGCTGGAGCGAGTGGGAGAAGAATTCGAAGGCGTCATCTCCAGCGTCACTTCGTTTGGGATTTTCGTCGAGCTGCCTAACACCATTGAAGGTTTGGTGCACGTCAGCTTTTTGACCGACGACTACTATCATTACCATGAGAAAATGTTTGCGTTGGTCGGTGAGCGTACAGGAAAGCAGTATCGTATCGGGGATGTCGTTGAGGTACGTGTAGCGAATGTCAACGTGGATGAACGCACCATCGACTTCGAAATCGTCGGGATGCCGAAGGCTGGCTTCCGTGGCAGCCGTGAGCGTACGCCTCGCGTAATAGATGGTCGCGGTGGGGATCGTAAGCCGACACGTGGCAAGCAACAAGATCGTTCACGTACAGGCCGTCCAGATCGTCCAGAACGCCCAGGTAGACCAGATCGACAAAAGGACAAAAAGCATCCGGCGGAAATCCGTCAGAAATACAAGGATCGCCGCAAAGCGGAAGGGAACAAACCTCCTCGTCGCGCTGGATCGGGTAAAGCATCGAGCGGTGAAGAAGTGCTGCCAATTGGTGCAGGAGAAGGAGATACCCCAACGAAACGCCAGAAGGGATTCTGGGAGGATCTCGTCAAGTCCAAGAAAAAGACCCGCAAAAATGTAGCCAGTCAGGCGAAACGGAAACGCCGTTAAACAGTTGCTTAAACCCCGAAAAGCACGCGGAACGATCCGTTTCCCTTTTCGGGGTTGGCTATTTACCGGGTAAATGACTTGCCATAATGGGCAAAATTTGCTAGACTAACTGGTACGAAACGCAGTACGTACAAGTGAGGTGATCTCCATGTCAAAAGATAAGGCCGGAACCAAAACAATTGCCCAAAACCGAAAAGCGCGCCACGATTACCACATCGAGCAAGTATACGAGGCAGGCATTGAGCTGACCGGTACGGAGATCAAGTCCGTGCGTGCGGCACGTGTCCAGCTCAAGGACAGCTTCGCCCGTGTACAGAATGGCGAGTTGCTTCTGTACAATGTGCACATCAGTCCGTACGAGCAGGGAAATCGCTTTAACCATGAGCCAGAGCGGACACGCAAGCTGCTGATGCGCCGATTGGAAATCCTCAAGCTCAATGGTCTGATTCGCGAAAGAGGGTACTCGCTGGTCCCGCTCAGCATTTATTTGAAGGGCGGCTGGGCCAAGGTCGAGCTCGCACTTGTCAAAGGGAAAAAGAACTACGACAAGCGCGAAGACCTCAAGAAAAAAGAGTCTGCGCGAGATATTGAGCGCGCTCTGCGCGAACGCCAAAAGGGCTGATTGGATTGCACTGGCAGGCTTGGCAGCAATCAACGTTGAGTTTTGGTTGTCGCCTGTGCTATATTTAATAAGCAACAAAAAGCCAATACACTATTAGTTACAATACAGTCTAGGTGTGGATTTAATGGCTCTTCACTTAGACTTTTTCTTACCTACCTGGGGGCGTTCTGGATTCGACGGGGATGGTAGAGCATGAGAAGCGAGCCGGGGGGCTGCGGACCTCGTCAACAACGCGGAACGCCATTAACTGGCAACAAACAACTTTCTCTCGCTGCTTAATAACCAGTGAGGCGCTACCATTCCATCGCCCATGTGGCATGACTAGCGCTCAACTTTAGTGGGATACGCCGGAGGCTTCCGCCTGGAGCCGAAGGAAGAAGATCAATCAGGCTAGGTAACGGGTCAGCGCGTCACTCCGCGAATCCGGTACCGAAATTTAAATGAGTGACTGCGCTCGGAGATGCTCATGTATCGCTGTTTTCGGACGGGGGTTCGAATCCCCCCGCCTCCACCAAAAATTCAATACATAAATCGTCTGTTTCTCTATAAAGAAATAGGCGTTTTTTCTTTTTTTGCAGGATTTCTTGGAAATCAGTTGAAAGTAATGAATTAATCTATTCATTCTGATATCTTAGGGGAAATTAAATGATACATGCTAAGATTCATGAGCTAAAAAAGGTGTTCACTACCCATTATTCCATTTCCAGAAGTGTTAGCGAACCACATATAAAAGTATCACATAAATTACTACTTTTTTATGCCATTGAGTGTGGATTGAAGGTTTTACTACTAAAAAAAATTAGGGGAAATACCACAGAGGCTTTTATGCTACATAGTGACCTGAAAGATAAGTTAAATGGGAAAAATGGGCATAATATTAAATATATCCTCAATTATTTGGGTTATGGTCACTTTTTTCTCCCTAATCTTACATGCTTAAATGGGGATGCGGCATCACCTTCTGAATATAACCAAGTTTGGCGTTATGGTATTGAGGTAGATTATGAAAAAGAGAAAAAAATAATTCAAGAGTTGTTGGATATTGTTGATTGGATAAATAGGAGGATTTAATAATGGATCTTTTCTATACCTGGTACGATGTTGAAAGGAAATTTAAGTTACAGAATTGGAATGATAAATGGAAGAGTGTAGATGTATATAATGATGAGATAGTAATTAATACTTGTAATCAATTTTCTGAAGAAGATTATACCGTATCAGATAACACCTTGAAGGAAATGTTCGGTCATCACTATTCAAAAGAAGGCAGGTATATTCGATTAGATTTTGGCGATAAGGTTTTAAAAGTGACGCATGACTATTCTGAAGGTATTGTTTTCGCTGAAAACCAGTCGTTACCATTATTCAGAGATATAGCTAGGAGATTATCTGAACCCAAAGATCTAAAAGGTGTTCCTGTGATAGCGTTTCATTCTTATAAAGGTGGTGTAGGGCGTACTTTATCTTTACTTTCCACTGTAAAAGCTCTTAGTACTAAAAGAAACTCCGAAAAGAATCGTCAATATCGTCTATTAATTGTTGATAGTGATATTGAAGCTCCTGGACTGACTTGGTTAGCAGAAACACAAGGATTATTTAGTGACATGAGCTTGTTAGATGCTTTAGCACTGGTTCACGATAATAAAAATTGGGAAGAGGTACTACCATTTGTAGCAAAAAAGATAAAAGAAACTACACTTCGCTTACCTATTGAAAAACAGATAGTTGAACATTTTTTCTTGCCAGCTTATCGAGAAGTTCAACAAGTAATGCATATGCCAACTACGCCTGAAAATATAATAAAAATGAACGACAGGGAGTGGGTAATTTCAGATTTCTTTTCAGAACTTGGTAAGGAATTAGAGGTCGATGCAGTTCTAATAGATTTAAGAGCAGGCATTAGTGAGTTTTCTGCTCCTCTTTTATTTGATCCAAGAGTAAGAAAAATTTATGTTTCTTCTACTTCTCTTCAATCAAGACGCGGGTTACAAACAATCTTAAAACAAATTTATGCTAAACCGCTACATGAAAAGTATCCCAATCCTTCTGTACTAATATCTATGGTACCGGAAGAAGTAGATAATGATGATCGTATGAATATGGCTGATGAATTTCTTGAAGTCTTTAAAAGCAAGGATAAAGAGCAAGATATCGACAGACCTCTTGATCGCTTTGTAGAGTTTCTTTCATTTTCGTCTAATCTAGTTCATCTAGAGGGTTTTGATTCTATTGATGGAAAGCTTTCCAATTCAGAAATGTCTAAAAGTATAGAAGTCCTTGTTTCAGATTGGGTGGACATTAAAGCTAATTTTGAGAAAGAGAAAATTATTTCTGATAAGAAAAAAACACAGTTTTTAAGAAAGTTAGTCACTACAGCTACTGAGATGGAGCATGCTGAAACTAAGTTAATATCAAATTTTTTAACTACAATACCTTTAAAGAACATTACTCGTAAGTATCGCTATACTTCACCAATATCCGTTGTTTTAGGAGCAAAAGGATCTGGTAAGACTTTTGCATATTTACAATTACTACGTTCCGCAACTTGGGAAAATTTTGTGAATAAAGTAGAGGGTAATAATGATAATTTTAAAACTATAACTCATGTAGTACCTTTTATGAAACCCAAGAATCTTGCTGAAGAGTCAGTAAATGATATGGCTAAACATATGGAAGAATTGAATACTGAATTGGGCTTTAAATTGAATATAAGAAGTATGCTTAATTTAATTGACGAGATAGAATTATTTGAGCCAAAGACTGGTACAGAAGCAGAATGGAAAATGTTTTGGAGAAAGAAAATTATTAAGTTTACGGGTCTACCCTTTGAAAGGTTTGAAGAGTTACAAGAATACTTAGAACAAGCAAATAAAAGAGTCTTATTTGTAGCGGATGGTCTTGAAGAATTATTTTTGAACGTAACCAACTCTTCAAAAGAACGGACTGCTGTTAGAGCTTTGTGTCAGGGAATTATTAATGAACTAAGATCTATACCAGATGGGCGAATTGGGTTAATATTGCTTTTACGCAGGGATGTTGCAATTAACTCTGTGGAACAGAATTGGACACAGTTTTATTCTCAATATTCTTCGTTTGAATTAAAATGGACTAATGTAGAAGCATTGAGATTAGCTTTGTGGCTAAGTTGTGAAGTAGACAGTTCATTTTGTACATCTCAGATACCAATAGAGAACTTAACTGGAGAAGCCCTTGAAGAAAAACTATACCCTTTGTGGGGAGTTAAATTAGGAAGGAAGGATTCAAAAGAAGCTTATTCAGCTAACTGGATTATTGCTGTTTTATCTGACTTGAATGAACAATTACAAGCCCGTGATATAATAAGGTTTTTAAGATATGCAGCTATTGAAAGTACTAACACGACTCCTTTAAACGACCGTTATTTATCCCCATCAGGAATACGTAATGCTATTAAGCCATGCTCTGAACAAAAAATAAAAGAGATAGAGCAAGAAATGCCACTAGTCCAAAAAATATTTTCAAAATTACAGACTAAAGTTCCTGACCAGAAACAAGTACCTTTCCAGTTAGAAGAATTCGGCTTATCTAACGAGGAAGCAAGATTTTTAGAACAACAGGGATACCTTGTGAAAATTGAGACAGGTTATTACATGCCAGAAATTATTAGAAGAGGCCTCGGATTTAATCTACAGAGTGGTGCAAGGCCAAAAGTTTTTGCGCTATTAAAGCGAGCACAACGTAGAAAATAAACTAATGTTACAGCCTTCTTAATCCCGCAGGCTGTAACATTTTCTTTATTATAGTCTTATCTTTTAAAGGAATGGATGTAAAAGGACATGACCGAATGTACTCGGCCTCCGTTTTAATCATTAATATCCCCCTTATGTGGGGGGAAGTATAAAGAGTTATAATTGCGAAAGTACCGTATTTAAGAAAAGACGAAAGCCACAGTCATTGATTCAAGGGGTCCATTTCGCTGCATGGAAATGATTATGCTACATAGATTAGATCAGATTCTGTAAAAATGCTGGAAGTGAATACTAATCTAATTCTTCTTTGTGGTTGTACGATCACATAAAAATTGACAACTGAGTATCACTATTCTTCCTACATGGGCATGACTAGCGCTCAACTTTAGTGGGATACGCCGGAGGCTTCCGCCTGGAGCCGAAGGAAGAAGATCAATCAGGCTAGGTAACGGGTCATCGCGTCACTCCGCGAATCCGGTACCGAAATTTAAATGAGTGACTGCGCTCGGAGATGCTCATGTATCGCTGTTTTCGGACGGGGGTTCGAATCCCCCCGCCTCCACCAAAATACATAAAGTGAAGCCACCTGAATAGGTGGCTTTTTTTATTTATAAATAAAAACTTCTTATTTTCCAATACATTTTTTCTAAATTCTCAATGAATATTCCAAATAACATAGACTGTACGAACTGCATTTTGTTTGCAGGGTCGAATCCATTAAGTGCTATATTCAACCTCTTTAAATTCCTCGTAAACAGTCTAAAAGTAAGAAATAGAAGAATAGAGAAAAAGCTTCCTAACTTTGAAACCTCTTTAAAGTCACTTAATACTTAATATAACTTCTTTCGTTTTACTCTCTTTTTGCTGCCATTGCTTAAGTGTTTCAAACGAATAGTCGGTCAGATCTGGTATGGTTATCTTTAATGCTGTATCATTCTCCCAATTTAACGAAAGTATTGGGATACTAAAATCTGTAGATGTCAACTTATTGACAATATCGCTAGTGTCATTAAGCTCGGCTAGCGTTAAGGATTCTGTGTTTATGACCATTACACTATTTCGGATAACATCTGTACCTTCATTTTTCCCAAGTAAGATTGCGAGATTCTTTTCATTTGGAGAAAAAGCATGATCAGAGAAGATGCTTCCAGAGTGCAAAGGGACGGATTTCATCTCATCATTTTTAATCTGAACGAATGTATGGTTGCAAAGCTTTGTACCACAACTGTATTGAAAATCACTGTATATAATCCCGGAATTTGAGGTGAAGGCTGTAGCCTTTATTCGTTTTATCTCGGTTTCTCGATCACTTTGATCGAATTGTTCAAGGTATTTATTAATGGAGTCAACCTTTTGAATCGGGATTGAGTATTCTTTTGAATCTAATGAAAAAGTTAATCGTTCTGCTTCTTTCTGCACGTTTTGGACCTGGGTACCATTGGAGTTAGAAGAAAGAATGAGTGAAGAATCACCACAACCGACTGTAAGCACAGTCATGGATAAAGCAAAAATGAAACAAAATATTTTTTTCATATTTTTCTCCTTATAGGTTGTATTATTTATGTTTTTTTCTCTTTTATATATGACAAATCAAAAGGAGGAATTAAACATGGCAATTTCAAAATCGCTCAAGAAAAAATTGTTAAAAAGTACAGGCTTCTTTGAAGGGAGCGACGGGTTCTCTAACCTTGCAGGGAACTTTGATGGCATGGGCTTATCTTTTGGTATTATTCAGTACAACTTTGGTAAAGGGACTTTGCAGCCGGTCTTGAAAGACTATATCCGGGATAACGAATCAGAATTTAAAAGTATTTTTGGTACCAGTAAGGCAGCTACATTGAAGAAAGTTGTCTTTGACTACAGCAAGAATCAACAGGTAAGCTGGGGCGATAGCATTACTGAGTCCCGAAAATCTGGTAAGGTTAAAGCCGAATGGCGTGAACCATTTCAAGAAATGGGAACAAAATCTAAGATGCAAGATATTCAGGTCGAGCATGCACAAGATTACTTTGATCGGGCAGAATCACTGGCAAACAAATTTGGAATCATAAGCACTCAAGGGCTTGCATTTCTTTTCGATCACGTAGTGCAATCTTGGAACTTTGAAGGCTCCCATTCTAAAATCGAGCGAGAGATTGATGATTTGGCCCTTGAATATCAAAAGAACGAGAGCGGAGCAAGGTTGCCTGATGAAGACCGTCTAAGTGTACTTCTTGATTATGTAAGATCAGGTGATGAAACTGACCGTCGTCGTGCTATTAAAAACGGAAGTGGAAAAGTGCATGGCAAACAATATGACGTAGATGATTATGGCCTATCGTATGACGATGAGTTCTAGAAAAATCCAGGGTTAATCCCTGGATTTTTTGTCATAATTAATTTACGTTACATTTTATCTCTGCTCATGTGCGAGGACCACTTGCAAGTGTCTTTACCAACTTTATTTTTATATTTTAAACCAAATTATACCAATTGTATTGCGAGATACAACAATGAAAGTAAGCAAAATAAAGTTTACTATTGCATGATCCTCTTCTGTTCGCCCAAACAACATACGTACACTTCTTGTTTGGTTGTGTTTGAGAAAGAGGCAATTACCGAAACAACGGGAGCTTACTTACAAATAAAGCAGGATGGAAAGTTTGTTGCTATGCCAATCCTTGATAAGGCGAATTTGAATGTTCTAATACATTAAAGGGTTTAGCTGTGGAGGATTATGCTGTAACTGTTATTTAGTGGAAGGAAGTAACAGGCAGGCTGGCTTTTTTTCGTTTAAGGGGGAAGATTTGCTATTCCTTGCGGTTTGGAAAGTGCGATATTGCAATCGTATGTTATATTACGACAGTTGAAACGAAAAACTGCGCATTGAGACTAGAAGATACAACAGACTCGCAAAGTAGATGATCGATAAAGCCCACACATGACCCTTACCCTAATTTGGGGATGCAGGCTCTTTCTCTTATGCTAAACTAAAAGAATACTTCCAAAAAGCAAAGGAGCACCCTCATGTCCTCCACTCTACGTAACCTACTAACCATGCTCCTCCTCGGAGCCGCAGGTGGCTTAACGATCTTCTTCCTAGACATAGAACCTACCCTAATCGTATGGATCACCTTTTTCTTGATCGCGTTCGTCCTTCTCATTGGCAAAGACCTGTACATTTTTAAATTCAGCACCAACATGAATACAGTTGAACGCTACGTCAAACATTCAAAACAACCTTACTATCGTTTCTTGTACGCCTATCTGCACGACAACGAAGAGGAAGCCGAGAAGGAACTAGCAAAAATCACATCCGATAAGCTTCGCGCCTACATCACCGTAGTGGTAGAACTCCATCGCGGCAACTATGATTTAGTAGAAAAAGCACTCAGCAAGTTTGATTCAATCGAGCATCGACACTATTACTCCGCACATTTAGCACTACTTAAAAACAACGAAGATACCTACAACCAACAACGATCCGCGATCAAAAGCCGTATCTACCAGTTGTTACTCGATGCTGAAGTGGCCTATCATCAAGGAAACATGGCAGAAGCAGAACATTACGGTCAACGGGCTATTGCCGAATCCAAGGGCGTACAAAAGTATTTGCTGATCAAGACACTGGAAAAAAGCAAACGCAGTCTGCATCGGAACTCTTACTTCTAGGTCACTTTCCTAATTGTTTCTGATTCCTGGAGGGAAAGCCGTGTCTGACGAATAACGATCTACAAAAAGGACTGTCCCGATTCAACGATCGAGATAGTCCTTCTTTGCGCTACCACTTCAACGCTCATGTGACGTGACGAAGCAAGCCTATTTCTTCAATATAACCCACTCTACAATAACAAAATTAAGAACGAGACCAGCCCAAATGTTTACATTCAATACCTCACCAATAACGGTTTCCATACCATGCGGAAGAGAAAAACCGTGTAGTACAAAATACAGAAGGAGTAATACAGGCACCAACAGACGCGCGCTTACGGCAACTAATGTCATTCCAAAACTGCGGATCATCCATTTTCGGTGTTCCTCATATTGCTTGTTGATGGCGGTACGGTACCCTTTCCAGCAAGTGAACAGCCAAGCCAAGGATAAGAGCAGGAAGCTTGTTGCCTTCATGAAATTTTCTGCATAAAAGATACTCGCTAAAGAGAGGAGTCCACTAATAAACACACTGTACACATAAATCCTTCCAAGAAAACGATGTATTCTTGGTTTCTTCAAGCGAATTCGGTCGACAAACTGGAAAAAACCAGTGAGAAGGGCAATGAAAGCAGACACGATATGAGCAACTAATATAGGATATTGAACAGTGCCGGGAATAATCGTTATGCGACTGTTTGCAGGATCGAATGTTAAATAGGGAGCCATGAATGGAACGATAACCACTAGCGATACAAGAAATAACGCCCACCAAATTTTAGGGAGCTTCATGCTTCGTTCCCCCTTAAATGATAAGCATGTTTTACGGTGGTAAGAGATCCCCAGAAGAGAAACAAGGCAATGACCGGGTGAAGAGCAGAGTGGATTCCTAAGTTGGAGGAATAAATAACGGTAAGGAACTGTGCAACGATCATGAGGTATAATCCGAGACAAATCCAACGAAGATGTACGGGCAACTTTCCAAGGAAAGAAAGAACCAACATGCCGACAGGTAGCAGTGCAAAATATTGAGCCAAGGTTCTATGCATTCCCCAATGAGGGGGAAGGGGAATCTTCTCATTCATCTCAAGCATGTAAAAACCGCTCCCATCTGGATAAATTGTCTTACCCCCATCCTAAACGCAAGTTCAAAACAAACCATAAACGATTTCTAAAAAAAGGATAAAATCTGAATGTCATCGTGGTGTTCCGTAAGAATAAAGTTGTAGACTGTAAAATCAAGTATTAGACCGAAAAATAAAGTACTAGACTGAGAAATAAAGTGTTAGACTGGCGCCTGTTATTCAACTAACGGGCAGTTTTACGTTACCCTTGATTTGAGGAGTTCTTCAGTAGACATAGACTCTCCATCCAACAGCCGTTAAGTTAAGGCAGTTTAAGCTTCTTGTTTAAGAAAGCCCACTTTGATAGAATGCTTTTACATGATATCCAAACTATTACAACTTAGGAGAGTTAAGATGAAACGGTTTTTAGCCATTATCGTATCAGCATCTATCTTTATGTTTGGTGCACAAACAGCCGGATTGCTTGGAACAATAAGTAAAGTTTCAGCAGAAGAAAGTGTAGAAAAAAAGATAAAATCCCTGACCGTAAGTAGCAATAAAGTATCAATGATAAAAAATACGGTACAACAGCTTGATTTGAATGCTGTCTATACAGATAAAACGACTGAATTGGTAAATGATAAGGCAGTGTGGACAAGCAGCAAACCGAGAGTGGCAACTATTGAGAATGGAAAGATCGTAGCGATAGCACCGGGGACTGCAACCATAAAAGCTAAATACCAAAATAAATTGGCCACGTTAAGTGTAAAAGTCACAGAAACCAAGGAAATTAGCAAACTAGAAATATTGGATAGTAAAAGAATTGAGTTGGAAGAGTATAAACAACAGCAAGTGGAATTGAAAGTGTTTTATAAGGATGGAACTACAGAAATTGTCACTGATAAAGCAACTTGGACTCCATCATCGACCAAAATAGTTACTGTAGAAGCAGGTTTGATTTCCGCATTGAAACCTGGAACAGCAAGCGTAAGCGCGAGTTTCGGCGGAAAAACTGTCAAGATGTATGTAAAAGTCCAACTAAGCAAAGAGCCTTCCAAATTGGTACTTCGCCAGAAATCAATTGAAGTGCCGGTTGGCAAGAGCGAGTATGTATATGTAGAGGCAATATTTAATGACAAAAGGGTATCTGCCGTTTCAGCAGTAGCAGAGTGGACGCCAGAAGATAAAACGCTCTTCACTGTGTTCGAAGGGACGGTAACGGGAGTAAAAGAAGGAAGCACGAATGTTACGATATCTTATGGTGGAAGAAGTACTACGCTTACGGTCAGAGTAATTAACCTTGATGATGACGAAGTTGCTAAGGCTTTGGCAAAAATTAATGCAATCCATGTGCAAAATTGGCAAGATTCCAGAGAAGAAAGTGAACATATGATCGGCATTGAATTGATGAGGGAAGCGTTGAATTCACCTGCATTGTATCTTGATTTTCCTCAAGATTTTGAGCAACTATCGGAGGATATAAAATATTTCGTCTATAGGAAAATGATTGCAACGGTTGAGCAATTACCTTTTAAATCTAGGGAAGATGTTCAAAAGAGACTAGATGGTATAATCGTTGACGAAATTGCATTTGATATAATCAGAAAAGAAATGTTAAAGTACAATGATGATGCAACGATTACACCTGAAGTGGTCGCTGGAGAAGACATTACAGACAGGATCGTACAACTTAAGGATGGCATGATACCAAATAAAGAAGTATCTATCAGAGTGTCATGGGTATTTGGAGAAACTGGGCAAAAATATATAAGAATAACAAAAGATCATCGGCGTGCCATTCTACTGAAAACAAATGATACGGGAGAGACTGTACGAGCGGTTGTTCAAGTGTTTTTTGAGACAGGGGATGGGAAAAAGGAGCAAAGGGCTGCAACGTATCGCGATATGATTGTTAACATCGAACCTGTGCAACAGTAAAACATCATACATCCAGCCATATTATTTAAGTTATGGGGTTTCGATAGCTCAATAAACCAGGCCAGTCTAACACTTTATTTTTGTGTTTTGACTGGCCTTTTGTATGGAAGGATTGAATAGTCTAATACCTATTTTTCTAAGGTAAAGAGCTTTCTTAGACAGTAATAGCAACAAATCAACAACATCAGTCTAATACTTTATTTTCTCTGAACACGTGGGATATGTATACATAAAAAAACAAAGACCAACATAGGAAATATCGCCGGTCTTTGACTCATCATCAGCTATTAATTGGGCTCTAACACAAAGTAATAGGGTTTGGAGAGAAGATTGTGCAAGTGGTCGCGTACTTCCACGTTAGGCAATCGGTTTAATGCTTCGCTAATTTCTCGTTTCATGTCCGCGTATTGGCTCTCAAGCTGCTCTTCCGGGCCCTCTTTTTGTTTCTTCTCGTGAATGACTCTAGCTAAACGATTTGCGATCTGAAATAGCTCTTGATTGGTCTCACCGTAACCAGGTTCATTCGCGTTTGCCAAATAACCGCGCATTTCTGCCAAGCGAGACAGGGTATCACGCAAGTTCCATACTTGAATATTCTTTTCCCTTGTTTGCGAGCATATCTCATCGAACGGATTTTTTGATAACAAATCCTCTAATGTCCCCCATGAATCTGGTCGCATAGATTCTTCAAGTTTTTGCAGACAGTACGCATCAGGGGAGAGTAGCTCTACCACTTCACGAAACGCTGGAATCGAGTTTCGTTGATAGCTTTTGATTCCCCACAAGCTATGTACCTGCAATGCCGTAGCAAATGCCTTGCAGTGAGTATCGAGGTCTTCTAATCGTTCCTCATCTAGCTTATGACTAGCAAGAATCCTCGCTTTTACCTCATTATCAGGGATGTTCTCATTCGCTTCGCCTAATTGCATGTTTCTTTTAATGTAAGTACGAACCGTATCTTTTGGTATCGAATGGTCCTCTTGAGCACCAAGAATTCCAAAGCGATAAGAGATGAAATCCTCGAAACCTTTACTGCTTCCGAATCCATCATCGATGGCGTGCAAATCTGGTTGGACTTCCATCATTTCAGCGAGCACCTGCTCCTCAAGTCCGTAAATGCATGCTTCGATATGTGTCCAGTAGCTTCTACATTCGTCTACGCTCCCTAGTACACGTTGATAGACGTCATGGAAGAAGAGGATATGAGCAATTTCGTGGAAGTAATTTTGAAAAGGAAACTTGATGTGCGTTCCCTCCAAATACGATCCTGCATTTTGATAGATCCGTCCATGCTCGGGTCGGAATAACGTGGGTAGCGTCGAATGTAAATCTAAGTATAATCCAATGCCTTCATTGTAACTATGTGCCCAAACAGCTAAGTAGGTTGGGCTTAACAACAAAGCGATGGAGTGATTGGTAATTTGAACAGGCAGGTTGAAATAGCCGCCGTTTATTTGAGGCTGTAAGCTCAACCAGGTCATCCCAACTGCTAGAGCCTGGTATAAAGGAAATTCACCATCCGCAGATGCTTCTCTACAATAACGTTGAAATTGAAGAATCGTGCTTACCATTTCATCGCTCTTAAAACCATAGCTACTCTCGAATCGCTCAAGTCCCTCAATGAAATCCTCTGGTGATACCGTTAAAAATACGTTAATTCCATCCACCCAAAGATCGGAACCGATCTCTGATTCTAGCCATGTGTCTGGATCCTCGGCAAGTTCTCTCAACTGATGGTATCTTTCCAACAAAACCGCTTGGTTCATAATCTGCACCGTCCCGTCATGTTTGCTTACTGCCTGGAAAGCGAGAACCTTATGTAAAAAATTCAAGAGCACACGAGGTGCTCTTGAACGATCGATTACTTTTTACACGCAAGTGTCATAATGGGATGGAAAAGCAATTTCATTTCTTGAACGTTTTGATTGTTAGAAAGTTGTGCTTTCACTACCTTTTTCATGGGCAATTCCCTCCTTCCTACCTTTTATCATTTATGGAAATCATGTATGCTTTTTGACTCTCTTACAAGCAAACATCAACAACTACGCGCCATTTCAATGCTTTCATTTCTTGCACTTGTTTGTTCTTGTTTACTGCTACTTTTACGACCTTTTTCATGAGTGTACACCTCCTTTCTAGTAGAGTGGAATTAATAGGCTTGAATGTAATTATAAGGAATATTGCTAATTGATTTCAAGTTAAGAAAAATAAATATTTTCTGAAATATTTTTAAAGTCCTTGATGCTTTGGTTTCTAGGGAAGGTACTTCCAGATGCGATATGGGGGTACTTGTAGTAAACTGTATCAGGGATGTAAGCTTGCGAGCGGTACTTTGAAATATGGTGTGTTTGAAAAGAATGTTTATTTGGAGTATAGTATCAGAATGAATAAATGAGGGTTGGGTAAGCAGTCATCTGAACGAACATTTATGATTGAGAGATAGAGAACAATTAGGAGGATTATTGTGTCACAGAAAGCGCCAGTTTCTTTTGTCGTTACGATCGGATTCATGTTATTTGCTTTGTTTTTTGGAGCGGGTAATTTAATTTTTCCGCCAATGCTTGGCCAATTAGCAGGAACAAATGTATGGATAGCCAATGCAGGCTTTTTGGTTACAGGGGTTGGGTTGCCTTTACTAGCGATCACAGCCTTTGTTTTTTCGGGAGCAGACGACTTGCGCTCCTTGGCCAGTCGCGTGCATCCCGTATTCGGAATGGTATTCACGATTGTTCTGTATCTAGCAATCGGTCCGTTTTTTGCGATACCTAGATCCGGCAATGTATCGTTTGATATTGGGATAAAGCCTTTTCTATCAGAACAGGCAGGTCCGGCACCACTGATTCTGTTTACCATCCTGTTTTTTGCCATTGCCTGCTTCTTATCGCTCAATCCTATGAAAATTATCCATGTAGTCGGAAAAATCTTAACTCCGATTAAATTAACATTTATCGGAATTATTGCGATAACGGCTATTATCTATCCAATTGGAGCCCTTCAAGCCCCGCAAGCAGATTACACATCCCATGTATTTTTCAAGGGTTTTCAAGAAGGGTATCTGACCTTGGATGCGCTTGTAGCTTTTGTTTTTGGAATGATCATTGTGAATGCAATTAAAGAAAAAGGGGTTACTGCCAAAAAACGAGTTTTGGCTACGTGCGCAAAGGCAACAATGATAGCCGGTTTACTCCTCGCACTTTTTTATACCGCACTTTCCTTTATGGGTGCCTCTAGTGTAGAAAAGCTGGGCTACTTAGAAAATGGCGCTGAGGTTTTGGCAAAAGTCTCCAATTACTACTTTGGTTCTTATGGTGCCATTTTATTGGGATTAATGATTACAGTGGCATGTTTGACGACAAGTGTAGGGCTTATTACAGCTTGCTCTACTTTTTTTCATTCGTTGTTTCCAAAGATCTCTTACAAAAAATTTGCGGTTATTTTGTCTGTTTTCAGTACACTCGTTGCTAATATTGGATTAACGCAACTCATTAAGGTCTCCGTTCCGATCTTAATGACGATGTACCCGATTGCGATCTCGTTACTCTTCTTGACGTTTCTGCACAAAGCATTCAATGGGAGACCAGAAGTGTATCAAGGAAGTTTGTTTTTCACTTTTCTGATTAGTCTGTTTGATGGCTTGAAGGCTGCTGGAGTCGAAAATAGTTTTGTTTATCATTATTTTTCTCAGTACCTTCCCCTGTATGACGTTGGTTTGGGCTGGCTGTTGCCTTCTATTATAGGTGGGGTATGCGGATACATGATCAGTGTATTCCGAAAGAATATGTACCACGTTCAAAAACAAAAGGAAGCATGAAAATAACCTTTCATACAGACACATGCCACTTAGAAGATGCTTTCAATAGGGCAAACCCGTCTCTTCACATATAGGAGACGGGTTTTGTTTATGATGAGGGCGTTGAAAAAAATTTTGATTTTTCTGAAGTCTGCGGGTTTTCATTACCCATTTTATGGTATTCTGTTTTTTGCGACGGATGTCATATATATGGGGTGCATAGCGATGATGGGGCACACGACAAGGAAAGAACGGACGATATTTGTTCAGACTGGAAATAGGATCAAGACAGAAGATCGAGAGATTCGAATTCTTGCCAAGTATGAGGAACCGCTGGTTGTCGTGTTAGGAAATGTGCTTAGCGATAGCGAATGCGATGAGCTAATTGAACATTCCAGAGAACGATTGCAACGCTCAAAAATAGGCGAAGATCGTTCAGTCAATTCTATTCGAACGAGCAGCGGGGTGTTCTGCGAGCAGACGGAGACAATTACAAGGATTGAGAAGCGAATCTCTCAAATCATGAACATTCCGATTGAGCATGGTGATGGCTTGCAAGTTCTACGATATACTCCTGGCCAAGAATATAAACCTCATTATGATTTCTTTGCAGAAACAAGTCGCGCAAGTACGAACAATCGCATTAGTACGCTCGTGATGTATTTGAATGATGTGGAACAAGGCGGAGAAACGGTGTTCCCTTTGCTTCATTTATCTATTTTTCCCACTAAAGGTATGGCTGTCTACTTTGAATATTTTTATAGAAATCAAGAAGTAAACGAGCTTACTTTGCATGCAGGTGCACAAGTGATCCGTGGAGAAAAGTGGGTTGCAACAATGTGGATGAGAAGACAGAGCTTTCGGGTCTCCTAGATGATGATGGACGATGTGAAACTACCACCTGATAAAGGTGGCTTTTTTATGTCCCCAGGCCAAGGTCGGCTGCTTGAACTTTCTTGTATACTTGAAATGAATATTATCAAGTGTTAGACTATTTTTTATTTGTTGCATAATAGTTATATGCCAAATACAAGGGGGCATCCAATGCCTGTCTTACAAAAAAGAGCAAACCGCCCGAAAAGGATTAGCCTGGTGACACTTTTAACAGGACTAGTCTCCTTATCTGTTGTTCTGACCGTCACCATCCTCCTTATCTCATTCTATCAATCCAAAAAACAGGCACTGATTAACACGACGTTGACCCTAAATCACACAAGTGCACTCAAAATGAGTCACACCATAGACGCTTTGATAAAATCCATGCGGAGTAGCTTACAGTATTCGGCGAGCATCTTTTCCGATATGAATGGGATGGATGCCGATGAAATCCATGCGAAGATTGAATTGATACGTCGCACAAACAACTATTTTAATTCGATTATCGTGGTGGATGAAACCGGGCTTGTTCGAAGTGTGTCTCCCAAATCAATTGGTACTACAGGAACATATTTGAGAATGGAAGAAGGAAAAAAGATATTGGCACTAAAAAAGCCATATATTTCTGTTCCATATATTACTGCACATTCGAATCGTCTCATTTTGCTTATTAGCCAGCCTATTTTCGATAAGGACGGAATTTACCGTGGGTTTATCGGAGGAACGATTTATCTTCAAGAAGAGAACATTTTAAATACGATCCTTGGGAGCAACCCAACAGACGAACTAGGTTCATCTTTTTACATCGTGGGATCAAACGGTCATTTGTTGTTCAACCGTGATACAAAGCGGATTGGAGAGGATATCAGTGCCAATCCAGCCGTACGCAAGCTAATCCAAGGGATAAGTGGCTATGAACAAATCGTCAACTTGAGGGGACAGAAGGTATTAGCCGCGTACGTAAAGGTTCCAGCGAATGACTGGGGTGTCGTTGTCGTGTCACCTATCAGTGTTGTTCAAGAACAATTAAATCGTGATATTCAATCCGTTTTGTTGTATATGTTGCCTTCCTTTTTATTATTAATGCTGGTTGTGATCGGACTTGCGCGCAAAATAGCCAAACCCTTCGTATCTTTGGCCAATCTTGTGAGTAAGGCCGGGAGACAAGAGGTGGAACTCTCAGAGGGTAGCCAGCATTGGAATCGGGAGGCTGAGCTGTTATCTCGTGCCATTCGCTTTGCCTTAACCAATATCAAAAAGAAGACGGAGCAATTGGCCCATGACGCTCGAACAGATCCTTTGACAGGGCTAACGAACCGAAGAACGCTCGAGGAAACCATGCAAAAATGGATAGCGGAGCAAATCCCCTTTTCTATTATGATGATGGACCTTGATCGATTTAAAGCCATTAATGACACATATGGTCATCAGGCTGGAGATGAAGTGTTGAGGCATTTTGCGACAATTATTTCTTCCTCACTTCGGCCTGATGATGTCAGCTGCCGCTTTGGCGGTGAGGAATTTGTTGTCCTCGTTTCTCATGCTGGTTTGGAGGAGGCCTACCAGGTGGCCGAACGAATACGTCGTGCCCTAGAAACA
Organism: Brevibacillus sp. HB1.3; assembly: GCF_013186635.1. NCBI lineage: Bacteria > Bacillati > Bacillota > Bacilli > Caryophanales > Paenibacillaceae > Brevibacillus > Brevibacillus sp. HB1.3. The sequence goes on along the minus strand of NZ_JABMIT010000009.1, from coordinate 200,219 downwards.
CGGACAAACCCAATCGGGCAGCCACTAACCGTGTCACAAGGCATCGCGCACTATCCTTCTCATGCTGTTTCTCCTGAAGGTCTGCTGCATGTAGCTGACGAGGCCATGTACAAGGCGAAGAGGGCGGGTAGGAACCAAACCATGATAGCGGAAGCGGAATAAAATCTATGTTAGGAGCGAAGAGGCGAGAGATCGCCTCTTTCTTCTTGGAAAAAATTTCACGTGTCAGGTGCTAAAATAGTAAATTTGCAGATATATTATCGCGCTCTTTACGTATGTATGTAATAAATGGATAATTAAGGAAAAATGTTGCTCAAAAATGTGAAGCACACGATTCTTGTATCTCACTTTGAAGAGGAGGGATTGGCATGGAGAATGTTGTCACATGGGAACAGTATGAGAGGGCACAACGCTTGCATCCCGCTAATTATTACGATGCAATATTCAATGTTTTTGTCAGGCCAAACTGGATCAGTGGGAATCAGTTCTGGTACGTCCGTGAACTACGTCTGGAAAAGGGTACTGGCAGGCAATATGTGATTGTGGATGCTGAACAGAATACGAGTCAGCCAGCATTCGATCACGAACGATTAGCTGTCTGTTTGTCAGGTAGTGCAGGCAAAACGTATAGCGCAGAAACATTGCCACTTGGGGAACTTATGTTTACCGAGAGTGGATCGGCATTCCAGTTTGAGATGGACGGTACGGCTTGGAAGTGTGATTTACAGGAATACAGCTGCAAGCCCATCGATCATTTTAAAAAGCCGTCGATGGATGAACTGCCGTCTCCAGATGGAAAATGGGTGGCGTTCGTTTATGATCACAACTTGTATGTTCGATCACTCGAAACCGGAAGGCGTATCAGGCTTACCTATGACGGCCAGGCTTACTATGATTATGGAACCCAACCTGAATGTAGGCTCTCGACCGTGGCGGAGCGATTGAAAGGCATTAAGCTTCCGCCAGTGGTGATTTGGTCACCCGATTCCAAGATGCTGCTGACCCATAGGCTTGACCAAAGAAAGGTGCGCGAGATGCATCTGATCCAATCTGTTCCAAAAGGGGACGGGGCCAGACCAGTACTGCACTCGTACCGTTATCCAATAGTTGGGGATCAACATGTACCATTGGCAGAGCTGGTCATCTGTCATCTGGAAAGGCGAACCACAGTCCGAATTGAAAGCGAGCCTTTACAGGCATGCCCAGTTTCCCCCCTCACTCCGGGGATGCAAATGGCCGGATGGTCATCCGACAGTAAACAGATCTATATCACCCGGATGTCCCGTGATGCCCGTTCTGTCGACTTTTCCGTAGCGGATGCTTGCACTGGTGAGGTTTGCACGTTACTGCGGGAACAAAGCGATACGTTTTTGAACCAAGACCTGCATAATCTCGGAGCATCTAATCCGAATATTCGATTATTGGCTGATGGCTCGTTCATCTGGCATTCAGAGCGTGATGGATGGAGTCACCTCTACCATTGCGATGGCAAAACGGGAGAGATTCGCAATCCGATCACATCGGGCCCCTGGACGGTACGTAGGCTGATGGCAGTGGACGAGCAGCAGGGATGGGTGTACATCACTGGAGGGGGGCTTGAGGAAGGACGCGATCCTTATTATCAACACTTGTATCGCGTTCGTCTGGATGGAACCGGTTTGTCGTTGCTAACGCCTGAAGATGCAGAGCATGATGTTGTGTTTTCTCCCACTATGAAGTATTTCGTCGATACGTTTTCGCGAGTTGATTTACCGCCAGTAACTGTTCTCCGCTCGGTAGATGGCAGCCTCATTCGAGAATTGGAGTACGCTGATGTGGAAATGCTGCTCGAGATGGGGTACCAATTTCCAGAAAGGATTACCGTCAAAGCACGAGACGGCGTGACCGATCTGTATGGGGTGATGCTGCGTCCATTCCCGTTTGATCCTTCCCGGAAGTATCCGGTTGTCGATTACATTTACGGGGGACCACAGATCATCATCACACCGAAAGCTTTCGCGCTCGATCCGGGCCGAAGCCATGACCCGCTGGGGGGTGGACAGTCATTAGCGCAGTTGGGCTTTATCGTAATGATCCTGGATGGAATGGGAACACCTTATCGTTCGAAAGCGTTCCATGACATCTCAGACAGAAAGCTGGAGGAAGCAGGAGGCTTGCTTGACCATGTGATAGCGGTAAGGCAATTGGCTGAGCGCTACCCGTATGTGGATGTTGACCGGGTAGGCATCTGGGGCTCGTCAGGAGGAGGCTACGCTTCGGCAAGGGCCATGCTCTCATTTCCTGACTGTTACAAGGTTGCTGTTTCCGTGTGTGGGAATCATGATCAACGGCTGTATATAGCAGCATGGGCAGAACGCTATCAAGGATTGTATGATCCGGACTTGTACAGAGATCAAGACAATGCTCGTCTAGCAGCGAATCTGGAAGGAAAGCTCTTGCTGGTGAGTGGCGATATGGATGATAATGTGCATCCTTCCCAAACGATTCGGATGGTGGATGCATTGGTTAAAGCCGATAAAGACTTTGACATGTTGATTTTGCCCAACCGACATCACGGATTTTCTATGGAGCCGTACTTTATCCGCAGAAAATGGGATTATTTTATACGGCACTTGATGAGAGCAGAACCGCCATGGGGAAATCAAATAGCCAACAAAAAGGCCAGTGATAAAGAGCCGATAGAAAAGTAGTGCGAGAAAAGAAGCCACCTGATGAAGGTGGCTTCTATGTTCTGTCACTATTTTACCTCGCGAAAACTTGCACTGACCTTTTGCAGTTCTTGCTTGAGGGACGCAAATCTTTTTTCTTCTGTCCAAGCCATGATTTGATGAAAATGTGTAGGCGTTTCGACTAGTGTCACAATATAAGCGACCTTAATGCCGTCTACTTCGCCTTTGGCATTGAATTGGATGGCCACCTGGTTGTCGACTACAGTACGAATCTGTTTATCAATGGATACATGATCGACTGCCTCTTGAAGGTTTGCTTCAATGACTTGGGCATATTCTTGAAGCGTGAATGAACTATCTACATCCTGTTTCGATTCTGACAGTACCAATAAATACTTTTCGCGAATACGATTGGAGATTTCGATATCAGCTTCATCGTGAAGGGATGAATCCTTGCTCCAATCCGAAGGGGCCGATATTTGAAACTGTTTATCCTTGCTATAGAAAATTTCTTCGGTAGGCGTTCTTGATGCGAAATTGATTATCCCCAAAATCATACCAATGATGGATAAAACGGCTACGATGGAAAAGACAATAGCGAGTACGGTTGTTTGCTTTTTGCTGACGTTGTTCAGATCCTTCACTTTCACGACGTATGTATTCGCTGCCAGGTCGCCTAACCGTTGCTTTTTGTCGGAAGCCAACACACTGATACCGGCTGGCAATCCGCCTAGAAGAAATACGTTTGTTTCGAATAGACGAATGAGGGAACGGATAAATGATTTCCATAACCCCGGTGGTCGACCTTCTGCATTAACAGCAATGATGCGGAACGTAAATTTTCCGATCGTATATCCGGTAAGTCCTTCTAACAGTACATAATAAGAACATAGGATAATCGCGGCTAAGATGAAGAAAAAGAGACTGTAGACGTCGTTGGTGATGGAAACCCCAAACGAGAGAAAGCCGGTTAGAAAACAAGCGAGAAGAATATAATCAAGAACATGGGCTCCCCATCTCATAAAAAAAATCGTCGCCCTGTCGTACGATTTCGATAAATCTCCCATGTTTTTGGGTGGTTCCTGCTGGGCAAGCGGAGAAAACTCTGTCGGTACCGATGATGATGGTGGTTGTTGCTCCAATTTTGTGCACCTCCTGAAGAAATGTAAACATATTACATTTAACCATTTTGAAAATTGTATTGTCAATTGTAGACGATTAGAATGGGAAAAGATAAGTAAGGCACGCGGCTATCCCATGCAGGGGAGAGGAGAATAGCATATGGAAATCCACCAAATACCCGAGCAATTGCCATTGATCAAACATTCCAAAGACCTTTGGGGTTCTTTTGCATATAGCAAATGTAAGGATGCCTATGGTTATGACAAAAACGGGCTGAAAAGATACGCGCTGATCGTTCAGCTTCAATACGATCAGACTGTGACAGAAGCAGACAAGGAGCTCCTGTACTATTTGATGAGCCAAGAGATTGAGATGCATAAGTTTCATCCGTATCAGGGATTACATGAATCGATGGACATCGTGGCTTACCTGTTGGCGAAGTATAAGGATGTTAGCCATATCCCACTGTTTGAGCAGGCAAAATTAAGCAATTTTGATACCTATTATGGTTTTGATACCGAGTATATCATTTCGGCTGGGATTGAAGAGGCGATCACATATATCGAAGAGAACGATCTGTGCCGAATCAGCTCTTTCTTTCAGGATAAGAAAGAGGAGCTGGCAACGATGTATTCGGCTGAACATATGGAGCGATGGTTTCAATCCAAGGCGAGGAATTACCCCGCCAATCCCGAGGATGAGTCCTTGATTACGTTAATGGACAGAGCCTGTGATTTCGGTAACATGGCAGAAGCCAGAAAATTACTGGAGAAGCTAGAGGAGCAGCTCGGCTCTGACAAAAAGAATTATTCTCTGCTGTATCATCAGGCAAAACAATTAGAAGAGTACGACAAGGCACTTCACTATCTCACACTAGATCTCCCGGAGCAGGAAGATTCGTTTGATAAAGTATTCCTTTGGTTAAAAATCGCCGAAATCCATTTGTTCAAACAGGATTGGGTCCAGGCTTTTGCGAGCGTCAAGCAGTGCGAACCAGAGCTCAAACTCTTTTCTTCCTGGAGGAGTGCCGGTTTGGGCAGAAGCTTGAGCGAGACCTTGTTGGATATCAGCTGGCAGGCAAAGGATAGCAACGAGGTTTTGGCTAGAGAAGCGTACCACTGGGCTGATCAGATGTTGAAAGCGACAAACAACTACAGCAAGAACGTTTTGAGAAAGGCGCACCAATGTGCCAAGGTGCTGCAACTCAAACGGCTTAAAAGGCTGTACAGTAAAAAGGTTGCGATAGAAGCCAGACGAATCAACAGAATGCTTAGATGACTTTCATAAAAAAAATACCCACCCAGGAGCGACTTTGCTGTATCTTTAATCTGAGCAATATTTCCTATCATTATATGATCCCATTTTCCCCCGTTAGCCAACCTCAATACGCGTCCAGTCATCGATAGAAAGGCTACGCTCCATGTTTCCTTCATGAATGTCATTTTACTTCTAGGCAGGAGATGCGTATGGATTTATTAACGTACAGTCCACTTATCGCAACCAAGCTTCATGTTCCGAAGTATGGTTCGGACTTGTTACTTCGGCATCAGATATGGAAAGAAATCGATGACGCTGGCGCCGCAAGATTGATTCTCGTGTGTGCGCCAGCCGGTTTCGGTAAAACGACTGCAGTCAGTCAATGGACGCAAAATTCCGGCAAACCGACCGGTTGGATCTCCCTGGATGAATCAGATAATGATCCCGTGCGCTTTTGGCGATATTTTGCTAGGGCAATTGATATGGCACAGGAAGGCGTGGGCAAAGAATCTTCCTCGGTGCTTCACCCACAGTACACGGCTTCTGCTGAGCAGTTGATGTCCGTATTACTCGAAGAAATTGCGGGATTTGAACGTGATTTTTATCTGGTATTGGACGATTACCACCTCATAAAGGAGCCTTCTATTCATGAAGGATTGCAGACACTGATCCAGCATGCTTCCTTCTACATGCATGTCGTCCTGATTACGCGGGAAGAGCCTCCTTTTGCCCTACACCGTCTACGCGTTCGCAAACAGTTGAAGCAACTGGGCTCAGACACTCTTCGGTTCAATGAGGAGGAGTGCCGGCGCTTATTCTGTGAGCAACTGGGCCTGAGTTTGTCAGCACAAGCCATTGGCTTACTAAGCAAACGAACGGAGGGATGGGTGGCCGGTTTGCAGTTAGCAGCGCTGTCCATGCAAGGAAAGCCCGAAGCGTCTAAGGTCATTCATCATTTTTCCGGTAACGACAAGTACGTCGGGGAATATTTGACGGAAGAAGTATTGAAACGGCATCCAGAAAAGGTGCAGATGTTTTTGCTGAAAACGGCCATCCTGCCGCGTCTGACAGGCGATTTATGCGCAGCTGTTACCGGAGAGCCGGACGCTCACGACATCCTTCGCATGCTGGAGCGAACGAATTCATTTGTGATCGCGCTGGATGGCGTAAATGAGTGGTATCGTTATCACCATTTGTTCGCAGATCTTCTGCTTTCCCATGTAAGGAAAACATATAACGAACTGCTTCCTGCTCTACATATCTCTGCGAGCGGTTGGTTTGAAAGTCACGGGTGGATCATGGAGGCGACTGAGCATGCGTTTCTCGGAAAAGATTGGAACCGGGCAAGCCGTTTGATCGTCGCACATGCGCCGTGGATGTTGAAACAGTACGAAAATATTACACTTCGCAGATGGATGAGATACTTTGATTCGTCCTGGTTGGAAAGCACCCCCGAGCTGTGCATTGCTTTTGCCTGGCTGCATGCTGTGTCCAATGAAATTGATCAGGCGGAAATCCTCCTTCAATTGGCTGACGAAGCAACTCGGATCAATCATGGGAGCTATGACGACTGCCGCGTAGAAATGTGTGTGCTTCGGGGATATATCGAAGTGATGCGGGGAAATGTAGACCTTTCCCTCAAATATATGGAAGAATCCGTTCACATGAAGCCAAAATTTAGCCGCTACTTCATCGTCGGCATTGAACTGAATTCGGATGAGCCATACGTCCTGCGCAGTCGTGTGGCCTTGAGCGGGTATTTGTCTAACGTGAATGAATACTATCCAAAGCTAAGGGCGATCTGGAAGCACAGTGGTCTTGGGATATTGGCCTACGGTTCTATCGTTTTGGGCGAGCTTTATTATGAGCAAAATGATTTTGAGCAGTTGAAATATTTCGTACCTCGTGCGATTCAGTTAGGCACGATCTCTTTGAACTTCGGTGTATTGGTTCCGGTTTATCTGACGTTGGCTCGATGGAGAAAAGCAGAGCACCGTAACGACGAGATGTGGCTGTCCATGGAGGAAATCACATCGCTATGCCGCCAGCATGATGCGCCTCCTCATTGGATGTCTTTTGTAGAAACGTTCCGCGTCCGATTATGGATCGAAGAAAATCGACGGGAAGAAATAGAAAAATGGGCCGAGCCCTATACGAAAATGAATGTAGATATTGTCGCTTCCCGGCATGAATTTGAGCGAATGACGTTGGCCCGGGTATACCTCTATTTAAAAAACGACAGTGCAGCTATCATGCTGCTAACCAGCTTAAAGCACGAGGCGGAAATAAAAGATCGGCTCGGGAGTCGGATTGAAGCCTTTCTTCTGCTCAGCCAAGCTTACATGATCCAAAAACAGCAGCATGAAGCGATGGAGTGTATGCGCATGGCGGTGACCTTAGCCGCGCCAGAAGGCTATGTACGCACTTTTTTGGATGAAGGCCCTGGCGTTGCCAAAATGCTCTATTCACTCTATAAAAGCAAAAACGTATCCAAGCAAGAGATGGCCTATCTTTCGATGCTGCTCAAAAGTGTGGAGAAGGAATTTCCTACGCTTGATATTCAAATTCGGGTATCCCCTGCATTGGAAAAATTGACGGAAAGAGAGTCGGAAGTGCTGGCACTGATCGGTGAAGGGTTATCGAATTCGGATATTGCGGACAAGCTGCATCTCACACTGGGGACGGTAAAAGGGCATGTGCATCAAATTTTTAGCAAGCTCCAGGTGAAAAATCGTGCACAAGCAATCGTCAGGTTAAGAGAGAGTGAGATCAACCAATAGAATCACCCTGCTTATACGGAGATCAACAAAATAACGAAAGAAAACGAGCCTCTGGAATCGATCTTAGGCTCGTTTTGCATGCTTTCAGTGGCCTAAGCCATGTTTCGGGTGTTTGTTTTCTTTGTAAATCCATCTCATGTACACACAACGGTCACATCAACCATCTATACTCATCTTGTAAAAGCAAGGTTGGCAGTGAGATACGGATTCGTAAATTTCACAATAAATTGGTAATCTATGCAATAAATGCACAACCACGAGTAAGGAGTGCGGAAATGAAACGGAAAGTGTTACTCGTAGAGGACGACGAGCTCATACGTGAATTTGTATCGGATTATTTTAAAAAAGAAGCTTGGGAAGTGTACGAAGCACAGCACGGTAAAATGGCGATGGAGCTTTTCGCTCTGCACTCTGTCGATTTAGTTGTGCTAGATATTATGATGCCCGAGATGGATGGCTGGTCGGTGTGCAGAAAAATCCGCCAACAATCCGACATTCCCATCATGATCATTACAGCAAGAGTAGACGACGATGACCAGTTGATGGGTTTTGAGCTTGGCGCAGACGAATATGTCACCAAACCGTTTAGCCCAAAAGTATTAGTGGCCCGTGCCAAGGCTCTGATGAAAAGAGCAGAGGGGAGCATCGGGAGGGGAGATGATATCGCTCAGTTTGGAGCATTGACGGTAAACAAACGAGCTCACACTGTCACGATTGCCGGCGTCCCGGTTTCATTGACACCAAAAGAGTATGAGCTGCTTCTGTTCTTCATCAAGCATGAAGGGACGGTCTTGTCCCGAGATAGCATATTGAATGGGGTTTGGGGGATGGACTACTTTGGCGACCATCGCACCGTTGATACCCACGTGAAAAAACTGCGGGCCAAGTTGGATACAGAGCAGCATCTGATTCAGACGATGATCCGTTTTGGATATAAGTTTGAGGCAAAGCGATGAAACGACTTCGACTAAACGTTGTGACAAAATTATTTGCCGCCACTTTTGTTTTTGTCTTTTTGCTCTACGCTTTGATATTGATAGGGGAAAAGTTTTTCTTTGAGCGCTTTTATTTACATGCGAAAGTAAGCGAGCTCTCGCAAGCAATGGCATCCTTCCCAGATGAGTACGCTAAACTCCCTCCCGACAAGCACAAGCTGGATAAGCTGGTGGGTACATTGATGAATCGCACAGATGCCAGCATCGCGATCGTAGATGAGCAGCTCAGGCAATTGAATCTCGACCCCTATTTTCTAGAAATAAAAGTAGCAAATAAAAATCAAGTGATTACCTTACCGCTAAAAGAAATGAAAAGCACCGATCTTCCGGAAGGACTCCATGTTGGAGACACGATTACCATCGACGGAATCTATATGGATGAGAACAATACGATCATGAAGCCGATACGGATTGCGAGGCAAAGTCCATCCACAAATGTGTCCGAAAATGGACTTACCCGGGTTACGGCTGTTATTTCTGAACTCATGCTGCCTGGTCAGCAGCGGGCACATAACCCTTTTTATCAGGATTCTCTCGTAGCGGATCAAATCGGACCATGGCTGACACAGCAATCCGACGAGATTACACAGATGAAAAGTGGATCATTCATCCAGCGGAAGTGGACGGATCCATGGAGTGGTGTAAACTATGCCATCGTGATTCATCGATTCTCCTATCAGGGCGGGGCGAATTATATCCTGGCGGTGACGACGTTGCAACCAGTGAGCGATGCGGTAAGTATGCTGACCAGCTATTCCCTATACGCGACGCCAGTCATCCTCGTGATCTTACTGCTGCTTTCCTTTGTCTTTTCGAAGATCATCACGCAACCATTAGTTACGTTGAGTCATTCTGCTTCACGTATGGCTAATCTGGACTTCACAGAACTTGCTTCGATTCATTCTCAGGATGAATTCGGTGAGCTCTCTCGCCATCTGAATACGTTAGCTGGTAAGCTGGATCAGACATTAAAAGATCTGAAAAGTGCCAATGTCACTCTTCGCGAGGATTTAGAGCATAAGGAAAAAATGGAGCAGCTTCGCAAAGAATTGATTGCAAACATCTCTCATGAACTCAAGACCCCGCTTGGCATTGTGAAGGGCTTTGCGGAAGGATTAAAAGATGATGTCGCACATGAAAAGCGGGAGCGATACATGGACGTCATTTTAAGCGAAGTCGACAAGATGAACGAGCTCATTATGGATATGCTGGAGTTGTCCAAATTCGAAGCCAAAGCCATTATGCTTCGTAGACAATCGTTTCCCGTATCGGAAATAATACATCGCGTAGCCGCTTCTTTTCAACTACAGCTGGCAAACAAGCAGGTACGATTATGGCTTGACTTACCTGAAGAGATCAACGTATGGGCAGATCCAAGACGTATCGAGCAAGTGATCGTGAATTTACTCGGTAATGCAGTCCGGCACGCCAATCCATCAAGTGAGATTCGGATTACCGGGGTACGCGAGCGGGAGTGCATCCGGTTTCGAATTGAAAATGAAGGAGCGCACATCCCAGACGATCAACTAACGCGGATATGGGAGCAATTTTTTCGAGTAGATAGCTCTCGCTGGCGGAAGTCTGGCGGCACGGGTCTCGGCTTGGCGATCTGTAAACATATCCTCGATCTGCATGGCAGTGATTATGGTGCGGAAAATACCGTGAATGGAGTCGCTTTTTCCTTCACGTTAGTTGAAAATGAAAACAAAGGTGGAAATGACAATGAATTTGAAAAAGAATAATATGAAAAGCTTACTGGCTGTATTGGTTCTATCACTCGTTACTAGTGCTTGTGGCACACCGGGTCCTTCAGAATCGACTGGTCAAGTGCCGCAGCAAGTTCCTCAGGAAAACAAAGAAAACACGGAGAAACAACCGGAGAACGTTGTAAAAGACATTGCCACAGAACAGCAGGAAAAAGAGATTCTCGTCGTGGTCGACCAGGAACCGAAACCCATCGAGGGGAATAGCTTCGATTTCTTTATTGAACAGCTACCTGCCGGCTATTCGTTAGCTAGCATGCAGTGGAAGTCTGAGAAAACTGACATCGTAAACACGATAGAGCAAGCGATCAAAAACGACACAGAAGGTATCTCTGGTGGGAATGGCTTTTACATTAGCGGCAATGGACAGTTTACCGGTTTCTTTTACAAGGATCAGTTGAAGGGGGAAAAGGGGAAATTGATCTTGGTCTTTAAAAATGAGCAAGGCAATGAAAAGACATGGGAGAAGGAGCTAACCCTTAAATAACACCCGCTAAATTGGAACCCCATTTTTGGGGTTCTTTTTGTTTGCAACATTACGGTGGGGTTTTTTATTGAAAAAAACAATCACGAAAAGACATAACTTTAGTTAGTATTTTTTGCAAAAGACTGTTGTTACCATATTTTTGTTTCACCTAGATGTTTTGCTGGGGGAATGTGTCCGACAGTAGGGGGAGTTGAAATGAAGAAGGAAGGAGGACAACGTTATTGATGAAAAGAATGATGGCTCGTTTGTTGGTATTTACTTTGCTGTTTGCAATTGTCCAACCTATGCTTATTCAAGAAAAAGCCAACGCAGCGGAACTTGATGTGATTAGAGTACAGGCAGACAAGTTCGTGGATGCGTATGGTGCCTATCCTGACGGCTTGGATTACCAAGGAGTTCCGAACACGTTGATCGTCGGCTACGCGCGAGACTCTGGTGGGGATTATGGGGCTGCGAATGCTGCTCTACTGTTTGACCTGAGCGGCGTGAAAAGTGAGAGGAAAATTCAGTCTGCTGTTCTGAAAATTTATGTGCATAAGGCAGAAGCAACAGGCGGAGATATGCCTTTCATTGATCTATGGGGCTCGTCTGATGACAATTGGAACGATGATTCTGCAACTGTGCTGCCCTCGCATCATGAAAGAATCATAACAAATGAGTTTATTCCCACTAATTTCACAGGGTGGAAATCGTTTGATGTAACCAGCTTTGTCATGAGTAATATTCCAGACAAAAAAGCTACCTTTGTTTTAAGAGGAAGACAAACAGCACCACCTGTTCCTCTGTTGTATCAGCCTCAAATTATTTTCTACGACAAAAGAAATGTTAGCTATGCTTCTCAGCTAGAAATCACGTATGCTCCTAACACTCCACCAACCGATATCCTCTTATCGTCCAATTCGATTCCCGAAAACAATCAAAAAGGATCGGTAGTTGGTACGCTTTCGGCAGTAGATCCTGATCAAGGAGACACTGTTACGTTCCATATTCAAAACACTACGGTGCCATTTACTGTTGAGGGGAATCAACTGAAGGCGACAGAAACGTTTGATTTTGAAACGAAGTCGACTTACGCTGTACCGATCACCGCAACAGACTCGGCTGGCAATATATTCACCAAGGTGATGAACATCCAGGTAACGGATGTAGATGAACCACCCACGACAGCGACGGTTACCATCAATGGCGGCGCTGCGTTTACGAATTCACCCAATGTGACGCTCACCATGGCCCATGATGATCCTGACGCGGCCCAGCCCGAATATCGTTTGACGAACGTGGAAGGCGGTCCTTGGAGCGAATGGAAGTCGTTTGCGACACCTGTAATGTGGACCTTTACGACAAACGAAGGGACCAAAACGGTCTTCATGGAGCTGCGTGACGGAACAGGAACTGTCCTGAAAGCGCAGGATAGCATTGTGCTGGATATAACACCACCGACAGGGACTATCGAGATCAATAATGGGAACGTAGCCACTTCATCAGAAAAGGTAGAGCTTACCATTCAGGGAAGTGATGCGAACGGCCCGGTAGAAGTGATGTTGTCGAATGATAACAGCTTTACAGGCAGCTGGATACCTATTCCTGTCAACAACAAGCTTGAATGGAACTTGGCTAGTGGAGACGGACAAAAAACAGTCTACGCGAAGTTCCGTGATGGTGCAGGGAATATGTATTATACATCTGGTACCATCGTGTTGGACAAAACGCCACCTGTTGTGACAGGGGTAGCGAATGGCAGCTTCTACACGGCAGATGTCACACCTGTCTTCGACGACGGCACAGCAACATTGAATGGTGCTCCTTTTGTCAGCGGCACAAAGGTGAGTGTGGAGGGCAAGTATACGCTGGTAGTGACGGATAAAGCGGGGAATACGACTACGGTAACCTTTACCCTGGATAAAACCGCGCCGACTGGAACACTTGCGATCAATAACGGAGCCACTCATACGAATAACCAGGATGTCATTTTGCAAATCGATGCCACTGACGTTTCCAGCAAGGTGAAAATGAAGCTGTCCAACGATAACATCAGCTGGAGTGCGCTAGAGGATGTGGCGACCGCCAAGGCTTGGAAGCTAACAAATGGGGATGGACAGAAAACGGTCTATCTACAGTTGATCGACGAAGCTGGTAATCCCCATGATTTACAGGCATCGATTACACTCGATACGGTTGCGCCTGTAGTCACAGGGGTAGAGAACAACAAGCTGTACAATCAGAGTGTGACGATCAGCTTCAACGAAGGAAAGGCGACCTTGAACGGAAAGACGATAGCTGACGGAGAAATCGTCAATGACGATGGCGCTTATACGCTGATTGTCACAGATGAAGCTGGCAATACAGCAATGCTTGCATTTTCGATTGATCAAACGAAGCCGTCAGGCAGTCTTGAGATCAATGGTGACGCCGATTATACCAATACACTAGCAACCACATTACAAATTGCCGTTACCGATTTCAGCAATGAACTACAAATGCGCTTCTCCCATGATACGAGTGATCCTGCCAATTGGACTTCTTGGGAAACGCTGACCACAACAAAGGCGTGGACCTTGCTGAATGGAGATGGAATCAAGTCGGTTTCCATGGAAGTAAAGGACAAAGCGGGGAATATTGCCAGCTTTACCGATGAGATCACACTCGATATGACCAACCCTACGGGTGCTTTTGAGATCAATCAAGGTCAGTCGTATACCAACACGAGCAAGGTTACGTTAAGTGTGGAGTCGGCTGATGCTCATGGTGTGGAAATGCGCTTGTCGAATGACAACCTGACGTGGAGCGATTGGAAAACAGCGCCGACAACTGGCGACGTTCCATGGGAGCTGAGCGGTGGCGATGGAACCAAAACGGTCTATCTGGAGCTAAGAGATCCGGCTGGAAACCAAATGGCCCTTCAAAAACAAATCACGCTGGATTCCGCTGGACCAGTTGTTACAGGAGTCACCCAGGATGGTGTCTATGCGAGTGACGTAACGATTACCTTCAATGAAGGAACAGCGTTACTAAACGGCAATCCGTTTACGAGTGGTTCTGCCGTCACTGCGGAAGGATCGTATGAGCTGGTCGTCACGGATGATGCGCAAAATCGTACGACGATTCGTTTCACGCTGGATAAAACACCACCGGCTGGAACGCTCAGCATCGATAACGGAGCCGAATTTGCGAAAACAGAAGACGTTACATTGCAACTCACTGCGTCAGGCAATACCAACGACATTGAAATGGCGATCTCTAACGCCGATGACAATTCGGGTACGTGGGAGCGTTTTGCGGAATCAAAAGCATGGAAGCTGGCCGATGGCAGTACAAACGGCACCAAAACGGTCTATGTCAAGCTGCGGGACAAAGCGGGGAACGTCACAAAGCTAAGTGGTACGATTGTACTGGATGTGTTGCCGCCGACTGGATCTATCACGATCAATAACGGAGACAATTCCACCAAGTCTCGTGAGGTTACGCTCACCATCACAGCGAACGACAGTACCAGTGATGTACAAATCCGCTTCGCAAATGGTGACAACGACTGGAGCGATTGGGAGGCAGTAACTGCGACCAAAGCATGGCAGTTGAAGTCCGGTGATGGAACCAAGACTGTCGAGATGCAGATCACAGACAGGGCAGGGCACATTACAACCGTTTCCGATACGATCGAGCTGGATGCAGATGCGCCCGTTGTTACTGGAGTCGAGGACAAAGGCATTTACAAAGATGACGTGACCATCACATTCAACGAAGGAACCGCGACGTTGAACGGTGCTCCGTTCTCAAGTGGCGACCGGGTAACAAGTGAAGGTAAGCATGAACTACGGGTTGTAGATGCTTCCGGTAACGAAATCAAGATCACGTTTACTTTGGATAAAACAGCACCAACAGGAACGTTCGTCATCAACAATGATGATCGTCTAACCAGCTCCACCAGCGTGAGACTGCATGTTACTGCTTCGGACAATTTGGGAGATGTCGAGATGCGTATCTCCAATGACCAAGGCAAGTGGAGCAGCTGGGAAAAAGTGACGGGAACAGTAGCGTGGAGCTTGACGTATGGCAATGGGATGAAAAAGGTTCTGATCCAGCTTCGCGACCAGGCAGGAAACACCGTTGAACTGGATGATTCCATTGAGCTATACGTGCCAAATGTGCCGAATCCACCAACAGGAGAGCCGGTCACCGGGGTTGAGTTGGAGGAAGAGCAGTTAACATTGCGTGTTGGCGATACAGAAAGCCTTAGAGCCACAGTAAAACCAACGAATGCCACCAACAAACGGGTCAAGTGGGAAAGCAGCGACTCTGAGATCGTCGAGGTAGATGAGGAGGGCAAGATCAAGGCAGTAGCTCCTGGGACTGCGACGATTACAGTGACGACCGTAGACGGGAACAAAACCGCTTCGGTGGAAGTAACCGTTAAGGAAATACCCACCTTCCAGTTGGAAACAAACGAACCGTCCTTCTGGATGAAGCCGAGAGTAACCACAACCTTACGAGTTTATAAGGTAGAAGGCAAAAAACGCAAAGACATCACGAGAGACAAAGATGTTGAGTACGACACGGAAAACGGGTTGGTTACCGTCAAGCAGGGTCGCATTACGGCAGGCAAAGAAGAGGGAGAAGACATCGTTATCGTTCGCTATATGGGCGAGAAACTGGAGATTCCAGTGACGGTTTCTAAGAAAACGATTCGTTCGTTGACGACCTCCTTCAAGGATTTGGTGCTGGAGATCGATGAGGAGAAGCAGCTAACGCTGACAGCCGTCTTCAATGACAAGAACTCCGAAGAGGTGACAGAGAAAGCAACTTGGTCCACAAGCGACGAAGAGGTCATCGAGGTAACAAAAGAGGGAAAAGTGACAGCGCTGGCTTCCGGGAAGGCTGTCATTACTGCGAAATACGGCGGCAAAAAGGTAACCAATCGTGTGCTGGTCGTAGAGGAAAAGAAAGTGAAAGATTTACGAGTATCGCGCTCTTCGCTGCACTTGAAGGCAGACAATACTGGAGAGATCGTCCTGTATGCGGTCTATGAAAATAGATACGAGGAGATCGTCACCAAGGATGCCGAATGGACAGTGGAAGATCCTGAGATTGCGACTGTAGAAAATGGTGTCGTGACCGCACTGGAATCTGGTAAAACAACCATTACAGTAGAATACGGCGGCGAGACTATTACGATTAACATTACGGTCAGGTAAATGAAAAGGGGCTGTTCGATCTACTGTGGAGGGCAGCCTCTTTTCCATTCTGTTTAAAAGGTGAAGAAAGATGGAGAATGCACTCCTTGCTTTTGCAAGTAGCATCTTGATTGGAGCCATTTTTTTTTGGATCTTATGGTGGGAAGGCTCGTGGTTCAGTCTTCGGTTTACGAAGTGGTACTTTGGTATTTTATTTGCAGTCTCGATAGTAGTAGGAGGGTATACCCTTTTTCAAGGTTAATAGAAAAATAGACATGTTCAGCCTTCTCAGGTATCGATCCATTTCTACACCAATCTACCCGAGAAGGTAAGCATGTCTATTTTTGTTTTATGATAAACCAATGTCGACGCTAATAATTGACATAAAATTCAGATGTGATATAATGCCTGTAATTGGTAATCTATTACATTTATTCTCTTAAAAGGAAATTATTCCGAGAATCCCCCTATCCCTAGTAGAATCTGCAGCTGCTTTTCCACTTCATAGGTGTTTCATACTTAACTGTATTCAAAACACTACTCCACTTTTCGCGAATTCATAGCAATTCGATTCACTTACCTTCCCTTTCACATCTCGTTTGTAGCCGCTTTGAACATGCCCAATAGAATTTGGAAGAAACATGTTTTTTTTGGTCAACTATTCTGGCCTTTTTTGACGCTGCTTACTTGCTTCACCTAAACGAATCGGGTGTCCGGTCTTTAACGTGGACGATTCGATGAGTCAACGCCTACTTAGTAAAGGAGGGGGAGGCTTACCGACCAATATCCATTTGAAAAGTCTGTCAAGCAGAGCAGGTGAGGAACTTCATAATTTTAGAGGGTTCCCCCTTCATTATCAAGCTCAAAAAGGGAGGATAACCATGGCCATGAAAGATCATGTGAATCAACTGGCAGAAGAGGCTCCATTGCTGCAGCTTCCGTTTGATTTCCCGAGACGTAAGAATGCTCGTTATGAAGAAGAGACGCAATCGATTGATCTGTCAAAAACGGTTGGGGAACAAGCAAGATTACTTTGCATGCAGGAAGAGACTGACATATTTACGCTACTCTTAGCTGCATACCATAGCTATCTTTACAGATATACGGGGCAAAACGACATTTTGGTCGGTGCGATAGCGAGTGATGGCCCTACCTTTTTTGCAAGTCGAGTGATTGTTGGTGGAACAACGAATTTTAAGCAGCTGTTGAACGAAATCAAAGAGAATAGGGTGGAGGAGAAGCTTGCTAGCAGCTCCGAAATTACGAAATTATTTCATACCTTTTTACGAGTAGGAAAAGCCGGGGATGACGATAACAAACTTTTTGTCGATTCCCAATTAGCAAATGTAGAACTGCGTGTTGATGTCGAAGAGGCTGAGGGAATGCGCATAACATTTACATATAATTCCTTTTTGTTTGCACAACAAACGATACGACGAATGATCGAGAACTTTTGCAACTGGATCGAACAAGTAATCACTCATGTCGAAACGCCTATCGATTTATTGAGACTGATAACCAAAAACCAAGAGAGGGAACTGGTAGACGAGTGGTGCAGGAATGATGAACCCTCGAATGTTCCTGACACAATCTTGTCCGCCTTTGATTTCCAAGCCACTCAGAATCCCGATGCCATTGCACTCGTGTTTAAGCAAGAGAAGATGACCTACAGGGAATTGGATATCCGCTCAAATCAATTAGCGAATAACCTCCGAAAGATTGGGGTAACGACTGAAGTGCTAGTGGGAATATGCCAAGAGCGTTCCATTGAAATGCTCGTGAGCATCTTGGGTGTGTTGAAAGCAGGAGGCGCTTATGTACCGATCGATCCTGCTTATCCTGTTCAAAGACTCCACTATATTATGGAGGATGCGGCTTTACAAATAGTGATTGCGGATGAAGCGTCTGCGACGAAAGTGCCTGACGGAATAAAAGTGGTTAAGTTGTCGGATTATTGCGAAATATTGTCGAATGAAAGTACGGAGCCACCTGCAATCGAAGTAAACGGACACAATCTTGCTTACGTCATCTATACCTCCGGTTCGACAGGAAATCCCAAGGGGGTAATGATTGAGCATCATTCCGTTATGAATTTTCTTCAGACGCTGGAGAGTCGCAGTCCTCTTTTACATACGGACAGGCTTTTGCAAAAAACGTCTGTGTCCTTTGATGCTTCTGTTTGGGAACTCTTTTGGTGGATGTTGAAAGGTGCTAGCCTGTACATCCTTCCGAACAGCGATGAGAAAGACCCTGCCTTGCTTGTGAAAGCAGTCGAGACGCATCGAATTACCCACCTTGAGTTTGTACCGTCTATGTTGAAAGCCGTATTGGATTATATAGAAAATCAGGATTCTTCTGCTGCGTTATCCTCCTTGAAATACGTCACAGTTGGAGGGGAAGTGCTTTCGCCTCATGTTGTTACGAAGTGTATCGATCTATTGACCATTCCGCACGGTACAAGCTTATACAACACGTATGGGCCGACAGAGACGACAGTCGAGGTTGCTAGCTTCCAATGCCATCCAGACGAAACGCACACGCAAATACCCATTGGAAAACCGAATGCCAATACACAGTTGTACGTGTTGAACGAGCATTTACAAATTCAACCTGTCGGAGTTGCCGGAGAACTGTATGTCGGCGGATCAGGCGTAGCAAGAGGCTACTTGAACCGTCCTGAATTGACAAAGGAACGTTTTATTTCCAACCCGTATTGTCCAGGATCAGACTCGCGTTTGTATCGAACGGGAGATTTGGCTCGGTACTTGGCCGACGGAAACCTGGAGTATATCGGGCGCAATGACAGCCAGGTAAAAGTGAGAGGGTACAGAATTGAGCTGGAGGAAATTGAAGTCACGTTAGGCAATCATTCGACTGTGGAACAAGCAGTCGTTGTGGCGAAAAAAGACGCCTATGAAAATAACAAGCTGATCGCTTATGTGATCGGGTCTGGCACGGTAACAGAATGGCGTGATTATCTGAAGGCTCAGCTTCCAGAGTTCATGGTTCCAGCGTATTTTGTGAAAATGGATGCTTTCCCGCTTACTCCCAGCGGAAAAATTGATCGTAAGTCACTGCCAGCGGTAGGCAATACTCGCCCGCATGTTTCGACGGAATATGTAAAACCGGAAACAGAATGGGAAACGAAGCTCTTGGATATTTGGCTGGATTTGTTCGGATACGACGAGATTGGAGTCGAGGATCATTTCTTTGAATTAGGCGGACATTCGCTGTTGGGGACTCAGGTGATTGCGAGAATCCGTGCTCTTTTCAAGAAAGAGATTCCGTTGTCTGCTCTGTTTGCCTATCCGACGATTCGGAGCATCGTGCCAATCGTAACTGCCGCAGATGAGGTAAATGCAGGAGATGCATTCCCAGCCATCAAGAGGGTGTCACGAGTTCGAGAATTGCCGCTTTCTTACTCCCAAGAAAGAGTGTGGTTTTTAGAGCAGCTAAGCGCGAATAATTTGGCTTATATTTTTCAAGCCACAATGAAAGTGCGTGGGATGCTGGAGCTCCCCATTCTTAATAAATGCTTTACGGAGCTTGTGCGCAGACATGAAATATTCCGAACCGTTTTTCATGAGAAAAATGGGCAGCCCTATCAGGTGATCTCTGAACCATTCGATGTGGAATTGCCTGTTGTGGATGTTTCGCACCTACCTGAGAGTGATCGTGCTGCTGAAGTCCAACGACTGATTCAAAGGGAGATCAAAAATCCGATTGATATCGCGAAGCTGCCACTAGCGCGCTGGATTGTTTACAAGATTTCTGAGTGGGAGTCTGTCATTTTGTTTGTGGAGCATCATCTGATTCATGATGGATGGTCATTCCGCAAATTTTTAAAAGAGCTGTTTACGCTTTATAGTGCCTATCTTGAAAATAAGCCGTCTCCATTGGCTGAATTGCCGATTCAATTCGCAGACTATTGCGTATGGCAAAATGAGCTGTTTAAGCGTGGCAAAGAAAACAAGCAATTAACGTACTGGAAGAATCTATTGGAAGGGGCCAATGGGGTTCTGGAATTGCCCACTGATCGGCCACGGCCAGTCAATCAAACCTTTCACGGGAATATGTTCACCCAATTAATACCGGAGGAACTGTATCTTCAACTGCGTGATTACTGCATGAAAACAAACACAACCTTATTCATGGTCATGATGGCTGCGTTTCAAACCTTGCTCCATCGTTATTCCAATCAAGAAGACATTATTGTTGGCTCGGGTATCGCGAATCGACGTTGGAAAGACACGGAAGAATTGATCGGGATGTTTGTGAACAATATTGTGATCCGTCAGCAATTTACCGACAATATGACATTCCGGGATGTATTGCAAGACGTGAAGAGGTCAGCCCTGGAAGCGTACGAGAATCAAGAGATTCCTTTTGATCAAGTAGTCGATGCCTTAAAACTGAAGCGTGATCAAAGCCGCAACCCTCTATTCCAAGTCATGTTTAGTTTCCAGGATGCAAAAGTCACTCATCTCCCTGTATCCAATCTGAATATTCAACTCACCGAAGGCATTAGCAACGGATCGGCTAAATTTGATATCAACGTCGTAGTGACGAATCACGAGGAGCTCGCTTCTTCCCTTTTAACAAAGGATGAATACGGAAGTATAAGCCTTGACTGGGAATACAATACGGATTTGTATGACGAATCTACCATGCGCCGCATGTTTCAACATTATATTGAATTGCTGAAAAGCGTTCTTACGCATAGTGAGCGGACACTTCATTCCATGCCTATGCTGACCGCTTCTGAGCAGAGCCAAATTCTCCAAGAGTGGAATGACACGGCTATTGACTTTGATGATCAGAAAACGCTCCATCAAATTTTCGAGGAGCAGGCTGCCCGGACACCAGAGCGAATGGCGGTTGTATTCGGCAACGAGCAATGGACCTACAGGCAAATAAACAACCGGGCAAACTTCCTGGCAAGCAAATTGCGAAACCTGGGAGTGAAGCCGGATACATTAGTAGGGTTAATGAGTGAGCGTTCTCCCGACATGATGATTGGTATTCTTGCCATTCTAAAAGCGGGTGGAGCGTATATGCCGATGGACACAGCGGCTCCAAAAGAAAGACTGTCCTATATTCTTCAGGATAGCAATACGAAGGTCGTCGTCATGCAAGAGAAATTCAGGACAGCGATTGATTTCAATGGACCTGTCCTGTTGTTGGAAGAGAATAGGTCGGATCTGGATGTAGAATGCGAGAATCTGGAGTCCGTTTCTCATTCGAAAAATTTGGCGTACGTCATCTATACCTCAGGTTCGACGGGAGCACCGAAAGGAGTCATGATCGAGCATCGCTCGGTTGTCAATCGGATGAACTGGATGGTCCATCGCTATCCCATGAACGAGCATGACACCATCTTGCAAAAGACTCCCTATTGTTTTGATGTTTCCGTAACGGAATTAGTCCTGTGGTTTTTCACTGGCAGCAAACTATGTTTCCTCGCTCCCCAAGCAGAGAAAGACCCGGAGGCTATTGTCAAAACGGTTGCCCAGCACCAAATAACCTATATTCATTTTGTTCCCTCTATGCTCAGCATCTTTTTAGACCATATAGAAAACGTGGATTGCGCTGAGGAAATCAAAACTTTACAGCGAGTTTATACGACTGGGGAAGCTCTGAGTACGGAACAGGTTCAACGTTTTCATCGGTTAATCGGGCAACGGAATCAGACGACGCTCACCAATCTGTATGGTCCTACGGAAACGACCATTGAAGTGACCTACTATGATTGCCAGGCCGATAGCGAGGTAATCCCCATTGGGAAACCTATGGATAATATTCAAGCTTACATCCTCAATAGGGAAGGGGACCTGCAACCAATAGGTGTGATGGGCGAATTGGTTATTGGGGGCATTGGTCTTGCGCGAGGGTATATCGGAAAGCCCGAGTTAACAGCTGAACGTTTTGTCCCGAATCCTTTTGGCAAGCGATCTGAAAGGCTATACAAAACAGGTGACTACGCGCGGTGGATGGCAGACGGCAATATAGAGTACATCGGGCGTATGGATAATCAAGTAAAAATTCGCGGTTATCGGATTGAATTAGGTGAAATCGAAGCGGTTATGAGGAAGCAGCAGGGGGCAGGAGAGGTTGCCATTATTGCCCATGAATATGAGCCGGGGGACAAGCGATTAATTGCTTATTACAGTGGGGCATCAGAGGTCGAGACGTTAAAAAGTCATTTACAGAAGCAATTACCACCTTATATGATTCCTTCTTATTTTGTACGGGTGGAGGAAATGCCGCTCACCTCGAGTGGCAAATTGGATCGGAAAGCATTGCTGCTGCCTGAGATCCACATTATCAGTCATCACTACACAGCGCCGCGAAACTCAACGGAAGAATTGCTCGCTCACATATGGAGTGAAATTTTAAAAGTAAACCAAATGGGAGTATTTGATTCGTTCTTTGAATTGGGTGGACATTCCCTGTTGGCAACACAGGTTGTATCGCGCATACGAGAAGTATTTGGTCAGCATCCACCTCTCCGAGCGATCTTTGATTGCCCGACCATTGAGGGCTTGGCTAAGCGGATAACTGAATTGCGACAAGGTGAAAAAATGGTTCCATTGCCTGCACTCCTGCAAGTGGATAGAACGGAACCGATCCCGTTATCTTTTGCGCAGCACCGGTTGTGGTTTTTTGACCAACTCGAACCCGGAAGCAACGTCTATAACATTCCCTATGTATGGCGCTTAAGCGGTTCATGGGATGTTGCCGGCTTAGAAAAAGGATTGAACCAATTAATTGAGCGTCATGAAATGCTTCGTACCGTATTCGCAAAACAAAATGGCGTCCCTGTTCAACTCGTTAAGCCGCATCAGCCAAGAGCACTACCCGTCATTGATGTAAGTAGCATCTCCGCGGATGAAAGAGAACAGCAGGTCCAGCATTGTATTCAACGGAGTGCTGATCGCGTATTTGACTTGAGTCAAGGACCGTTGATTGAAGCCGAGCTGATTAAGCAGGATGAATCGGAGTATGTTCTGCTTTGTACCGTCCATCATATTGTCTTCGATGGCTGGTCAGAGGATATCTTGTTGGACGAATGGATGGCATTTTATGAAGAAGCAGTCAGCGGAACGCCTGCCGATCTGCCACCGTTATCCATTCAATACGGGGACTTTGCTGTGTGGCAAAGACAATGGCTATCAGACGAGACGATGAAAGAGCAAGTGGCGTATTGGGAAAAGGAGCTTGCAGACGAGCTCACGGTGCTTCAGTTGCCATTCGATTGTCCAAGACCAGCCATTCAAACGTATGCAGGGGACATGCAGCATATCGATTTGGCTCCTGCGTTACTAGAAAAGCTAAAAGCTTTCAGCAAGCAAGAGGGTGCTTCCCTGTTCATGACATTGCTGGCCGCCTATCAGGGCTTTCTCTCTCGCTATACCGGACAAACAGACATTTTAGTAGGGAGTCCGGTTGCGAATCGCACGCGAAAAGAAATGGAAGGGGTAATCGGGTGCTTTGTAAACACGTTGGTTTACAGAGTAAACGTCGAAGACAATCCAAGCTTCAGGCAATTGGTCGCCCAAGTCAAAGAAAAAACATTGTGCGGGCAAGAAAATCAGGATGTGCCCTTTGAAAAAATCGTAGAGGTCCTCCAGCCAGAGCGAAATGCAAGTTACTCCCCTGTCTTCCAAACGATTTTTACGATGCAGACCCACCTGAGAGACGTAAAGAAATGGCCAAATCGAACCATTGAGCCAGTGAAAAGCACCATCAAGGTTGCCAAATTTGATCTGTCCATTTCCATAGAAGTCAATTCAGAGCACTCGTTGACGATTTCATTTGGCTACAATACAGACTTATTTCATCCGTCTAGCATAGAACGAATGATCGGACATTTTGTGAATTGGCTCGAACAAGTGATGGCATATCCTGAGGAATCAATAGAAGGCTTGCGACTGATTTCAGAAGAGGAAGAAAAACAACTGCTGGAAATGTGGAGTAATCATTAGGAGGTGCTGTATGCAAGATTCCATTACCGCATTATTGGAAGAACAAGTGGAACTTCATCCTGATGCCATTGCATTGGTATACAAAGATGCAAGCCTTACCTACAAGGAGCTTAACAGCAGAGCGAATCGATTGGCGCATTATTTACAATCGTGCGGGGTTGGAGCTGAGAGCCGAGTTGGCTTGTACATGGATCGCTCGTTTGAAATGATCATCAGTATGGTCGCTATTTTAAAGGCAGGCGGGGCCTATGTCCCGCTTGACCCTGCCTACCCTGAGCAACGATTGCTTTATATGCTGCAAGATGCAAGCATTTCGATTGTGCTGACACAAGAAAGGCTGGTGTCCAGACTGCCGGACGGATTGAAAATCGTGTGTCCCGATCTGGACGCGAGCAAGATCAACAACGAATCAGATGCGAATGTAGGCGGGAGCACGACTTCGGAAAGCCTAGCCTATTTGATGTATACGTCCGGTTCGACAGGAAATCCGAAAGGGGTGCTCATCCCCCATCGTGGGGTGATCCGACTGACGAAGCATGCTTCTTATGTAACCCTCACTCCGGAAGAAACCATGCTGCAACTCGCGTCGATCTCATTTGATGCGGCGACCTTCGAAATCTGGGGAAGCTTGCTAAATGGCGCGAAATTGGTGATTTATCCATTTCACGGTCTGTCTCTGGAAGAGTTGGGACATGTGCTGCGTGACGAAAAAATCAGTACGCTATGGCTTACCGCAGGCGTTTTCCACCAAATGATCGACTACCGCATCGAAGATTTAAAAGGCGTGCGTCAATTGCTGACTGGCGGCGACATCGTGTCTGCCAAGCATGCGCAACGAGCTTTAGACATGTTACCAGAGACACTGGTGATTAATGGGTATGGCCCGACAGAAAACACGACATTTACTTGCTTTTATCACATAACACAGAAGAGTGAGATTCAACATTCCGTTCCAATCGGTCGACCCATCAATGATACGGAGGTCTTTATCCTAAACGATAAGCAAAAGCTCGTTCCTGTTGGTCTTGTGGGCGAATTATATGTGGGGGGAAAGGGACTGGCTTTTGGATACTGGAATCGACCGGAGTTGAATCAAGAGAAATTTATTCCCCATCCCTTTCAACAAGATTCCGAAGTGCGATTATACAGAACAGGCGATCTGGTGAAATTTGTGCCGGGGCGAGGAATCGAATTTATCGGTCGAAAAGATAATCAAGTCAAAATAAGAGGAAACCGGATTGAGCTCGGTGAGATCGTAGCTGTTCTCAACCAGCATGAGAGTGTAAGGGAAGCCGTCGTCCTTGTCCATGAATATGGAGCAGATGATAAACGTCTGATTGCTTATATCGCGGGAGACGGGGATGTAGATGAATGGAAACGGTATGCGAGTGAACAATTGCCGCCTTATATGGTCCCTTCTTATTTTGTGAAAATGGACGCTTTCCCGCTTACAGCCAACGGGAAGGTAGACCGTCAAGCATTGCCGTTGCCAGAAATACGCACGACGAAGGATGAATTTGTCGCACCACGTACGGATACAGAGAATCGGATCGCAGAGATTTGGCGGGAAATAGTAAAGGTGGAGCGTCTTAGCATCCATGACTCCTTTTTCGATTTGGGCGGACACTCGCTGCTTGCGACGCAGGTCATGTCCCGCTTGCAGGATGCCTTTCATCTGTCGATCCCGTTGCGCATCTTGTTTGAATGCCCAACGATTGCAAGCCTAGATGCTAAAATCATGGAGCTGGGCCGGGATGGCAAAAGAGAACGGACACCAGCTATTGCGAGAGTCACTCATCGGGACAAGCTGCCGTTATCGCATGCCCAGCAGCGTCTATGGTTTTTGCATCAGTTGGAGCCGGAGAGTACGGCTTATAACGTTCCTCACATGTGGCGGTTAACCGGGCAGTGGAATGTGCAGGCGCTGGAAAAAGGATGGAATGCGCTACTGCAACGCCATGACATTTTGCGCACAGTGTTTGCGAATGAAGGGGGGCAACCTTTCCAGGTCATTGAACCCCATGTGTATCGAACGTTGCCGGTGATTGATCTACGCGATCGATCTGCCGCTGAAAAAGAGGAGCAAATCCACGATACTATCATGCAGGAAGCAGACAGAAGGTTTGATCTACAGCGAGGGCCTTTGATTCAAACCAGGTTAATCATCGTGGAAGAGAATCAGTTCCTTTTGCTATGCACGATGCATCACGTCATCACGGATGGCTGGTCAGAGGATATCTTATTGGAAGAATGGCTGGCTCTTTACGAGGAAGCAGAGAGTGGAACACGTGCAGAGCTGCCAGAATTGCCGATTCAATACGCGGATTTCGCGGTATGGCAGCGTGAATGGCTGACAGATAAGGTGATGAGCCAACAACTGGATTATTGGAAAGCGGAGCTATCTGGGGAGCTTCCTGTCTTGCAATTGCCGATTGATCGACCGAGACCAAGTATTCAAACCTATGCCGGAAGTATGCACAAGATTGTACTGGCATCTGAGCTGCTTGAAAAGCTGAAAGCGCTCAGTCGCCAAGAGAATACCACCTTATTCATGACCCTGCTAGCCGCTTACCAAGGCTTTTTATCCAGATATACCGGACAGACTGATATTTTAGTAGGTAGCCCAATCGCGAACCGAAATATAACGGAAATCGAAGGCTTGATTGGCTTTTTCGTCAATACGCTCGTCTACCGGGCTAACCTCCAAGACAACCCAACGTTCAAGCAATTGCTTGCCCAAGTAAAAGAAAAAGCGTTACAGGCACAGGAGTACCAGGATGTCCCGTTTGAAAAAATCGTAGAAATGCTGCAACTGGAACGCAATACGAGCTATTCCCCGGTATTTCAGACGGTGTTTACATGGGCGGAAATGGGAGCAGTTGTCTATCGCACGTCCAGTGGGCAATTAGAGAAAATGCCGGTTCAGATCAATGTGGCGAAATTTGATCTTCAGTTATCCATGGGTGAGTCTGAGGACGGTCTCGTAATGAACATGATCTACAACACAGATCTATTTGATCTATCCACGATTGAAAAAATGACAGACCGCTTCGCGCATTGGTTGCAAGAGCTTGTAAACGCACCGGATGTGCCGATGGCCTTGCTGGAATTGTTAAACGAGGAAGAACGACACAAACTCTTGCTCGAATGGAATCACAACAGGGTTACAGTCTCCACGCAGGATTCCATCCCTACCATATTTGAAGAACAAGTGGAGCTTCATCCTGACGCCACTGCATTGTTATACAAAGGCATTAGCCTGTCCTATAAAGAGCTGAATAGCAGAGCGAATCAATTGGCACATTATTTAAAATCGTGTGGGGTTGGAGCAGATAGCCGAGTTGGCTTGTATATGGATCGCTCGTTTGAAATGATCATCAGTATGATTGCTATTTTAAAGGCAGGCGGTGCCTATGTCCCGCTTGATCCTGCCTACCCCGAGAAACGATTGCTTTATATGCTGCAAGATGCAAGCATTTCCATTGTACTGACACAGGAAAGCTTGATATCCAGACTGCCAGAAAGTTTGAAAATCGTTTGTCCTGATCTGGACGCCAGCGAGATCAGCAAGGAATCCGATGTAAATCTAGGTGAGAGTACAACTTCAGAAAGCCTTGCCTATTTAATGTATACATCTGGTTCGACAGGAAATCCCAAAGGGGTGCTCATCCCACATCGCGGGGTGATCCGCCTTACGAAGCAAGTCTCTTATGTATCACTCACACCGGATGAAACCATGCTGCAACTCGCGTCCATCTCCTTTGATGCAGCGACCTTCGAAATATGGGGGGGCTTGCTAAATGGCGCGAAATTGGTGATTTATCCATTTCCCGGTCTGTCTCTGGAAGAGTTGGGACAGGTGCTGCGTGATGAAAAAATCAGTACGTTATGGCTAACCGCGGGCGTCTTTCATCAAATGATCGATTACCGGATCAAAGATTTAATCGGAGTGCGTCAATTGTTGGCTGGTGGCGACATCGTGTCTGCCAAGCATGCGCAACGTGCCTTGGACATGTTACCAGATACACTAGTAATTAACGGGTATGGCCCGACAGAAAACACGACATTTACTTGCTATTATCCTATAAAAAATAAGAGCGCAATTCAGCACTCCGTTCCGATCGGTCAACCGATCGATGGTACAGAAATCTATATCTTAAACGAAATGGTAAAGGTAGTTCCTGACGGTCTCGTAGGGGAAATGTATGTGGGAGGCAAGGGACTGGCTTTCGGATACTGGAATCGACCAGAGATGAACGAAGAGAAATTTATTCCACATCCGTTTCAACAAGACCCCAAAGCGAGGTTATACAGGACGGGCGACTTGGTGAAATATGTGCCGGGGCGTGGAATCGAATTTATCGGGCGAAAAGATCATCAAGTCAAAATAAGAGGAAACCGGATCGAGCTCGGTGAGATTGTAGCTGTCCTCAGCCAGCATGAGAGCGTTAGAGACGCCGTCGTCCTTGTACATGATTATGGAGCGGATGATAAACGTCTGATTGCTTATATCGCGGGTGACGGGGATGTCGATGAATGGAGACGGTATGCGGGTGAACAATTGCCGTCTTTCATGGTCCCTTCCTATTTTGTGAAAATGGATGTTTTCCCGCTTACAGCTAACGGGAAGGTGGACCGTCAAGCACTGCCGCTGCCAGATATGCGCACGATGAAGGATGAATTTGTCGCAGCACGTACGGATACAGAGAGTCGGATCGCATCCATTTGGCATGACGTTTTAAAAACGGAAACAGAATGCTTGAGTATCCACGATTCCTTTTTCGATTTGGGCGGACACTCGCTGCTTGCGACGCAGGTCATTTCCCGCTTGCAGGAAGCCTTCCATCTGTCTATCCCGTTGCGCATCCTGTTTGAATGCCCGACGATCGCAAGCCTAGATGCCAAAATCATGGAGCTGGGCCGGGATGGCAAACGAGTACGGACACCAGCTATTGCGAAAGCCTCGCATAGAGAAAGGCTACCGTTATCGCATGCCCAGCAGCGACTATGGTTTTTACATCAATTAGAGCCGGAGAGTACGGCGTACAACGTTCCTCACATGTGGCGCTTAACCGGGGAGTGGAATGTGCAGGCGTTGGAAACAGGATGGAATGCGTTACTTCAACGCCATGACATCTTGCGCACAGTGTTTTCGAATGACGGGGGTCAACCTTTCCAGGTCATTGAACCCCATGTGTATCGAACGTTGCCCGTGATTGATCTACGAGATCGATCTGCCGCTGAAAAAGAAGAGCAAATCCACGATACTATCATGCAGGAAGCAGATAAACGGTTTGATCTACAGCGGGGACCTTTGATTCAAGCCAAGTTAATCGTCGTTGAAGAGGATCAGTTCCTTTTGCTTTGTACGATGCATCACGTCATCACGGATGGCTGGTCAGAGGATATCTTATTGGAAGAATGGCTGGCCTTTTACGAGGCAGCAGAGAGCAGAGGACGTGCGAAACTGGGAGAATTGCCGATTCAATACGCGGATTTCGCGGTATGGCAGCGCGAATGGCTGACGGATGAGGTGATGAGCCAACAACTGGATTATTGGAAAGCGGAGTTGTCTGGGGAGCTTCCTGTCTTGCAATTGCCGATTGATCGACCAAGACCGAGCATTCAAACCTATGCCGGGAGTATGCATAAAATTGTACTGGCATCCGAACTGCTTGAAAAGCTGAAAGCGCTCAGTCGGCAAGAGAATACCACCTTATTCATGACCCTGATGGCCGCTTACCAAGCCTTTTTATCGAGATATACCGGACAGACTGATATTTTGGTGGGTAGCCCCATAGCGAACCGAAACGTAAAGGAAATCGAAGGCTTGATTGGCTTTTTCGTCAATACGCTCGTCTACCGGGCTAACCTCCAAGACAACCCAACGTTCAAGCAATTGCTTGCCCAAGTAAAAGAAAAAGCGTTACAGGCACAGGAGTATCAGGATGTCCCGTTTGAAAAAATCGTAGAAATACTACAACTGGAACGCAATACAAGCTACTCCCCGGTATTTCAGACGGTGTTTACATGGGCGGAAATGAAAGCGGATGTCTATCATTCGTCCAGTGGGCAATTGGAAAAAATGCCGGTTCAGATCAATGTGGCGAAATTTGATCTTCAGTTATCCATGGGTGAATCTGAGGACGGTCTCGTAATGAACATGATTTACAACACAGATTTATTTGATCCATCCACGATTGAAAAAATGACAGACCACTTCGCGAATTGGTTGCAAGAGCTTGTGAACGCACCGGACATGCCGATGGCCTTGCTAGAATTGTTGAGCGAGGAAGAACGCCACAAAATCCTCGTGGAGTGGAATGATACAGCAGTCGCCATTCCGGAGAATACATGCCTACATGATTTGTTTATCGAACAAGCAAAAAAGACACCGGAACTCATCGCAGCTGAATATGGCAGTGAAAAAATTACTTATCAAGAATTGGATAGACGTTCTAACCAGTTGGCGCACTACCTGATGATGCTGGGTGTTGGACCCAATACGCCTGTCGGTATCTGTATGAATCGCTCCATTGAGCTTGTCATATCGATCCTCGGCATCGTAAAAGCTGGCGGAGCATTTCTCCCCTTGGATACAGAGATGCCGCAAGCGAGGATGACGAAACTGTTGGAGGGCTCCAAAACCAACATTTGTATATCTGAGCCGGAGTTCATGAACCTGTTTGGACAAGCCACTCATGTTAGATGGATAGATTCCCAAGCGGAAAAGGAAAAAATAGCAAGCATGCCAGAGGGATTGCCGGAGCAAACCGTTAAGCCGACAGATTTGGTCTCGATATATTACACGTCAGGCTCGACGGGAAATCCGAAAGGCGTGGAAAACCACCATTATGGTTGGGTAAATCGCATGTTATGGATGCAGCGCCAACATGGCTTGGAGCAGGGCGAGTCTGTTCTGCAAAAAACAACGTTAACATTTGATGATGCAGCCGTTGAGTTTTTTTGGCCATTGTCTGTAGGGGGACGGATATCACTCTTGGAACCATGGCTGCATCGGGACCCTGAGGCAATTATCCAGGCTGCCATACACTATCAGGTTGCGTGCATTCAATTTGTACCGAGCATGCTCAATATGTTTGTGGACGCCCTTACGCCAGAGGATGCAGCCAACTTGCACAAATTAAAAAATGTCATCTCCAGTGGTGAGGCACTATTACCCGAAACGGTGGGCAAGTTTTATCAAATGCTAAATGCCAAGCTCCATAATACATGGGGGGCCACAGAAGTTTCGATCGACTCCACCATATACACATGCTCGCCAATGGACGCGCTGGAAAAGGATTGTGTGAGTGTAGGCAAGCCGATTGATAACAACAGAATCTATGTGCTTGATCAGAATATGAAGGCCGTCCCAATTGGTGTCATCGGCGACCTGTATATTGGTGGCCTTGGATTGGCCAGAGGCTATCTGCATAATCAGGAGAAAACCCAAGAAGTATTTATGGAGAATCCGTTTGTACCAGGGGAAAGGATATATCGAACCGGTGACAAGGGGTACTTCCTGCCTTCGGGCAACATCAAATTCGTAGGCAGACAAGATAATCAAATCAAGATCAGAGGCATGCGGGTGGAATTGGGTGAAATTGAATCCACATTAAGCAGACATCCGTCCGTTCGTGAAGCAGCCGTTATTTCTGTTAAAAACGACAGGTCAGCTACCGAATTGGCTGCATATATCGTGGGGGACGGGGATGTAAACGAATGGCGGACATTCCTGAAGGAGCATTTGCCTGCTTATATGATTCCAACTTATTTCATGAAGTTGGCCAGCATTCCCAAAACCACGAGTGGAAAAATTGATCGAAATAAGCTGGAATTACCAGTCATGAAACCAAACGATTTCTCGATCATCGAGCCGCGCACGATACCTGAGGAGCTTATCCACTCCATCTGGTGCGATATATTGCAAGTGCATCAGATTTCGATCAGGGACTCCTTCTTTGATAGAGGGGGACATTCCTTATTGGCTACGCAAGTCATTTCCCGCATGCGAATCGTTTTTGGGATGGACATACCGTTGCGCACAATATTTGAGTTTCCAACCATTGAAGCGATTGCCGCTCGTATATCTGAGATTAAGCAAGGCAGCGAGGCGAATACCCGCATCCATGAAGTATCGCGAGTGGAAAATCAGAGAGAGGTCTCCTTATTCGAAGTATCCCATGGGCAGAGAAGACAATGGTTTCATGCAAAATTCAGTGACCAAGAAGCAGTAGGAGGGGTTTACCTCTTTGAAGTAGCGGGTCCCGTTGACAGTCATTCTATGCACAGGGCTATGAGCCTCATGTTTGAACGTCACAGAATCATGCGCACGACGATTATAGAAAACGAAGGGCAATTGTATCAAAAAGTGCATGACGACCTTGAGGTGGAGAATGCGTTTGTAGATTTGTCAGCGTTATCTGTGACGGAAGGCGAACAGCGAATCACAGCCGATTTACAATCCACTTTGTACAAGCCATTTGATTTTTCACGAGAGTCTTTCTTCCGGATGACTTTGTATCGGATGACACCATTGAAGCATTTCCTTATCTTGAGTGCTCATCATATTGGATTTGATGGCTGGTCGTTAGATGTGTTTATCCATGATCTCGCGGACATTTATCAACAAGTACAGAGCGGTGTGCAAAAGGAGTTTTCCAAACCATTGGATTATATGGACTACACCTTGTGGCAGCAAACACGATTGCAAAACGGTGAACTGAACCGACAACGGGACTATTGGTTAAAACAGCTGCAACAAAATGTAGATGCGCCGTTCATACCGCGAGAGACACATTCACTCACTCACGGCAACCGAATTTCAAACGTAGCATCGCTTCCCATTGAGCCAGTAACGGGACAAGCGCTTTTGGAATTGACTCGAATCGCTGGTGGTACCGTCTATACGAGCCTGCTGACAGCGATCAACATTTGGCTGTCACTTCTCACGGATCAAACCATCCTTACTGTCGGATCGACATTATCTGGCCGTACGCAGACGGACCTTGAAGGAATTATTGGTCCGCTAATCAATCCGGTTGCCATGCGTACAGACTTGTCTGGCAACCCGACCGTACTAGAAATGATGAACAGAACAAGAGAAACTGCATACGGTGCGTACGAGAATCAAGAGTATCCGTACAATTTGGTCGTAGAGGATCAGTTAGCTGTCACGGGCGATAAGAAGAATTTGTATTCCCTTGTTTTTATTGGACAACACGTATCGAACAATCAGCCTGAATCAGATGAAATAACCTTTACGGAATGTCCGTTACGTCGTTTTCTGGATGAATCGTTAATCAAAACGTATGAAGGCAGCCACTTTGTTCAAGATGATCAATTGGATATGATGTTATTTTTGTCCACGCGTCATGACCAACTGACGTTAACGGCACATTACAACATGGAAGCATTCAGCGAGAATGCCATGAATGCGTTACTGGATCAGCTAAAGCATGTTATCTGTCAAATGATCGACAATCCTATGCAGCGCTTGTCTCAAATAAACCTGGTGGAAGAATATGATTTCAATGAACTGTTCAGTTAGCGAGTTTACGGATGTTGGGGCATGCTGGTGAGAGCCGCATGCCCAACCATTACGCACTTGCGTATCGGGGAGACTACGAATGATGGATAAAACCTTTGTCAAAACCATCCCTCTGTCTGAGGCTCAAAAAGATTACTATCTTCACGATTTGGTCTATCCAATGAGTCCCTATTATCAGGAGCAGTATTTGTTCCGATTTGAAGGTCGATTGGATGTATCGGTTACGCTCCGTGCTCTTTACGAGATCGTAAAACGCCACGAAATCTATCGTTCCATTTTTGTTTTGGAAGACGAGCCCATCCAGAAAGTATATAGCGAGCCCGTATTGGATTTTGAACATGTGTCTTCCGCTACTTGGGACGATGCGATGATTAGAGACTATTTTCATCAAGAGTTTAGCAAGCCTTTTACGTTGGAAGAAGGGCCGTTATTCAGTTGCAGATTGCTGGATTATAAAGGGAGCGGCAGTATTTTAAGCTTCAAGTTTCACCATATCTGCTTTGATGGGTGGAGTGTCTCGCTCACGCTCGATGAATTTACGATGATCTACCAGCAACTGATAACGGGCAATGATCACGAGTTGCAACCACAAATACACCAATACGCGGACTTTGTGGAGTGGGAACAGAAGTACATAGCCAGCCAAGAAGGCGAGGCTGCGAGAGTTTTTTGGAAAAGCAAATTGGGCGGAAATCTAGAGAGGTTTGAATTACCGGCAGATAAAAAGCGTCCGAGTACCCCTTCGTTTAAAGGCGGGATATCATTCTTCACGTTTACCCGCGAACTCCGGGATGAGTTGATTGCTTATCATAAACAGAACAAATATCCTACCGATGTCATTTATTTATCCCTTTTTAGTGCTTTTCTTTATCGGATAACTGGGCAAGACGACATCATTGTTGGCGTACCGAGATACGGCAGACCAAAAAGAGAGTTTCATACGATCATGGGACCGTGTATGGTGATGCTTCCTCTGCGAATCAAAATACCAAAGAACAGCTCGCTACGTGAGTTGGCAAAGCAGATTCATGAAGAGTTGTCTGTATGTTCACAGTATCAAAACTATCCCATTTCTTTGATTGCAGCTGAGTTGCAATATGAGCGCGATAAAAAATATGCGTCCTTTTTTTCAACGGCTTTCGTCCATCAAAAAGCGATTAAGCAAAATGCAGCCATTATGCTGGGTAATGCCCAAAATACGTTTGATAGCAACGGTCTTACCGTAAGCACCTATCCGATTGGAAAAAATGTATCCCAGTATGATTTGTGTTTGGTCGTTGAAAAGGATAACCATCATGATATCTTGGCAGGATTCGAGTACAATTCGGATATTTTGGATAAAGAAACCATTGCTAAATGGGTTGCCGACTTTGAACGCACCAGTCTTTCTCTTTTGAAAAATGACGGAGAAACCATCCTTGTATATGCAGGTCAGCCCAACGATTGGATAAGAAGTCTTGCCTATTTGCCTTCCCTCAAGATATTGCCAGAGGACGTCACTTCGGTCTCTACTGACTCTATGAAGTTCGAGCAAGAGACGTTTGAATTGTCATGCATGCAGGAGAATGGGATCGCTCAACTCGTTGAAGTTTGGGATACCTCTTCCTATGCGATATTCATGACTGCATTTCTCGTACTTTTGTATGCAGAAACCGAGAAGGAGGATTTGGCTTTGGCATTTCGTGCGGGGCGGGATGAGTGTGAGGACGCCCCAAGCGCCTTGCTTTTACGAGCGGATCTATCCGGCAATCCACTATTTGGCGATTTGGTTTTGCAAGTACAGAGCAAGTTAAAAGAAGCCCACTATCATCAAGCGTCCTTTCCTAAACCTCATGAGCCCCAACTCTTATTTGAAATGAATGAGAACGAATATCCCTCCACGATTGATTTTCAATTCCGCATCCTTGAAACTAACGATCACATAAATGGCACCATTACCTATCGTGCGAATGTATTCAAGAAGGAGACCGTGCAGCGGATTTGCACCCACTATGCATACTTGTTGGAAAGTGTGACAGCCGAGCCGCATCAAAGAATCCGCGAGATTGTCAGTCATCTAAACAGCCAATTCCTGACCAGTGATGATTTAGAACAATTATTTCTGTAGCGAAAGAGGTGGACTGGCTTGAAGCATTTAACAAAAGAGAACGTACTGGAAGTCATAGAGCTTTCCATGGTGCAAAAGGAATTATTACGCCCTGACAAGATGACAACCATGCGCTATCTCATCGAGCACCGTCTCGAACCGGAAAGCGTTCAGGAAACGTGGAAGGAATTAGTCAGCGAGACGCCGGTGATGCGAATGGTTTGCCGCCAGCTCAAAAATAAACATGTACAAGTCGTATTGAAGGAGCTACCCATTCCCATTGACTGGAACGATGTACGGGAATTATCACCTGAACAGCAAGAGCAAGTGTATCTCTCTACGCTTACATCCCATCAGGA
This sequence comes from Brevibacillus sp. HB1.3, assembly GCF_013186635.1. NCBI lineage: Bacteria > Bacillati > Bacillota > Bacilli > Caryophanales > Paenibacillaceae > Brevibacillus > Brevibacillus sp. HB1.3. Next base: position 163,995 of record NZ_JABMIT010000009.1, on the reverse strand, counting down.
GCCCATTGCGTATGAGGAGGGGCCATTAATCCGAGTATCGATTTTACAGATGGACACCAATCAAGCTGTCCTCATCTGGACCCATCATGCATTATGTATGGACGATGCCAGTCGCGAGCTTCTTGTAGCGGAATGGCTGAAACGGGTACGGGGTACTAAGCCATCTGTTGACCAGCGGGCCTCATTCAAAGAGTACGTTGCTTGGGAGTCAAGCCAAGATGGCTCCAAAGTCAAAAGCTTTTGGACAAATCAATTCCACGGCTATGAAAGCGAGAATGTGTTTTATCCAGTACAAGGGGTACAAAAGGAAGCAAGTCATTTGATCAGTTGCAACGCGGTACTTTCCGAAGCGTTAACCACGTCGATCAAAAGGATGGCATTCGAGCAGCGAGTATCCGTAGAGGCAATTTTTCAGGCTGCTTGGCTCCTCTTGGAGAATATGTACAGTGGCGAGGACAAGCTGGTCATTGGCGTTACCGTCTCTGGCAGACCCGAAGCATGGAAAGAGGCGAATACCATTATTGGGCCACTGGCTCACAGCTTACCTGTCTTCCTGAACGTGCATGCGAATCAAAAAGTGCGTGATGTGGTAAAGGAAGTCCAGAAAGGCTGGGAACAATTGCAGCAACATGAAAGGGCCACACTAGACATGATCCGTAGCTATGCAGGTGTACGCGAAACGGATTCGATATTTGGAACGACACTGACAATACGAAATGGTGTAGAAGATCACCAGGAATCTGCCATGCTTTATCGCGGCGGCCTCCAAACAGTGGAGATAGTCATAACGGTCGGGCAGTCCTTAAAGATTCAATTCTTCCATGAGAATGCGTCCTCCAAGAGCGATCTGGAACGGCTGCAATCCCATTACATCCATATGCTCGAGCAGATTTGCCAAGAGACAGACAGGAATATCAGCGATCTGAACATCGTGACGGATGAAGAACAAGGGATCATGACAGAGGTGATGGGTAATTTTGCGAAGTCGAATCGTAGCATGGAGCCATTTGCGCAGCAAGTGATAGAAGAGCAGGCGGGGCGCAATCCTGACGCTGTTGCTGCTATCGATTGGAAGCAATCCATCACCTACCGGGAATTGAATGAGGGTTCGAACCGCTTGGCGCACTGGCTGCGAAAACAAGGATTTGGACGAAATGATCTTGCCTGCCTATTTGCAGAGAGAAGCATCGATATGCTGATTGGCATTCTGGCTGTGCTGAAAGCAGGAGGGGCCTATGTGCCGCTGGATACAGCCCATCCCGATCAACGTCTTCTTACCATCCTTGCTAACAGCAAGGCGAAGGTCTTACTGACTGAGGAGAGTTTCCAAGCGCGGAGCATGACCTTGGCAGATAGATTGGAGCACAAGCCGGTCGTGTTTTGCCTGAACAAGGGGGACGGGTCAAGCGCAGACATCCCTTCTTTGCAAGCGGCGGATACATCGAATCCCGAGATCATCAATGCTCATGATGATTTGGCAAACGTCTTCTTTACCTCAGGCTCCACGGGTATGCCAAAAGGGGCAATGATCGAGCATAGTGGCATGCTGAATCATCTTTACGCCAAAATGGATGTCCTTGGATTGAATTCAGACAGCATCGTTGTGCAGAATGCTTCCCATTGCTTTGATATATCGGTGTGGCAGTTCCTCGCTCCTTTGATGGCAGGGGGAAAGCTTGTGATTTACGACAACGAGACGGCTACTGATCCGGATGCATTGCTCCAAGCCTTGAATCGAGATGGTGTCACCGTGATTCAGATGGTACCAGCGATGATAGAAGCATTGCACAATGCTGCCCTGACTCTCCCGCCGGAACAGCACGCTTTGCCTCAATTGCAATACATGATTTCTACGGGAGAAGGATTGCCAGTAACCCTATGCAAAAAGTGGCAAGACCTGTATCCCGATGTGATCGTAGTAAACACGTATGGAGCTACGGAGTGTTCCGATGATACGATGCACGAAATCATTGATCGTTCGTATGCCCATGATGATTATCCTTATGTGGCCCTAGGAAGCTCGATCGCCAATATGAAGCACTATGTACTGGACAAATGGATGCGCCCCGTTCCGGTTGGGTGTGTCGGGGAAATCTACATTTCTGGAACTGGCGTAGGGCGGGGGTATCTCCATGATGCTGAACGCACGGAGCTAGCCTTTTCAAAAAATCCATTTTTGCAGGGCAGAACGGAACGGTTGTATAAGACAGGCGATTTGGGACGTTTTTTGCCAAATGGGAGACTCCTATTTGTTACGCGTGCTGATTTTCAGGTAAAAGTACGCGGACATCGCATCGAGCTGGGCGAGATAGAAAACGCCCTTTTACGTCACACGCTGGTGAGACAGTGTGTAGCGGTTACGCGAGAAGATGAACATGGGCAGAATCGCATTGTTTGCTATGTGGTCATGCATGAGCAGCAGAGTGAACAGGAGCTGCAAACCTATCTCAGAACGATCTTGCCGGAGTATATGATTCCAGGGCGTATCGTCATCCTGGATGCGATGCCACTGAATCGCAACGGAAAAGTAGACAAAAAAGCATTGCCAGAGACAGACGTGATTCAAAAGAAGTCAGAAGCATTTGTCGCTCCGCGCAATGATCTGGAACGAAGCTTGGCAGCTATCTGGCGTACCGTGTTAAACATAGAAGACATCGGGATCGACGATGACTTTTTCCAGCTTGGCGGGCACTCTATGAAAACCATTCAGGTTCGTTTGCGCATGAAAAGAGAGATGGGCATAGAAGTTACCATCAAGGACTTATTCGAGCATCGAACCATTCGGGAGTTATCTTCCCTGTTTCATACTGAGGAAGCCCTATCCACAGGAGAGCGCTATATGCAACAGGATCGATTTACGATTCCCAAGGCAGATGGGCAAGCGTATTACCCGGTGTCACATGCCCAAAGGAGACTGTTTTTCATTCAGCAGCTAGAGCCTGAGAACACGGCTTATAACATGCCGACGATCTACCATATCACGGGATCGTTGAATGAGCGTATTTTGCATCAGGCCTTCGGGTTGTTGGTGAAAAGACATGAAGTGCTGCGAACAAAGTTCTTGTTAAAAGACGGGCGTCCCGTTCAACAGGTGCTGCCGGGCAATGACTTCACCTATGCATTTGTCGATCTTTCCAAGGAGTCCGAAGCGTCGAAGCAAGAAGCGATTGATCTGGTTATCCAAAAAGAGACGGAAACCAGCTTTGATTTTGACAGGGATACATTGTTTCGGGTGAAGCTATGCAAGGCTGCCGAAGAAAAATACGTGTTGTTAATGAACATGCATCACATGATCAGTGATCAATGGTCATGGGGGATCTTGATGAAGGATTTGGGCATCATCTACGAATCCTTGCATCAAGGGAGAGAGCCCGAATTGCCGGAATTGAGCATTCAGTATAAAGATTACGCAGTCTGGCAAAATCAATCGATTCAACATGGAGAGCTAGGAGAATCAGAAGCGTATTGGCTGAAGACATTTGAAAAAGAGATTCCCGTATTGGACTTGCCGACAGATTTTCAGCGCCAGCCTGTACAAACGTATTTTTCGGCACTGGAAACTTATCGGATTTCGGAAAAAACGTTTGGTCGAATGCGAGAGATTGCGCAGCAGCATGATGCCTCCATGTTTATGGTGATTTTATCAACGATAGGCATTTGGCTGTCCAAGCTGACCAATCAACAGGATATCATCATCGGTACCCCAGAGGCTGGCCGGAATCACATAGATATTGAACAGGTCATTGGATTTTTTATTAATACACTCCCTTTGAGACTGGAAGTCAATCAGGAGCATACCTTTATCGAGGCGTTGCATGTTTGGCGACAGCAAGCACTGGAGTCTTACATGCATCATGCGTATCCATTTGATAAATTAGTCGAAAAAATTAACCCGGAAAGAGATGTTAGCCGCAATCCTATTTTTTCTTTTATGTTCCAATATATCGAAAAAGTAGAAGAGGAAAATAAAATAAACGGTTTGGAAATGACAGCAGTTGAATCCTATAATTCCATGACGAATTTCGATTTATCGCTCGTATGCGTGGAACTAGAAAATGGAGCGGGTTTAACTGTCGAATATCGCACGGATTTATTTAAGCCAGAAACGGTGCAACGGATGCTCAGATATTTGGGCAACATCATCGAACAGGTAGCCAATCAACCAGATATTCATTTCAAGCATATCGAATTATTGTCCGTGGAAGAAAAACAGGCAATGATCTCTGCCTATAAGGAAGTTTCTTTTACCAATGGGGATGAGCATAAAACGATCATCGAATTATTCGAGGAACAAACGGAGAGAACACCGGATCGAATTGCTCTCGCTTTTGAAGAGCAAGAACTGTCTTATTCAGAACTGAATAAACGGGTCAATCAGCTGGCGCGGACATTGGTAGCTGAGGGCGTCTGTGCCAATCAATTGGTGGGGATCATCGCGGAACGGTCCATAGAGATGGTCGTTGGCGTATTGGCCATTTTGAAAGCGGGTGGAGCCTACGTCCCGATTGACCCTGATTACCCGGAAGAGCGGATACGATACATGCTGGAACATTCGGGAGCAGAAGTTTTGCTGCTGCATCAGTCGGTACGCCATAAAGTGAATGCTGACAAAAAAATGATCATGCTTGACGATGAAGAGTCCTATCATCAGGAGAATACGAATCTGGGGTTACCTGTTCAGCTTGATCAGCTTGCTTATGTGATTTATACATCAGGCACTACGGGAACGCCAAAGGGAGTCATGATTGAACACCGCCAGCTTCATTCGCTTGCACACGGATGGAAACAAGAATACAAGCTGGATGAATTCCCAGTCAGGAGTTTGCAATGGGCAAGTTTTTCTTTTGATGTGTTTACTGGTGATTATATGAGATGTCTGTTATACGGTGGGAAGCTGGTTATTTGCCCAAAAGATGCGAGAGTAGATTTGGAGCGCCTTTATCACCTGATGGAAAAGCATGAGATTAATTTGTTTGACTCGACTCCCGTCCTGGTGCTTCCTTTCATGGACTATGTCTACGAAAACGGACTCAACATAGACTTCATGAAAATATTGATTCTTGGCTCGGATCAATGCCCGTTACATGCTTTTCACAAGCTTGTCGATCGATACGGAAGCACAATGAGAATCTTAAACTGCTATGGAGTGACGGAGGCAACTATTGATTCCTCCTATTATGAAAGAGTTGACCAGCAGGATTACAAATTTTTGCCGATTGGCAAGCCTTTGCCAGGAGTGAAGATGTACATTTTGGACGCCAATCTTCATGTGCAGCCTGTAGGTGTCCCGGGAGAACTGTATATTGGAGGCTTGGGAGTAGGAAAAGGATATTTCAAGCAGCCAGATTTGACGAATGAAAAATTTGTTCCCAATCCATTTTGTACCGGCGAAAACATGTATAAGACAGGGGATATGGCTCGCTGGCTCCCAAGCGGAGATATTGAATTTTTAGGGCGATCGGATAATCAGGTGAAAATAAGTGGGAATCGAATCGAATTGGAAGAAATCGAAGCGGAATTACGAAGAATGGGCGATATTCGCGAGGCCATCGTTATTGCAAGAGCGGATGAATCTGGTCAAAAAAGGCTGATTGCATTCTATGTAGCGGCAGATTCGGTGGAATCGAACGTATTGAGAGAATTGTTGCGGAAGTCGTTACCGGCATTTATGGTCCCATCCCATTTTGTTCAGCTAGAGGAAATACCAGTAACGCCGAATGGAAAGATTGATCGAAAAGCGCTAGTGGATATCAACATCGTCTTGCAGAGTGAAAGGGAATACGTGGAGCCTAAAACGGACACCGAGAAGCTACTGGTAGCTGTGTGGCAAGACATTTTACATGAGAAAAAGATTGGGATTATGGATCATTTCTTTGAGCTCGGTGGCGATTCTATCAAATCGATTCAAGTCTCCTCGCAATTGGCAGCTTTGGGATACAAAATGGAAATTCGGGATCTTTTCAAATATCCAACGATTGCAGAACTGAGTACAAAACTGAAACCATTGAATCGAAAAATTGACCAGAAGGATATGGAAGGCGTTGTACCACTGACACCGATTCAACATTGGTTGATGCAAGAACACAGCCAGCATCTCCATCACTATAACCAATCCTTTGTGTTGTACCGCAAAGAGCGTTTTGACGAAGGGCTGGTTCGCAAAGTCATCGATAAGCTGGTACAACACCATGATGCTCTGCGAATGATTTTCCGCGAGACCACTACCGGCTATGAAGTTTACAATCGAGGCGTCAACACTAGCGGCATGTATAGTCTGGAGATTTGGGACTATCAAGACAAGAACGGGTCCGAGCTCGAACAAGCGATGGACTTGAAATGCAGTGAAATTCAATCAAGGCTTCACATTTTTGATGGCCCATTAATGAGGCTGGGGTTATTCCGATGCCCGGATGGCGATCACTTGCTGATTGCTATTCACCATTTAGTCGTAGACGGGGTATCATGGCGCATTTTAATCGACGATTTCAAAACAGCTTATGGGCAGCTCCTCCGTAACGAAGAGATGCGTTTGCCTTTAAAAAGTGATTCCTTCCAATTATGGGCGCAACAATTGAACGAGTATGCCAATAGCCAAAGACTCGAACAAGAGCGTGAATATTGGATCCGCATCGAGGAGAGGGATACGCTAACGTTGCCAACGGATTACGCTGAGCAAAAACCTCTTCGGAAAACAACCAGGACGAAAACGGTCATAATGAATCAGCAGCAAACCGAGGAATTGCTAAAACAAGCCAATCGTGCCTATCAGACGGAAATCGATGAGCTTTTGTTGGCTGCTATTGGAATGGCCTTCAAAAAATGGGCGAATATCGATTGCCTTGCTTTGAATATGGAAGGGCATGGTAGGGAATCGATTCTACCAGATCTGAACATGAACCGCACAGTAGGATGGTTCACGAGTGAATATCCAGTAATGGTTGACGTCGGGAACGAAATGAATCCGTCAGCTATCATTCCGAAAATCAAAAAAGAGGTACGGCGAATCCCACATAAAGGGATTCACTACGGTGTATTGAAATATTTGTCTGCAAAATCGCTAAACACCACCATGAATGTACAGCCTGAGGTCAGCTTTAATTATTTGGGACAATTTGATATGGATCGGAAGGACAAGGATGACGACATTCAATTGTCCACATGCTCAGGCGGAGAATCAATGAGTCTGGAGCAGTTCCGGGAATGCAAGATTGACATTGAGTGCGTGGTGTTGAATGGGAGCTTTCGCTTTATGATCGCTTACAGCGAGGCACAGTATAAAACGGATACCATCGAACGACTTACGGCATGCCTCCAGGATAGTCTAAGGGAGGTCATCCAGCACTGCATGATGAAATTGCGCAACAGTCCTGACCACGAAATCGCTGGAGAATATGTAGATTTCGAAGCAGTGATAGACGGATTTTTCGACTCTTCTATGATGAATGATCTTCCTGGTGCAATTGCGGTGGTAGTTCAGCACGGCCAAGTGAAAGTGAAGAAAGCTTACGGTTACGCCAATCTATCAGAGAAAGTGCCTATGAGTGCAGACGATACCGTAGTCAGGGTAGGATCGATTTCCAAGCTCGTAACAGTCGCTGCCATTATGAAGCTAGTGGAGCAAGGGCTGATTGGATGGAACGAGGATGTTGAGCAATACCTCGATATTGAAATACCGAGAAGAGTCGAGGGACCACTAACGGTAGAACATTTACTCAGCTACACAACAGGGTTTGACTCGCCGGACGCGGGAAATGATCAAAGCTATAATTTTGGCGGGCGTGACTCCCTAACGTTACGAGAGTATATTCACCGCTATATGCCAACCGTGGTATACAAACCTGGCGAACAATTTGGGAACGAGAATTTTGCCTTTATGCTGGCGGGTTACCTCGTGGAAAGAGTTACGGGCGTTTCCTTTGATCATTATGTAAGTGAGCATTTCTTTGCGCCTCTCGAAATGACAAATAGCAGTTTTCTACTACAACCAGAATTACAGGCAAAAATGGCCACAGGCTATGATCTGGGGTATCAGGCCGTGCAAAAGTACGATTTCAGCCCTGCGATCTCACCAGACGGCAGCATGCTTTCCACGGGGCACGATATTGGCACATTTATGCTGGCTCTGTTACGTGGAGGTGCTGATAGCAAAGAAAACATTTTAGAGGCAGATACGATAGAAAAAATGTTCTCCAGTAAATCAGTTCTTCATCCAAAAGGAACATATACAGGGTATGGATTTACAGCAAAATTCCACCCAGAATACGTACATGAGAATATTTTGGCGAAGGCAGGAGAGGTCATCGGCTTTCACTCATTTATGTGGTTCCTGCCAGAAAAACAAATGGGAGTCTTTGTTAGTACGAATAAAAGTCAATTCAACAAAATTGAATTTTTCGATTACTTCATGAAGCGCTATCGTCCTGCGGAAGCGATAGAGATAGGAGAATCAGCACCAAATCATATTCGTGTAAACGGGGGGCCACTATGAGCATGATCAAGACTAGTTCCATTAGTCGTTTTCCTAATACGAATGACGTAGGTATCGGTGTTTCTGTCGGTACTTTTGGGGAACTTCTGCAGGGGATTGTAGAGGAAAATAATCTGGATTTTCTGGTGACTCTGCCTATCAAAAATGCATCTTACGCTACTTTTTATTCGATTCCAAGCTTACAGGAGATCGTCATCGTGCCAAGCTCCAAGCAAAAATCAAAAAGGTTGGTCGAAAAAATCATTCAACACTATGGATTGCCAGCGGGTGGAATTTTAGAGATCAACTCCGAACTTCCGGTTGGAAAAGGCTTGGCAAGCTCATCAGCAGATTTGGTGGCTGCCTCCCGAGCGGTTGGGGATTGTTTTCATATAAACATTGAGCCTTCACTACTAGAGTGGTTTTTGTCGAGTATTGAGCCGACGGATGGCGTGATGTATGAAGGTTCCGTTTCTTACTACCATAAAGAAGTCAGATTGCGAGAATACATCGGGGAACTCCCGGCATTATGCATTGTAAGTATTGATGAGGGAGGAACCATCGATACTGTTGAGTTCAATAAGCGAACAAAGCCCTATACCCACGAAGAAAAGATGGAGTACAGCGTGTTGCTGCAAAAAATTACGAAAGCGATCAGAGAAAGAGATGTCCACACGATAGGTGCCGTGTCGTCCAGAAGTGCGATCTTGAATCAAAAAATTCTGCCTAAGAAGCTATTGCCGGAAGTCATGGAGATTAACGAGAAAATTGGTGGGTTAGGTACGGTTGTGGCACACAGCGGGACCAGCCTCGGTATTTTATTGTTGAAAGAAGAACCTGACTTCTATCAAAAGCTCGAACTAGGGTATAGATGGTTAAGCGAATTAAATAAAGAAGTGCAGGTGTACCACACGTAGCGTTCGTATTGGGAGTGGATGATCGAGATGGAACAGCCAGTAAGCGTTAATGAAAAGGTATCTTTTCGGGCGTTGCTGAGCTTGAAAAGTTATCGCTATTTAATCTTTTCGCAATTTGTCTCGAATATGGGAGATGGAGTGTATCGATTAGCGCTTATTTGGCTAATGAAGGTTTTGACGGAAAGTCCTTTGTTAATGTCGATTTTATTGGCAGCGGAGACCATTCCATTGATCATATTCGGATTGTTCGCAGGCGTTATTGTTGACCGAGGAAATAAAAAGAGGATCATGGTCGTTTCGCATTTATTGAGAGCCGCGCTCATTTTGTGCATCGTCCTGTTGTTTTTGTTTAATCGGCTACATCCTGCTGCACTGATTATCATTGCCGTTCTGCTGACCACCGTCAGTGCCTTCTTCAGGCCTGCACTGACGGTAGCGATACGGACACTGGTTCCCGAACACCATATGACGCAGGCCCAAAGCTTATCGCAGATGATTCAAACGATTGTCAGTTTGGCGGCTCCGGCATTGGCAGCGGGGTTGATCGCGTTTGGAATGGAATATGCTTTTATTTTGAATGCCGCCACCTATTTATTGGGTGCTCTGATTGTTTTATGGATTAACGAGAAAGAGCTTGTCATTTCTACTGTCAGTGAGTTTACAGCCAAGATGATCATGACGGATTTGAAGGATGGAATCCATGCGATTACGAAGCATGACTTTCTGCGAAACTGCATGATTTATTTTACCATCCTCAATTTTTTGACGGCTCCAGAAACGATCCTGCTGCCACTGATCGTTTCCAATGTTACCGAATTGGCCCTGCTCGAGATCAGCTTTTTTATCGGGATTTTGCTTGGGTCCCTCTGTATTAATTATTTGAATCGATACGATGCGATTATTTACATTTGCTGCGGCATTAGTCTGTTCAGCATCGGAATCGGGATGTTTGCGTTTGGCATTCCGCTTGTTTGGCAAGTCATTTGTGTATTTGTGAATGGAATAGGCTCCGCATTTGTGAATATCAAAATGGGTACGCTGATCACCTTGATGGTGCCCAAAGAAGTCTTGGGAAGAGCATCGAGCTTGATTAGTGTAATGGTTCTGTGCGCTATGCCTGTTTCGGTCTTCCTGGTAGGTCTGACTACTGGTCTTGTTTCCATATTTACGATCTTTGGAATCATTGGCGGAGCGGGACTTCTCATTGTGGTTCTCATGCTGATGAATCCACACTTGAGAATGAAAAAAGAACAAAGCTACGAATATGTGGAACAAAAATCAGGAGGCATCTCTCTTTAGGGCAGCTCTTGATTGGATCGTTACTCAGTCGGAAGCGAGGTGTACTTTTTGCATGAGTATAAAATTAACGGGCCGTATAGCTTCGACACCAAGCCGCCTCTTGCATGATGAAGTATTGGAGCCACAGTTCAAATATGAAGTCGATCATTTGCTGCCTGGGTATATTCAGATTGAATTCGCCATGCTGTTGGAATATGTCAGGATGGGCTTGATTACACGACAAGACGCTTTGAATATCGCGCAGGCACTTCAGACCGCTACACCAGAAACAATCTCTCCTGACCCCGGGCAGAACATGTCTGATATCTCTTTTGCCCTCGAGCGCTATATCGAAGGTTTGCTCCCGAGACCGGTACCGTGCTGGCATATGGATCGCAGCCGCAATGATGTTCAAGCGTGCGCCCAGGTGATGTTTGGTCGTACGCAATGGCTAGAGATAATAGAAGAATTGGGACAGCTTATTCAATCGATGCATACACTGGCTGTTCAATATCGTTCGGTTCCCATGCCGGGATATACACACTACCAATCCGCACAATTAATTACCCCCGGATTCTATCTTTCCTCTATGAACAGTGAATTTTTGCAAGCCATGAATCGATGGATACAAATCTATGACGAAATCAATCAGTGCCCGCTTGGGGCAGGGGCCATGGCAGGAGTGGAACTGCCGTGGGACCGTCAACGGTTGTCCAAGCTCCTCGGGTTTCGACAGCCTCGGATGAGTGCGTTGTCGGCGGTTGCGTCTCGGGAGTGGGTCTTGAGGATGGCAGGAGAGCTGTCGACCTTCTCCGTATTGATCTCCCGGTTTACAACAGATTTGATTCAATGGGGCAGCAGCGAAATGAACTTCCTCCAATTGCCGGATGAGCTATCCGGAATATCTTCTGCCATGCCACAGAAAAGAAATTTCCCGATCCTGGAGCGTATCCGGGGAAAGAGTGCGCATCTAACCGGATTTTATATGGATATGGTGCTCGGTCAGCGCAATACAGCCTTCACGAATTTGGTAGAGACGTCCAAAGAGGCGGGTACTCATCTTCTGACGTTGTTTCAACAAACCAAAACGCTCTTGCGCCTGTTAAAGGCGGTGATCGATCATTTGCAATTCAATGAGGATCGTTTGCTCCATATATGTAAACGGGACTTCTTTGGAGGATTTACTCTTGCGAATTTGCTGACGCTGGAGCATGGGATTCCGTATCGCACAGCACAGGTAATCGCAGGCAGATACATCGTTCGCGCGCTGGAACACGGTGTATCGCCGGAGCCGGGAGATCCACGGCTACTCGATGAAGCTTGCGCGGAAGCAGGCTTTCAAGTACCGGATACGGCCGCACTCCTCGCTGCTTCCTTCGATGTGCAGGGCGGCTTGTACGCGAAGAAATCAGCGGGCTCCACGAACCCTGAGGAAGTACAGCAGATGCTGACAGCGCAGAGGGAGCATGCAGAGGAGCTGCAACGGGAATGGCAAGATCGACAAGGGCAATTGCAGACGATCGAAGAAAGGCGGGAGAGGGTAATGAAGAGGCTTCTTTCTGGCAAGCAAGGGAAGGATGTGAGCGTAGATGCGGTATGAACAGTTGGCAGATACGATCGGGGATACCCCTCTGGTCAAGCTGAGACTTGATGAAAGGGCAGTGGGCTCCGTATTTGCAAAGCTCGAATTAATGAATCCGTTCGGTATGAAGGATCGTGTAGCCAAGCAGTCGATCCTGGCAGCGATACAGTCGGGAGAACTTCAGGAGGGCATGCCGATTATCGAGAGCTCGTCAGGAACGTTGGCTTGCGGCTTGGCCTTGGTTGGGCGTCAGTTGGGGCATGACGTACACATCGTGACTGATCCGAGAATTGACCCGATTACCTATGCCAAGTTGACCTCGCTTGGCTGCCATGTTCACGTCGTTTCGCAGATGGGAAAACAAGGGTGGCAAAGCGCCAGACTGGAGCGACTCCAAGAATTAATGAGCGAGTATCCAGGAGCGTTCTGGCCTCGACAATACGATAATCCGGAAAATCCGCGTGCCTATGCTGCGCTGGCATCCGAGTTGATGCAAGACCTCGATCGAATTGACGTGCTTGTTGGAGCAGTCGGCAGTGGAGGCTCCTTGTCCGGGACCGCCAGAGAATTGAAGCGTCATTATAAGGAGCTGCGCGTCGTGGCGGTCGATGCAGCAGGGAGTGTGATATTCGGACAGCCCGATCAGCCGACGCGTCTACAAGGTGGCTTGGGAAACAGCTTAATCGCCGAGAATGTAGACTTTTCCATGATCGATGAAGTGCATTGGTTGAACGATGCTGAGGCATTTGCGGCTACGTTGCAGTTGGCGCGTACTGAGCATATTTTTGCTGGTAACAGCTCGGGTTCCGTGTACGCCGTAGCCAACTGGTTAGCGAGCCAGGTCGGGAGTGAGTGTAATATCGTCGCCATATTGCCGGATCGAGGGGATCGTTATGTCGATACGATCTATAGCCACTCCTACCGAGAGAGCAAGGGTCTAATGCAGGAGAACCTGCGAGACACGCCGCAATGTGTGGAACCAAAGACAGTCGTGACTAGCTGGTCCTATTCTAAATTGATGGGGATGTATCCGAATGAACAAACATTTTCTGTTCGTTGAAGCGAATACGACGGGGACAGGTATGCTCGCTATGAAAAAGGCGCGGGAATTGGGGTTTACGCCCGTATTTTTCACAGAGAAGCCTGAACGTTACCACGGTTTGAATGAGTTGGAATGTCACATAGTCGTGACAGACACGAATTCCCAGGCAGAGCTGACTGACAGTGTAGCACAAGTGAGTAAGGAAGGCAGAGAGATAGCCGGAATCATGTCGACAAGCGACTATTACCTCGAGTCGGTTGCCAAGCTGGCCCGGAAATTCGGTTGGATAAGCAATTCGCTGGAGGCAATTGAGGCCTGCCGCAATAAAGCGATATTTCGTGAGAGGCTTCAGGGTCAGCAAGTGTCGCAGCCGACATTTTTAGCAATAAGCTCTATGGAGGCATTGATGGAAGCGCGCTCTTTCATTTCTCTGCCCTGCGTGGTGAAGCCCGCTGACGATAGCGGGTCCAATAACGTGCGGCTGTGCTTTAGCTGGGATGAAGTGGAGCATATGGCAGCGGAAATCCTTGCAATCAAGTACAATGCGCGCGGCCAGGAAACAGCTCGGACAGTTCTTCTCGAGCAGTATGTCGAGGGCCCTGAATTTAGTGTGGAGACGTTCTCGTGGCAAGGGCAATGCTTTGTCATCGGCATTACCCAGAAACAGTTAACGGGATATCCATTTTTCGTGGAAGCAGGGCATATTTTCCCCGCACCGCTGTCCGTAGAAGAGAAGCAAGAGATCGAGCGAACGGTGGAAAGGGCATTAGCAGCGGTGAACTACCAGTTCGGTGCTGCCCATACGGAAGTGAAGTGGACATCAGCAGGTTGTGTTGTCATCGAAGTCAACGCAAGGCTTGCCGGAGGAATGATTCCAGAGCTGGTTCGCCGCTCTACGGGGATTGATTTGCTTTTGCAACAGATTCGGTGCGCGGCTGGACTTACGCCAGAATTGTCTCAAACCATCGAAGAGAAACGCTATGCAGGCATCCATTTTCTCGTGTCTGAGAGTCAGGGAACATTTAGCGGGATATATGGAATGGATACCGTTTGCAACCTGCCGGGGATTGCTGAGGTAGCGATTCATGCAAAAATCGGACAAAACGTCCAGCCTCCGCAAAATTTCTCGCATCGTCTCGGCTATGTCATCGTGGAAGGCAAGCAATACAGCGAGACGGCTGAGCTGATCCAGCAGGTGAAAGACGGCCTGAGAGTACAAGTAGGTCAGCAATTGGAGAGTGGGGTATGAAACCGTTGATAGAATTGAGAAGCGATACATTCACTTTGCCGACAAGTCAGATGATGGATGCTATTCAAGAGGCGGTACTCGGTGACGATGTGTATGGGGAAGATCCTACGGTTCGCCAATTGGAGCAAGAAGCGGCGAGGAAGCTGGGCAAAGAGGCAGCCATTCTCATGCCGAGTGGAACGATGGCCAATCTGGCATCCTTAATGGCGCATTGTCCTCGCGGTTCCAAAGTCATTGTAGGCAATGAGACGGACATTTACATCTATGAAGCGGGTGGCGCGGCTGTGTGTGGTGGCATTATGTACGAGCCGATTCCGACGCAGCCAGATGGAAGGTTGGACATCGCTGATATGGAGCGGGTATTTCCGTTGGAGCCAGAAGATCCACAATTCGCATTGCCTTCCCTGATCTGCCTGGAAAACCCGCATAACCGGATGGGGGGACGTGTCCTGCCGCTGTCTTATTTGGAAGAGGTTCGCGCATTTGCAAACGAAAAGGCTGTACCTGTTCATATGGACGGTGCACGCTTGTTCAATGCGGCTGTTGCTCTTGACGTGGATGCAGCTGAGATTGCGCGTTATGCAGATTCCGTGCAAATATGTCTGTCGAAAGGATTGTCAGCACCAATTGGTTCCCTTGTCGTCGGAACAGAAGACTTTATTCAGAAAGTGTATCGTCTGCGCAAAATGCTTGGTGGCGGTATGCGTCAGGCAGGGATTATTGCAGCGCCAGGCCTGGTTGCCTTGCAGCGAATGACGGATCAATTGGCAGTCGATCACGCTAACGCCCTACGCTTGGCACGTGGTCTGGCAGAGATTCCAGGAATCGTGACTCATGTGGAAGATGTAGAGACCAATATTGTGTTCTTCCGGATTGAACACCCAGTCCATACGTGGCAGACCTTCATAGAAGCAGCGCAAGCACATGGGCTGCGCGTAGCTGAGCTCGGTCACGGCAGAATTCGAGCGGTTACTCATTCTGGTATTGAGACAGCAGATATCGACAAGGCGCTAGTCATTGTACGTGAACTGTTGCAGTTCCAAACGGTGTAGAGCAGATAGGTTCGCTCCCCCTTTATTTGAAGGGGGATTTATTATTAAGGTTTATAAAAGAATATAAAATCATCTGATTTTTTCAAATCTTTTAAAGGGAAAATATTTTCAAATAACAGAAAATTATTTAATATTAAAAAGACAGGCCTTGGGATGTATTGCCCATTATGGAAAAGGCTTGAAAAACATGTGAAAGAGGGGGAAATGATTTGAAAAAAGGGAGAGGTTGGTTAAAGCCGTTGGCGTTGCTCTCTTTAACCGGCGTGCTATTGGTCGGTTGCTCAAGCGGGAACAATGCTTCGCCAGGAACTACAACACCAGCACCAACAAAAAAACCGGTGGAGCAGGTGGCTCCTCAGGCGACCAGTACGGATGATGAGAAACCAATAGACGGTGGAACATTTACGCATTCTACGACGTCTGACATCGTCACGCTCAATCCGATTTTCGGAAATGATACGGCATCCGGCGACGTTATGGAGTACACCCAGGCGTATTTGTACAATCGGAACCCGTCTTTTGATTTAGCAGTTTACCCTTGGTCCCTTGCAGCCGAGTTGCCGAAAATAAGCGAGGATGGCCTCACCTATACCATCAAAATGAAGAATAATGCGAAATGGTCCGATGGAACGCCAATCACGGCTGACGACTTGATTTTTACCATTAATGCCATCAAAACTCCTGAGACTGGATCACCAGAAATTACGAAATACGACAAAGTGAAAGAGATGAAAAAACTGGATGATTACACCGTAGAAATCAAATTGAAACAATTGTACGCTCCATTTGCTTTTGGATTAATGCAAAAGTTGGCACCAGCCCACGTGTTGAAAGACGTACCGTTTAAAGATTTGCAAGCACATACTTACGGAAAAGATCCAGCCAAGACACCTACTTCCGGACCGTACAAATGGACCGAGTGGAAACAAAAGGAATTCCATGTGCTAGATGCTAACCCAAATTACTGGGGTGAAAAGAAGCCGCATATTCAAAAGGTTGTGTACAAAATCTATGCGGATCAAAACACACAAGTACAGGCTCTGATGAAAGGCGACGTTGACTTGGTAGATTCCATTCCTGTCACGCAGCTCGAAGCTGTGAAGGCGAAAGGAACGATTAACATTTCGACGGAGCCAGGTCCTAGCTATGAATACTTTGCGTTCAACTTTGACAAGAAGAACTTCCCGAACAACTACGGGTTGTTTGAAGGTCAAAAAACGCGTCAGGCCATTGCCCACGCAATCAATCGTCAAGGTATTATCGACAATATCTTGAAAGGAACCGGAAAAATTATGGATGCACCGTTCCTGCCAGGTACATGGGCAGACCCGGGCGATGCAGCAGTCCATTACGAATATAGTGCAGAGAAAGCGAAACAATTGCTGAAAGAAGACGGATGGGTAGCCGGGGCAGATGGAATTCTTGCCAAAGACGGCAATCGCTTCTCCTTTGAATTCATTTTCAACTCGGGGAACAGTCGCCGTGAACAGGCAGCAGTCGTTATTCAGCAAAACCTGAAAGAAATCGGAATTGAAGCGAAGCCAAAAGCATTAGACTTCTCGGCCCTTGTCGATCAGTATGCCAACCCTGGTAAATTCCAGGTTCTGTTACTCGGATGGCAATTGTCTGATCCAGATCCGGATGGCATTTCTACTTTCGGGAAAAAGGCATTCCCGCCTGGCAACAACGCTGGCTGGTACGACAATCCGAAGCTGGATGCGCTCTGGGAAAAGGCTGTATCTACGGTCAAACAAGAGGAACGCGCTGCAATCTATAAAGAAGTCGGAAAAGAAATCTCGACGAACCTGCCCTACGTATTCATGTATCAGTACGGAACGCCACGAGGCATGACTTCTCGCGTCAAATATAAGGATGAGTTTAAACCGGTATCTATGATTCCGTATGGGGAGACCTTTGGCTTCCTGAACTGGTGGATCGACGATACCAAAAAATAAGCTCGGCTAGTAGCGGTTAGCAATAGGAAAAGGGGGGAAGGGCAGCCTTATTGCCCCTTCCCCTTTCAAACGAAAGGAGGATGCTGATTGACTGAATATTTAGTACGCCGCGTACTACAAGCCGTGCTTGTTTTATTTTTGATCACAGTAGTTTCGTTCGGACTCATGCATGCAGCACCCGGGGGACCGCTAAAAGTCATGCTCTCACCGGGAATGTCTCCTGAAGCACAGCTTATTCAGATGAAAAATATGGGGTTGGATCAGCCTGTCTATATTCAATACATGAAATGGGTAGGTAATTTGCTGCAAGGAGATTTGGGCCATACCTTTAAAAATAACGTTCCAGTTGGTGATATTTTGTGGCCGACGGTCTGGAATACGTTTGTGCTCATGTCTGTAGCGTGGGGGCTTTCCATGCTGATCGCCATCCCGTGGGGCATTTACAACAGTACAAAGCAATACGGTCTATCTGACCAGATCGCCTCCATCGTTGCCTATCTCGGATTCGCGATGCCGACCTTCTGGTTTGGGATTATGCTCCAACAGTATTTCGCAATGCAGTTGAATCTGCTCCCACTATCTGACATGTACACGATGGGAAAAGAGGGACAAGTAAGCGACCTCATTTTGCACTTGATTCTACCTGTTACCGTGTTAACACTGGTGAACATCGCAGCCTATGTCAAATATACGCGCGCCAGTATGCTGGAGGTTTTGGAGCAAGACTATATTCGTACGGCACGTGCCAAAGGGATGAAGGAAAGACGAGTGATTTTCCGCCATGCTCTGCGGAACGCATTGATCCCTGTCGTAACGATCATTGGTTTGGATTTGCCGACGCTGGTAGCAGGCGCAGCATTGACAGAGAGTGTATTTAACTGGCCAGGCATGGGCCGTCTGTTTGTAGAAATGGCTGTAGCCCGTGAGTATTCTGTGTTGATGTCGATCACGTTGCTGATTTCACTGATGGTGATTATCGGAAACCTGCTAGCCGATTTAATCTACGCACTGGTTGATCCACGAGTGCAGCTTGGACGTAAAGGAGGCAGGGCAGCATGAGTCAAGTGCAGCTTCAAGATGACACTGTTGTTGAACCGAATCGACCGGGTGGACAGCTTCCGACAAATTCTGTTGGGGAAAAGCCTCCTGGGCTATGGAAAACCGCGGGCAAAAAATTTATGCGCAATCCGTATGCCGTTGGTGGCTTGATCGTGCTCCTGTTTTTTGTTGGGATCGCCGCGGGTGCCGATTGGGTTGCACCGCATGATCCGGCAAAGGTTGATTTTATGATTACCAACCTGCCTCCTGGAACTGAAGGGTATGTGCTCGGAACAGACGAGCTCGGTCGTGATATCTTGTCCCGCCTCATTCATAGCAGTCGGGTGTCTATGCTGGTCGGCTTCAGCGTTGCTTTTGCTGCGGTCGTCATCGGGACGCTGATTGGAGCGATTTCTGGTTACTTTGGCGGCTGGATTGATACCTGCTTCATGCGTCTCGTAGACGTGATGAACTCCATTCCGAGTCTGTTTTTTAACATTCTGGTTTTGGCGCTTTTCGGAGCTGAATTTGTCTACATGATCCTGATTTTGTCGCTGACGAGCTGGACAAGTGTGGCACGTCTGGTGCGCGGGCAGTTTTTGCAGCTACGGGAAATGCAGTATGTGGAAGCGGCGAGAGCGATTGGTGTTTCGCACTGGGGCATTATTACGCGTCACCTGATACGCAATGCAATGGCTCCTATCATTGTGTACGCGACTCTCATGGTTGGTTCGGCCATTCTGTCAGAGTCAGGTCTCTCCTATTTAGGCTTGGGGATTCAACCACCTGAAACAAGCTGGGGATTAATGCTGAGCAAGGCACAGGAATTCATGCTGGTCGATCCTTTACAAGCACTTTATCCTGGTCTTTGTATTTTACTCGTGGTGCTAGCGGTGAACTTCGTCGGAGACGGCATCCGCGATGCATTCGACCCACGGAAGAAAAAGAAAAACCCGAAAAGGAGGCTGAACAAGTGGAACGCAACATCCTCGAAATAAAAAATTTGACCACTTGCTTCTTTACGGATGACGGCACGGTCAAGGCCACGGATCGAGTGAGCATCAACGTTGGGAAAGGACAGACGGTGTGCCTGGTAGGGGAATCCGGCAGCGGAAAGAGTGTGACGTCACTTGCAGTCATGCGACTGATTGATTATGCGGGCGGATTTATTCAGAGTGGGAACGTCATATTTAACGGTCAGGATCTGGCAGCAAAGGACTTGGATGAAATGATGCACGTTCGCGGAAACAAAATCGCGATGATCTTCCAAGACCCGATGTCGGCTCTCAATCCGGTGTTTACGGTAGGCGACCAAATTGCGGAGAGCTTGATGCTGCATCAAAATATGAGCCAGCAGGATGCGTTCAAAAAAGCAATCGAGATGCTTCGTCTGGTTGGAATCCCGGCGCCGGAAGTACGAGTGAAACAGTATCCGCACGAAATGTCTGGAGGGATGTGCCAGCGTGTTGTCATCGCGATGGCTCTGGCTTGCAACCCAGAAATGCTGATAGCAGACGAGCCGACAACAGCTCTTGATGTAACGGTTCAGGCGCAAATTTTGGATTTGCTCAGACGGCTGCAAAAGGAATTGGGCATGTCGATTTTGCTGATCACCCATGACATGGGGGTGGCAGCAGAGATGGCGGATCGTATCGCGGTGATGTATGCAGGAACGATTGTGGAGGAGGGAACGGTCGAACGGATATTTGACGAGCCCCGGCATCCTTACACGATTGGCTTGCTACAGTCTATTCCCGGCTTTGAAGGAGAGCGCGGCGGAGAATTGTACACCATCCAAGGTACCATCCCGAGCATCACTCAATTGCCGACGGGTTGCCGTTTTCACCCGCGTTGTCCGCATGCGATCGACAAATGCCGAAAAGAGGAGCCCATTTTGCGCGAGGTTGTTACGGGACAACAAGTGGCTTGCTGGTTGAATGAAGATGTCAGCAACCAATTCAGAATAAATCAGCGTGCCAATTCAGTCGCTGGAAGCAAAGCAGAGGTGAACCGCCAATGAACCGGGAATATTTGATCGAAGCCAACCATATCAAAAAGTATTTTCCGATTAAGGCCGGCTTGTTGAGCCGTGTCATCGGTCATGTAAAAGCCGTAGATGATGTATCTTTTGGAATTCGACCAGGCGAGACATTTGGGCTCGTGGGGGAATCCGGCTGCGGGAAGTCGACACTGGGGCGTGTCGTGCTGAATTTGCAAAGGGCGACAAGCGGAGAAGTGCTGTTTGACGGAACCAATATCCATCAGGTGAATAGACAAGAAAATTTAAAGCTGAGACGGGATATGCAGATTATTTTTCAAGACCCGTTTGGTTCGTTGAATCCACGATTTTTGGTAAGTGATATTATTGGAGAGCCTTTGCGGGTTCATCTGCGGGCGTCTGCAAAGGAAATGGATGAGCGAGTAGTCGAGCTGATGAGTCTGGTGGGACTCGATCCTTCGAGACGAAATCGGTATCCGCATGAGTTTTCCGGCGGACAGCGGCAACGGATCGGTATTGCGCGGTCGATTGCACTCTCACCACGGTTTATTGTGGCGGATGAAGCTGTTTCTGCGCTAGATGTGTCCGTACAGTCACAGGTTTTGAACCTGATGATGAAATTACAAAAAGAGATGGGGCTGACCTATCTATTTATCGCGCATGGTCTGAATGTGGTACGTCATATTTCTGATCGGGTAGGCGTGATGTACTTGGGGAAAATGGTGGAGAT
Source organism: Brevibacillus sp. HB1.3 (assembly GCF_013186635.1). Taxonomy (NCBI): domain Bacteria; kingdom Bacillati; phylum Bacillota; class Bacilli; order Caryophanales; family Paenibacillaceae; genus Brevibacillus; species Brevibacillus sp. HB1.3. Next base: position 142,686 of record NZ_JABMIT010000009.1, on the reverse strand, counting down.
TGCACGAACGGATGACTTGTTTGCACAGCCACTGCATCCGTATACGGCGGCATTGTTGTCGGCGATTCCGAAGCCCACTCCGCATCGGCGACAAGAGCGGATCGTCCTGCAAGGGGATGTACCATCTCCGGCCAATCCGCCGTCAGGTTGTCGTTTTCATCCGCGTTGTCCAATGGCGCAGGAGAGATGCAGCAAGGAGATTCCCGAGCTCATAGAGGTTGGGCAGGATCGGCAGGTCGCGTGTCATTTCCCTTTAGGATAGATGCTATAAAAGGAAACACTCATCGCTTAGGTGGGGGTTTCTTTCATTTATTGTAAAAAAATAGGGGTGGTATCATGAAAAGAAAAAGCATTGCGAGCCTGATTGTTTCCATTACGATATTCTTGCTGTTTACGCTCTATGGTTGTACCACAAGTACTTCAGAAAGCAGCTCACTGGGTAGCTATGCATCTCCTGGCTCGGTAGCAACGCAAGGAGATTGGATCTATTACAATGACAATGGTTTGTACAAAATGAAGCAGGATGGGAGCTCCTTGCAAAAATTGAGCAGTGATTGGGCTGATGACATTACTGTCGCGGGAGACTGGATTTATTACACACGCAATAGGCCTTATGAATCGCTTTACAAGCTGGAGCTTGACACCTACGATATCAACGATACTTATGAAGATACGTATGAGCTCATCAAAATTAAGACGGATGGCAGCTCCAAAACAATCGTGAAAAGCGCAGATATGGCACTACTCAATTCGAATGTGGAAGATCCAAATAACGTGTACGCCAGTTATGTAATAGACGACACAATTTACTATCAGTCTAGTTGGGCCGCTCTCTACAGGATGGATGTGGATGGTGGTAATGAAAAGCGACTGCTTGATTATGTGGGAGGTCTGTATTTCTATCAGGATTGGATTATTTATACCACCGATAACGTGGGTCAGCTGTATAAAATGAAGAGAGATGGAACGCAAAACACACTCATCAGCGAGGAGGAGCTAGAGGTAATTGGCGTGTCTAACGATTTTATCTACTTTACAAAATGGGTAAACGAAAATGGCGTTGTCGATGTATTCAAAATTGGATTAAACGATTCGAAGGCGTCGCTGGTGAAGCAAGGGTTTTTGGGAACAGAAGGTATGATTGTTTCTGGAAGCTTTATGTACTACCTTTCTAATTCGAGCGATATGATTACCTTGGAGCGAATGAATTTAGAGGATGGCCAAATAACGAAGCTCCATCCTTTTAGTGGATATTCCAGTCTGAAAATGAGTGGCGATCAAGACTATCTCTTTTTATATGGATTTAAAAATTTCGATGATTCGACTCAACAGATATTCAAACTTAAATGGGGCGATACAAAAGTGGAAAAGATAGGACCAAAAAAGCAGTAAGGAGAAGAGCCACCTCAGAAGGGTGGCTCTATTGATATGGTAAATTATTCGGGGCGTGAAGATGACTTCGTTTTCTCTCCCAGTTCTTATAGAGGAGAACGGAGCCAAACAAAACGGTCATGACCGCTTTGTTGACCGCAAGTGGTCGCATCCACTTTTATGAAAAACGTCGAGACGTTTTTCACAGAAAAATGCAGAAGCAATGAGCGCTCTGATAGGCAGCATGACTACAATTTCATCAGGGAAGACAAAAGGAAGCAATGGAGAAAAGCGTACGCTGCCGGTACACGCATACCTAGGATACGCAACAAAATAAGCATCAAAATCATATCAAGCAGAGTGATTAACACCCACGAATCAAGCTCGAAGTACAGCAGCGTTCCAAGTGTCGCCGATATGGTTAACACCAGACCGAGCTTGAAGGCCATCTTGCCGTTGAACATCGCGATTCATATACAACGACGAGAATGGGCGGAATAACGGCCAGCTGTGGGTAGCCTGCCACCCAGCATAAACTGATCCACACGAATATCAAAATAAGGAACACGAGCATATACTGGTACGGTATCTTCCTTTTTTCTCAAGACCGTCATTGAATTTGAAGGCGAGAACACCAAGCATGATGATGAAGGAAAAGAGCATCATGAGTACGAGTGTAATGCTGACTTTTCCAAGGTACGGAAGGTCTAGTTGGTTCACTGCAAATCGGATTGCAGCGGTGATCGACGGAGCGACAAAAATGGTAGAAGGCTGTCTGATCCATCCCGGTTCCTGGTATACCCATATCCCAATCACCATCGCTGCTATTTCTGGTAGAATGACTTCAGTATCATCGAGTATGACGGAAGCCGCTACCATGAGCAAGATAACCGCTATGGCAATGTTAGAATGGTTTCGTTCTTCGCTATCATTGAATTCATTCTGACTAACTCCTGTTCGCTTGGATTATCTTTAATTAAGGCAAGGATTGAGGATGTCAATGGTGCCAATGGAAGCACCCTTGTTTGTAACAAAACCGTCACTGATAGTGGAAAAGCAGCACCTAGAAGAGGGGTCTAAACAAAATTAGAACGGCATAAGGTAAGGGGTATTACCAAGACGGATGAAGGTCATGATGAGCATTTCGTGTTTGATAGCGGTGAAAAATGGGCAGACCAATAAGGGAGCATTACGTCACGAATTACACCCAGTATACCGATAGGGGGAACGTGCAATTGTTGAGTTCATTTAAACCACTGAAGAGAATCGAAGAGAACAGCAAGATTATACAGCAGACGATCCAGTACATAGGTAATCAAAAAGTTAGTACGATAACGATAGAAACGCCTAAAAAACTACCTAAATGTAGGTAGTTTTTTCCTATTTGTAGAATCTGAATAAAATGTTAAAATAATGTAAAACTTTACCAGAAGGAGAGGTTTACAGGTGCTAAAGAATCTCGTGCAGAGCCATGTGAAGATTGTTTTTTCTGTTCTTGGCATCTTGTTCGTTCTGGTCTCATGGCTCGTATTTGAATTGTTAAAAGGTTTGCTGCCAGATTTGATAGCAGTCATACATAAGTGGATGTTTCAACCGATTGAATGGCTGTTTATCCTGGCACCGCCACATGAGGAAAACAAGCTAGCTTCATTAGGCTCTGTTCTAGGCTTGTCTATCTTGTATTCCGCTATTTTGGCAGGAATGATATTCATCGTTTTGTTCATCTGCAACAAGATTAGAGGGAACGAGATCGAGTTCCAGATGGAAGTGAAATATTGTGAGAAAGAATTGGCCAATGCGATTTACAGCTTGGATGGGAGCGGTCAATCAACAGCTATTATTAATGCGAATGCGATCACGTTTATGAAGGCATTTGAAATGGAAGTAAAGACGATTTATGGATTGAAACCGGACGAGCTATGCTGCTATTGGATCGTACCTACGAATAATGACAAGCAGTTTGAAGTGTTTTACTTAACCGAGTTGAAAGATTTTGATACAGTACGTACGCTACTACTGTCTTCCATGCTTCAAGAGGATTGCAGAATTGCCGATAAACAAGTAAAGGGACGAATTCAAAACACGGACATCGAACAATTTGCAATTGTAAAAAATTTCGGCAAGTTCCGGCTTGGATTTGCGGTCGCTGTTTACAAGAATGACACATTTACTCCCGAAAATATGCAGGAGTTCGAGCGGTTGACTACGTATATGTTATTATTAGGATTTGTTACCAAGTTTGTGAATAAGGTCAAAACTTTAAAGAGAGCTAGTTAGGAGTGGGATACGATGAAATTAGCTGAGTTCTTCGCGAAAAGAGGTAACGAAACTGCTGTTTACTCGAAAAATCTCTCTTCCAAGAAGAAGATTCCCAACAGCAAATTTACTCCTGGCTTCGCTAGCTTAAAACAGATTATAGATGAGCATAGTCCGAGTGAAGGACATGATAAAGTAGTCGGAGGAAAATGACACTGCCTGTGAGCAGTGTTATTTTTTTGATACTTGGGATAGAGGAAAAGCCACCTGATGAGGGTGGCTTTAGTTTTGGGAGATCTCTATACGGTGTTTGCTTTTTCTGTGGGACCATATCAGGACAGGGACCAGCAACAGCGATAATGCGCCCCCGGCAAGCGAAAGTGTTGCGTAGCTGGCATTGGCGACGACCATACCAGATAGGGCACCACCGGATGCACCAGCCAAGGCAATCAAGACATCAACCGTTCCCTGCGTTTTCGCGCGAGTGGCGGGCTGCGTTGCATCCACGATGAGCGCTGTACCGCTAATTAATCCAAAATTCCAGCCCAGTCCGAGCAGCACAAGAGCGGTGATGAGTAGTGGCATCGAATCGGCTGGGGCAAAAGCAGCAGTCAGGCTGGCTGCAAGCAGTATGACACCTGAAGCATAGGCCATTGTGGAGCGACCGATCTTGTCAACGAGTACACCCGTCAAGAGCGAGGGAAGGTACATCGCACCGATATGAAAACCGATGACGATGCCTACTTCGGAGAGACCATGTCCGTGGTGCTTCATATGTACAGGCGTCATCGTCATAATGGCGACCATGACGATCTGCGTCAAAATCATGACGGTGGCTCCCACGATGATTCCCCGGTTGTTGCTTGCAAGCTGATTCTCATTCAGACAGGCCGACGAGCTCTGATTCCCCTGTTGTGCTTCGGCGATTGCTTTCGAAACGATGAACGGGTCGGGGCGAAGCAATACCCAAAATACGAGACCAGCGAGGATGAAGGCGGCGGCACCCAAGATGAAAGGACCTGCCAGTGCGGGGACACCGATGGATGTAGCGAATCGTCCCATGACCTCCACAAGGTTTGGTCCTGCAACGGCCCCGAATGTAGTGGAGACCATGGCAATACTAACGGCAGTCGCTCGCTGTTTAGGCTTTGCCAAGTCTGTGCCTGCATACCGGGCTTGCAGGTTAGTAGCGGTGCCAGCCCCGTACAGAATTAAGGAAGCAAATAAAAGGACAATACTGTTTGCGACGGCTGCGATCACCACCCCAATTGCCCCAATTCCCCCGGCTAAGAAGCCGCTAGCGAGCCCTAAACGGCGTCCAAAGCGTTGAGAGAGTCGACCCACCAACAATGCAGCGACAGCAGAGCCAAGTGTGAGCAATGCGGCAGGGATGCCCGCGAGACTTTCCGAACCGAGCATATCCTGAGCGAGGAGAGCCCCTACGGTGACACCTGCCGCAAGTCCTGCACCGCCGAAAATTTGTGAGATGACGACAATCCAGAGCGTTCGTTTGTATAGTCTTTGCTGTTTATCTGGAGAGTCGATGTAGCTTTGTAAATCTTCAGGTTTGAGTGACATCTGATCCACCTTTCTATGGAGCGAAAGCTTTCGTAAGTTATGAAATTTCAGTCATCGCTTCGTATGGAAATGACTAGGGAATTTGCATTCAGTATAGTATTGGCGACGGGTAAACACAAGGAGAATCCAGCTTAGGAAACACTTTGCAAAAGCAAAAACACCGGACATTTTCTATCCGGCATTTTTCGTTCATTTTCCCACAATAAGCATTAGTTCACGGAGGTTTTGTATGAGAATTTGATTTTCTTCCAGCGTACCTACACTAATTCGAATATGCTCCGGTAGCCCCCAGGTCTCTCCGTACCGCAAAATGATTCCTCTTTCCAGCAGCTCTTGATAAATCCTACCCGCATTTGGCCCGAATTTTGCCAAGATAAAATTAGACATGCTCACGGTATAAGGGATATTCATTTCATCGAACGCATCGTAGAGCTGCTTGCGGCCTTTTGTGTTTTCTATGAGGGATTTTTCAAAATGCTCCACGTCTCCAAGGGCGGTAATGGCGGCTGTTTGTGCCAAGGAATTGACATTAAACGGTTCTTTTACTTTCAAGATTTTTTGGATCACCGATGGGTGAGCGACGCCAAATCCCACGCGAATACCAGCAAGCGCGTAAATTTTTGAGAAGGTTTGCAAAACGAGAACAGGGTATCCTTGGCGGACAAATTCAATACCTGTTGTGTAATCGTCAGCCGTTACATAGTGACTGTAAGCAGCGTCGAGTATCACAAGCACCCCATCTGGCAATTGGTCTAGTAATGCCGACAAATCCTGACGAGACAAATAGGTGCCTGTCGGGTTGTTCGGGGAACAAAGGTAGACAAGCTTTGTTCGATCCGTGATAGCCGCCAAAATTGCAGAAACATTGAATGCATAATCGGCCTCAAGCGGAACCGTTTTGATGACAGCCCCCATGAGATGTGCGCCGAATTCGTACTCAGGAAAGGTCGGCGTAGGCAAAACGATTTCGTCCTCGGCTTCCAAGAAGGTTTCGGAAATGAGCTTGATCAGTTCGTCACCGCCATTCGTGACGATTAAATGCTCCGGAGTTACCACAAGATGATCTGCCAAATGCTCTTTCAGCGTCGTTGTATGGGCATCGGGGTAACGATGCAGCTCCGGGAGCGCACCGAGAATGGCGCGGATGATCTTGGGGGATGGGCCGAGTGGATTTTCATTTGAAGCTAATTTAATGATAGAAGAGAGTCCGTACATTTTTTTTATTTCCCAAATCGGCATTCCAGGTTGATAGGATTGTATCTTTTCAAGTGTTTTTCGCGATTGTGTAGTGGGCAGTTGTTTCATCTATATGGCCTCCAAAATTTCATGGTAGCAACACTGTAAGTGAATTCCCCAGCACTGTAACCAGCCAATTTACGAAAGATGAACCAGACCAATTACGAGGAAGGACACAAATTGGATGGTTCATAAAAGTCAAGATTGGATCATGAAGGAAGAGGCCGCTTCCTTTATAATCAGCCCAGAAACATCACTCATGCAAACAACACGGAAGGATAGTGAGGTGGGAAAAATGTTGATTCAAGGGCAAACGCCGCTCTTTAACGGGTTGAGAAAGCATGCCCAGAAGAATCCAATCCAATTCCATATACCAGGTCATAAGAAAGGGAAAGGGATGGATCCTGAATTTCGATGGTTCATGGGAAAAAATGCACTTTCCATCGATTTGATTAACATTGAACCATTAGATGATCTGCATCAACCCAAAGGAATTATCAAACAAGCGCAGGAATTGGCTGCTGAAGCCTTTGGCGCTGATCACACCATATTTTCTGTTCAAGGTACGAGCGGAGTCATCATGACGATGATTATGGCGGTATGTAATCCTGGCGATAAGATCATCGTGCCACGGAATGTACACAAATCTATCATGAGCGGCATTGTTTTATCCGGTGCGACTCCTATCTTTTTACATCCAGAAATAGACCCTGTCTTCGGAATCTCACATGGAATCACACCACAAGCTGTGGAAAAAGCATTGGAACAGCATCCCGATGCAAAGGCAGTCCTCGTCATCAACCCGACCTATTTCGGAATTGCCGGTGACTTGAAGAGTATCGTTCAAATTGCGCATGCCAGAGGAGTGCCTGTACTCGTAGATGAAGCGCATGGCTCACATGTTCACTTCCATCCGAAGCTTCCTCTATCGGCAATGCAGGCTGGTGCAGATATGGCAGCAAGCAGTATGCATAAATTAGGAGGCTCTCTGACGCAGAGTTCGTTGTTGAACATGCAGGGAAATCTCGTATCGATTCAGCGTGTACAAGCCATCTATAGCATGCTCACGACGACATCTACCTCCTATTTACTGCTCGCGTCGCTCGATGTGGCGAGAAAGCGGTTGGTTACATCCGGGAAAACGCTATTGGATCAAACGATTCAGTTAGCAAACGAAGCACGGGTACAAATCAATAAAATTAATCAGTTGTATTGTATTGGGAGAGAAATTATCGGGACAAATGGAGCGTTTGCCCATGATCCGACCAAGCTAGTCATCTCGGTAAAAGACCTTGGCATTACAGGATATGAAGCTGAAAAATGGCTCCGTGATCGCTATAACATAGAGGTAGAGCTATCTGACCTGTACAACATCGTTTGTATTATCACACCAAGTGATACGAGAGAAGATTTGCAAATCCTTGTCTATGCCTTGGAGGAGCTGGCTGTCGGGTTCGCGGATCAAGGAAATAGAAAAGCCCGCCCGAACATGCAGCTTCCCAAAATACCGGTATTGGTTGTCACCCCGCGCGATGCTTTTTACGCACCGACAGAGATGATTCCCGTCGAACAATCTGTAGGGAGAATTATCGCGGAGTTTGTCATGGTATATCCACCAGGTATCCCGATCTTTATCCCGGGTGAGATCATTTCAGAAGAGAACCTCATCTATACGAAAAGAAACATGGAGGCAGGTTTGCCTGTACAGGGCTTTGAAGACCCGACACTACAGACCATACGTGTCATCAAGGAATAACCAAACAATAGTAGGAGGAAAGGCCGCCTTGGGGCGGTCTTTTTCTTTTTATGTCTAAAAAGTGACCAAAATGCAGCGGATTCTTGAACATGGCTGGTTGATCCACTTTGCCATTGGCTGGTGACACTCCATCGGTCCGGCTTTAGAGTAAGACTTGTTTCAAAAGTACCCCGTGCATGGTGATAGGAGATGAGGACAAGGACATGAAGACGTCCAAGACAGTACGCTGTATGTCATTTTTGTTCATGTTCATCCTGCTGTTCTTGACGACCGGTTGCGCTGATAACTATATCGTGCTCGATCCGAAAGGACCCATTGGTGAACAGCAAAAGGACTTAATGATTTTATCCACGCTTTTAACGTTAATTGTGATTGTTCCGGTACTAATTCTTACGTTTGTCATTGTATGGCGATACCGTGACAGAAAAGGAAGAAAGGCAAAGTACACGCCTAATTGGGAGCACAGTACGAAACTGGAAATCATTTGGTGGGGCATTCCCATCATCATTATTACGTTAATTGGGATCGTGACAGTTCGGTACACGTATTCGTTGGAGCCATCCAAGCCGTTGGAATCCGAGAAGAAACCGATCACGATTCAAGTGACGAATTTGGATTGGAAGTGGCTATTCCAATATCCTGAACAAGGCATTGCTACTGTGAACTATGTACAGTTCCCAGAGGATGTGCCGGTACGCTTCGAAGTGACATCAGACGCCCCGATGAATTCATTCTGGATTCCACAGCTTGGCGGTCAGATTTATGCCATGTCCGGCATGTCGATGACTCTCTACCTGCAAGCAGATGAGCAGGGTGAGTACATGGGATCTGGTGCGAACTTTACCGGAAAAGAATTTGCGAAGATGTTCTTCACTGCGAATGCGACTTCCCAAGAAGACTTTGATCAATGGGTGAATCAGGTGAAACATACTTCCCCTGAGCTGACACTGGATGGTTACAAAGAGCTGACCAAACAAGGAACATCGGATGTGCGCTATTTCTCTGCTTTTCCTGAAGGATTGTACGAAATGACGGTGACCAAGTATGCTGCTTCACACAATCACGGCTTGTCTACGAGAGTACAACCGCCAGCGCGGGTGAAAGAATAGTCGGTTGAAATAGAAAGAGGGAGGAGAGAGACAACGATGTGGGAGAGTGTGAAAGAATTCGCCTCGGAATTTTTCGTAACAGGCGATCCACTTATTTACGGTGCGGACGTCAGTATTGTGCTCAGTATGATCGCAATCGTATCGGTGCTGACTTACTTTAAAAAATGGGGATGGCTCTGGCGCGAATGGCTAACGACTGTCGATCACAAGAAGATCGGTATCATGTACATTCTCGCTTCCGTTCTCATGCTGTTTCGAGGAGGGGTAGATGCTCTCTTAATGCGGGCGCAGCTCGTCATGCCTGAGATGCAGTTTTTGAGTGGGGATCACTACAACCAGATTTTCACGACGCATGGCGTCATTATGATTCTGTTTATGGCGATGCCGCTTATGTTTGGTTTATTCAATGTTATCGTGCCGCTGCAACTTGGTGCACGTGACGTAGCCTTTCCGTTTCTGAATGCGCTCAGCTTCTGGCTGTTTTTCTCAGGGGCGATGCTGTTTAACCTGTCCTTCGTCATTGGGGGCTCACCGGATGCAGGATGGCTGGCTTACCCGCCGTATTCGGAGCTAGCCTTTAATCCGGGGCCAGGTCAGGATTTCTACATTTGGGGGATTCAAATCTCAGGTATCGGTAGTTTAATGACCGGGATTAACTTTATTGTGACGATCTTGAAAGTGCGTGCTCCTGGTATGACTTTGATGAAAATGCCGATGTTTTCCTGGTCGGTTTTGTCGAGTTGTATCGCAATCGTTTTCGCATTCCCAATCTTGACGGTTACCTTGGCACTGCTGTTTATCGATCGCTATTTGGGTGGGCACTTCTTCACCTTGGATGGCGGTGGTAATCCGATGATGTACATCAACCTGATTTGGATGTGGGGTCACCCGGAAGTTTACATTATCGTTTTGCCAGCGTTCGGGATTTTCTCCGAGATCGTTGCAACGTTCTCACGGAAAAAGCTGTTTGGTTACAAATCCATGGTATTCGCCATGATCATTATTAGCGTTCTCTCGTTCCTCGTATGGGCGCATCATTTCTTTACGATGGGCTCCGGTGCGGACGTTAATGCATTCTTCGCTGTCACGACCATGTTAATTGCGATTCCGACAGGTGTGAAAGTGTTTAATTGGCTGTTTACGATGTTCCGAGGAAAAATTACGTTCGAAACGCCGATGCTGTGGACGGTCGGGATTATTCCGAACTTCGTCATCGGTGGGATGACGGGTGTCCTTCTATCCGTGGCACCTGCTGACTTCCAGTATCACAATAGCTACTTCCTCATTGCACACTTCCACCAAGTGATCATTGCGGGTGTCGTATTTGGATTCTTCGCGGGCTTGTACTACTGGTGGCCGAAAATTTTTGGCTTCAAGCTAAATGAGCGTATTGGCCGTTGGGCTTTCTGGCTGTGGAACATCGGCTTCTACCTGTGCTTCATGCCGCAATACGCTTTGGGCTTGATGGGTATGACACGTCGTCTTTACACGTACGGCTGGGACAAAGGCTGGTTCGAAATGAACCTGGTATCGACGATTGGTGCCGTAATCATGGGTGCAGCATTCCTTGTCCAAATTTGGGACATTGCACACAGCATCAAGCACATGAAGAGAGATACAACAGGCGATCCATGGAATGCGCGTACATTGGAGTGGTCGATTCCTTCTCCAGCTCCGTTCTATAACTTTGCCGTTATGCCGCAGGTAACGTCTCAAGATGACTGGCATGAAAGAAAGCTACGCATCGAGCAAGGCTTGGAAAAGCCGGCGAAAGTAGAGCTGGAACCGATTCATATGCCGAAAAACTCTGGTATTCCAATCGTGATGTCCATGTTCTGGTTCTTTGTCGGATTCGGTTTGATTTTTGACTGGCTGTGGATGGCGGTACCTGGGTTTATCGGTGTGATTGCATGTATGGTTGTTCACTCGTTTAACTACGACACGGACTACTATGTCACGGTGGAAGAGATTAAACGTACAGAGGCAGAAGCAGGGAGGGTGATTACGTAATGGCTAATGTGAATGCTGGACATCATGACCATCATCCAGACCAAGAGCAATTGCGCACGTTTGCCTTTTGGATCTACCTCATGACGGATGTCATCTTGTTTGCTACCTTGTTTGCGACTTATATCGTACTGCAAGGGAGCACGGATGGTGGTCCGGGTCCAAAAGATCTGTTTCAGATGAGTGGGATTTACGCGAGTACGTTTATTTTGCTGACCAGTAGCTTTACGAGCGGTCTTGCGATTCTCGCTATGAATAAGGGGAATCGTCTTGCCTTGATGAACTGGCTGGGAGTTACCGTATTCCTGGGAGCATCCTTCTTGTTCCTGGAAATCAACGAGTTTATGCACCTCGTAAGCGAAGGGGCAACGATTAGCACGAGTGCATTCCTGACTGCTTTTTACACCTTGGTAGGGACGCATGGATTGCACGTGACGCTCGGTATGGGGTGGATGATCATCGTCATCATGCAAATTGCCAAGCACGGGATTACACCCGTAACGAAACGAAAAGTAAATATCATCAGCTTGTTCTGGCATTTCCTTGATGTTGTTTGGATTTTCGTCTTCACCATTGTGTATGTGATGGGGGTGAATTAATTGAACAAGCAATCTGTGCATGGCACGACAGAACAACACGGCGGTCATGGCTCTCTGAAATCGTATGTGATCGGTTTCGTTTTGTCGCTTGTTTTCACGATCATTCCCATCCTGGCGCTAGAGAACGGCTGGTTGGATAGTGATAAGCGACTCATCATCTATTTAGGAGCGGCTCTGTTCCAGTTTATTGTCCAGTTATTCTTCTTCATGCACCTGAAAGAGGAGGATAAACCACGCTACAATTTGATGTCGCTTTTACTCGGGTTGTTTATCGTCTTCCTCATCGTGATCGGCTCCATCTGGATCATGATGTACAACATGGTCGCACTATAATGACATACATTCAATCGGGGGGCGTACTGCTGTACGCCCTGATTCTCGATTACAGGCCGTCCCTTTTTGTAAGGTAACGACATTCCCGTAGGAAAGGTAGGGGGTTTTTGTGAAAGCCATCAAGTATCTCCTGATTGGTTCCCTGTTCTTGGTTGCAGCTGCATGCAGCGATGGCGCAACGGAAGAGCAAACAGAAGTTACAGATGCCGATAAAGCTGCGATGAAGCTATACAAAAATAATTGCATGAGCTGCCACGGTAACGATTTATCCGGTAGGGTGGGTCCAGGCTTGCAGCAAGTTGGTTCGAAAATGGCGGAGGAAAAACTCGTTGAAATAATTACGGTTGGCGCAAATGGTATGCCTGGTTATGAAAATGTACTCAACGTAGAAGAAATCGGCCAGTTAGCGAAGTGGCTTTCTGAGAAAAAGGAATAGGAGAGGAGCGGTACAATGAAAAAAACAGCTTGGTTGATCATGCTCAGTATCCTGATGGTTTTGGTAACTGCGTGTGGTCCAGCAAGATATGATTACAACTATCCGGTTAATGAATTTGCTTATACGGACCAGGAAGGGAAGCCTTTTTCATCAAAGGATTTGGAAAATAAGGTCTGGATTGCTAACTTTGTCTTTACGTATTGTGGAACGGTTTGTCCTACGATGACAGCAAACATGGCTGAATTGCAGAAAAAAGCAAAAGAAGCTGGTGTGGAGGTGGAGTTTGTTTCCTTCTCTGTTGATCCAGAAAGAGATACGCCAGAGGCATTGAAGTCCTATCTGGGTAAATTCAATGCTAACTTCTCCAATTGGCATGCCTTGACTGGCTATGGATTTGATGAGATCAAAACGTTTATTCTCAAGTCGTTCAAGACGCCAATAGAAAAGGACCCTAACTCCGATCAAATCATCCACGACACGTTTTTATACTTGGTCGATCAAAAGGGAACAGTGGTTAACCGTTATGAAGGAATGATGGACGTGCCCTACGATCAAATTATCGAGGATATGAAAGCGTTGCAGGAGTAGGGGAGCCAGTCGGGTACGCCGAATAATAGGAAAGCAAGACAGATGCTCTAATTGGGAGGGGATGTAACATGTCAATTCAGCAGCATAACGTACGAGTAGCAGTTGTTCAAGCTGCTTCGGTCATAATGGATCGTGAGGGAAGTACGGAAAAGGCGGTTTCACTGACATTGGAAGCAGGCGAAAAAGGAGCGAAAATCGTTGTTTTTCCCGAAGCTTTTATCCCTGCGTATCCGAGAGGACTTACTTTTGGAGCAAAAGTAGGCAGCCGCTCCCAGGAAGGGCGCAAAGACTGGTTCCGATATTGGGACAATTCGATTGTCGTCCCGAGTGAAGAGACAGATAAGCTCGGAGAGGCAGCGCGTAAGGCTGGCGTGTATCTCATCATTGGTGTGATCGAGCGAGACAATGAAAGTAGCGGTGGCACCTTATATTGTTCCGTCTTATTTTTCGGACCAGATGGTGAGCTGCTCGGCGTGCATCGCAAGCTGAAGCCAACTGCATCCGAACGGCTGATTTGGGGCGAAGGGGACGGAAGTACTTTGCCGGTATTCGATACCCCGTACGGTAAGATCGGCGCCCTGATTTGTTGGGAGAATTATATGCCGTTAGCGCGAGCAGCGATGTATGCAAAAGGCGTTCAAATCTACATCGCACCTACAGCAGACGCGAGGGATGCATGGCAAGCTACCATCCGCCATATCGCATTGGAAGGCAGATGCTTCGTTTTATCGAGCAATCAGTACGTAACAAAAGATATGTATCCGACTGATTTGGCCTGCTACGACGATCTGGCCTCTTCACCAGACGAGATGAGCAGAGGTGGAAGTGCGATTGTGGGGCCATTGGGCGACTATATCGTCGAGCCTGTTTTTGGTCGGGAGGAGATTCTTTACGCTGATCTGGACATTCGCGATATCGCGTATAGCCAATTCGATTTTGATGTCGTTGGACATTACTCGCGACCCGATGTTTTTACATTGTTGGTGAATGAAGAGAAAAAAGAGAATGTGAAGTGGATGAAGTAAGTCCGTTTGTCAAATGCAGAAGGCCTCCATTGCTTGATGAAAGCGGTGGAGGTCTTGTAATTGCTGTAGCGGAGGAGAAGCGCATTTCCAGTCTACGCTTCAACCTACGCCCGCAAGGAGGGAGACTGTCCGCACCGGAACAAATGGCGGGAGCGCTTCAAACCAGAAAACGCAAATGCGTTTTTGTATGTAATAAAAGCTGAAATTCCCCGCCATTTCTTCCGGTGCTGAGATGGGCTCCAGAGGCGCTTGACTGGAAATGCGCTTCTCCTACGTAGCTTTGTCCAACATCCTTGTAGGTAAATCCAAGTAGTAAAATACTTGAATCAAAGCTTCCTGTCTTGACCTGCCAAAACGCTCTAATAGCTTGAAAGAAACAAAAGCTGTACGAAAGTCCTGTCACATGTTTGGAAGGAGACCGCCCGAGCGTAGTGAGGATACAGGCGACTGGAAAACATGTGGCAGGGCTTCCCCCGACCACAACCGTTAGCCGACAACCATCTTTATAACAAAACCGCCTTCAACGCATCCGCAAATTTAGCGACACCAAGCGTAATTTCCTCTTCTTGTGGCCGCGCAAAGGTAAAGCGAACGTAGCCGGAGTCTGAACCATACACACTGCCTGGCACAAAGACAACGCCTCTGCGAAGGGCCTCTTCAAATAATTGGTTGTCGTTCACATCGGGGTTAATTTTACACCACAAGTGTAATCCGCCCTGAGGAATGGTGAATGAAAGCTCATTGGGCAATTCTTTTTGCAGTGCCTCCACAAGCAAATCTCTTCTGTACTGTAAATGCATGCGTAACCGCTCTAAATGAGGCAGGAAGTTATCGGAATGCAGAAACTGGGCCGCGATTTTTTGTGGCACCACACTCAGACCGAAATCCATCTGCTGGCGGGCATCTGCCAAACGCTCGACAACGGAATGAGGCGCCACCATCCAACCGACTCGCAAACCGGATGCAGCAATTTTGGAAAAGGAACCGATGTAGAGAACGGAGCCAAGCTGATCCAATGATTTGAGTGGCAGTGGAGGCTTGCCGTCATAGGAAGTGAGACTGAAAGGATCGTCCTCTACAATCGGAAGACCAAGTTCGCTTGCTACATCCAACAGCTGCATGCGCCGAGTCGGATCAAGACAAACCCCAGTCGGGTTTTGAAAAGTAGGATTGATAAAGATCATCTTGATCCGATGCTTTTTATACAAGGCTCGAATATCTTCTGGATTCATGCCGTTATTGCTGACGGGGAGGCGGAACAGACGGAGACCAGCAGATTGAAACATAGGCAACGAGTAACAATAAGAGGGATCTTCGATGGCAACTGCATCGCCGGGTGCAAGCAGACATTGGGTGATCAAATATAGAGATTGTTGAGAACCCGACGTGATCAGAATGGAAGAGTCTGTTGTCTGTACATTCCGGTAACGTGACAAATAGGAGACCAGTTCTTCACGCAATGGCGTAAAGCCTTGCGGATTATCGTATCCCAAATACTCGGTGAAGGGGTTTTCCTTCATCTGGGTACTGATCTCCTTGCCTGGTGAGAGCTGGGAAGATAATTCTCCACTCGCAAAATCGATGAGGCTGCTGTCTTTTTGCAAGGCCTCTCTGATCCGACGCAAATAAGACAAATTCGGGAGGAATTGACCACCTTCTACATATCGATGCCAATTCGGTGTATGCTTCGGAGTTGCCTCCCATTTATTTTTACACACACGAGTACCGCTTCCTGTTCTGCTCTCAATGATGCCTAATGCCCGAAGTTCCTCGTACGCTAGAATAACAGTGCTTCGGTTTACTCCTAATTGCTCAGCCAGTTTTCTCTCAGAAGGGAGCAGGCTCCCAGGGGGGAACTCTCCGTATGAAATTCTGCGTTCAATCTCATCGGCTATTTGATGGTATAAAGTTTGACTGCTCGACCGATCAGGCTTCCAAATAATAATCACAACCTTGGACATATTCATTGTTTGTTATATGGGGGTGAATCCATTTCATCATAACATTGTTAAGAAAAATACTTGTGACAAAACCGTTCCAAACTGTTGAACATGGATGGGTAAAAAATCATAAATGAATGGGCTAGTTCCATTTCCGAATGAGTATGATTAGGTTTCCATCTAATGGATATGAATACTCGCGATAAAAATAGATGGATTTTTCTTGCAAATAGAAAGGGTGTGTCAATCTGATCGAGAATGAGTAAAGACAGTATATGGGAAATAGGGAGAGAGGCGTGAGTATTATTGAGTAATTTGACGTTACGGTATTTGAAGGTTTTGGTTGTAGCATTATCCGCAGCATTTGGAACATCCATTTTCTTAGGGAATCTGATGGACTACCATTCCAATTATCAATTTGTCCAGCATGTTCTGTCCATGGATACCACGTTTGAGGGGAACGCACTTATGTGGCGAGCGATTACTGATCCTACTGCTCACACCATAGCTTATATTGGAATTATCATTGCGGAAGGATTATTCTCACTTTTTGGTTGGGTCGCTACAGGAAATATGCTTCGTCATGTAAAAAAGGATGCAAAAACGTTCAATAACTCGAAAACATTCGCATACATCGCTTACATGGTTGCTTTTTGCATCTGGTTTTTCGGATTTGCTATTGTGGGTGCAGAGTGGTTCGCCATGTGGCAATCACAAGTATGGAATGGTCAGCAGGTAGCGTTTAACATTACAGAGGTGATGATTGGATTCGTTATTTTGGTTTCCTTGCGAGATCGAGAATTAACAGATGAGTAATACAAGAACGTTCAATTCGTGGTAGAGGGTTTCCGACAGACTGTAACTCCCGCTCTACCCGTTGGGGCGCCGCTACGTCCACATCGGGAGACCTTGCTTCGTTGGTAGAAAGAGTTGGATGCAACAAACAGAAAAAGCACCCATAGGCGGGTGCTTTTACTCTTTATAAGGGGGAATCGTTGTTTCCTTATTGCACTTTATAAGACATCAAAATTTCTTGCGCGAGCGGTTTCCACTCTTCCATTTGTGCCTCGGTGCAATTGAAAGTGGTCATCAGCATTTTGCCGTCGAGCTCTGTAAAGAAAATGAGGTTGTAAATTTTTGTATCAGCAGCTGGAGTCAGAAGTTCGAACACACCAACATTTTTTCCGTTGATTTGGATAACTTCATCGCGATACCAGGTTGCATCTTGGTACATGTTGGAGAAAGCTTGTTTCATTGGGTCCTTCATGTCTTTGAGAAGGTTGTCCTGAATAGGTGTTTCTGTATGACTAAACGCAATGTTAATGGAACCTTTTTCATCGGTATAAATCAGGGAAGGACGGTTTTCCATCGGGTATTTTGCTTTTGCCATCTCTTCGGACATGACAGTAAAGCCTTTTGGAATCAAGATTTCCACTTTGTCGTTCAGAACTTTTTTCGCTTCCAGCTTGTCGCTTGTTGTTGCAGCTGGTGTAGCAGAATCTGTTTTTGGAGCTTCAGTTGGTTTAGCAGCGTCTGTGGTTTGTGCTGCATTTTGCTCAGCTGGCTTTGTATCAGCTGGCTTGTTCGAACAAGCAGAAACAGCCAACATGGAGAGCAGCAAAGCTACGGATACTAGTTTTTTCATCTGAATTGATCCACCTTTTTATACATAATTGGAAATGTGCGGAATTTCCTTTCCGATTCTATCATGGGGTGTATAATAATGGGAATATCAAAGGTTAATTGAGAATATTCGAACAAAAACCCATCCCCCTTACATGCCCAAAGGGACTAGTACAAAATACACTTGTTTAAAATGGATAAAAATGAGTATAATTACCTATTTTCATATATTGTTTGTCGTAATATAGCGGTTGCGAACCTTCTCTCTCAAATAATTTAACGCAAAACGCAAAAATGCCCCGTTCCACCCCATATAAATTCCGAAATTGTTTAGCTGTGCAACATGACCGAGCATGACAAAGCGCTTGAAACGGGCATTCCGACCTTTTGGCGCTTGCAGTCTTCCATTGATGCGTAGCGTACTCCAGCCCCACAAATGGGTGAAGCAATAATGCAGAGCCTCAGATGACAGTTCCACATCACAATCGAGTGGATCGCATGGGGATTCGATCAACCCATCTGCTAGGGAAAAGCGAAATGTCTTTTGATAGTCTGACAAATAAAAGGTAACGGGCCTAACGATAGAGAGAAACAGCGAATGATTATTTTTTTGAATCTGTTCCTTGAAGTCCAAGGCAGCCTCGAGTAGCATGTCCCATTCGATTTTGACCGAAGAAAGAAGAGTAGGAGAGGAAGCCATCTTCTCATAGTCGCGTGCGTAGAGGGCGAGCGCCTTCGCAGGATCATGCGCTTCATGTGGCGTCCACGTATCCCCGGGGTACAAAATAATTGGTTTGGCATCCGTTTCTTCTAGCAATAGGCGGTACACACTGTCTACTTTATTGATCGCATCATTCATGTAATAGTTTTCGTCGTGACAAAACCAGGCGAAGCTGGCGAAGGGAATCACGTAGAGAGGTTGAAGGACTTCCACCTGTTTTTTCACCCGGGCGAGCTTTTCCATAGCACGTTTTTTGCGGAGCAGAAAGTCTTCCTTGTTCCCAGCCCATCCCGCATACGAGAATTGCGTCCATACTAGATCGATGTCACCAACACGGTTCAGGATATCCTTGGCTTCCTGTGTGGTGCTGACCTCGCAATCGTTCAGGTTCAGGATCGTCATATCAGCTGTCTTGATGCACAGCCAGGAATCGCCGACAGGAAATGGCCGACATAAAACAGAGATATCGTCGGACAAGGAGTACCACTTGTCCGGGGAGAGCTCAATGACTTGCTGAAAGCCAAAGGCACGGCACCAATCGATCACTTTTTTATCGGTTGACTGCTGGTAGAGGATCGTAATTCGCTTGCGATACTCCTCGGGTATGGTTCGCAGGCTCTGTGGATGAAAATGATCTGGATGCTCATGAGAAAACCATATATGCGTAATCTTCGCAAAATCCTCAGAGGTGAAGCGGGTCTTGGCTAACAAGCCCCAGCCGTTATCAAAGGCAGTTCCCGTAAGCCATGGATCGGTCAATAATTTGATGGAGTCGTGTTCCCATAAAAACGAAGCGTGGTTGATCATTTGAAATTTCATGTGGTTTGTCTCCCTATGTATACTAGCGATTTGCTAAAAGGGATGATCCTGCCGGGGAGGAAAACGTGACAGGAATTTGAAAAATATATTTTTGGGGGGGATGTGTCACAAACTGTGCATGAGGAGGATCGTAACAAGTGAACAGCAATCAACGAGTCGAAAGGATGAACTTACATGAAAAAGCAAGCACTTGTTACCGTTAGCATGGTAGCAGTCCTTCTCTCAGCAGTATCCCCATTCGGGATCGCACAGGCACAAACCAACATGGTAGCCGCTGCGAATAAAGCACAAGCGATCACTTTTGATCAGCTCGTCAAAGAAATGGATAAAAAACAGCCTGTCTCCATGTACATCGAATCCACGCACACCTCGAAAGTGAAGCAGGGCCCCCAGACCCAAAAGGCAAAAACATGGGATAACACGATCAAAGGAGAATGGAGAGAGGAAATCTCAGATGGGAAAAGGGTTCAGCATGCCGTAGGGAAGGCGGGACAGGTGGCAGCGTATCAAGAAGGCGGCAGAGGATTTATCCACTCCGCAACGATTGGCACATACGATAATGAAATCAACAAGACGAAGCGAGAGCTAGGTCGATTGAAAGTGGCGCTGCCAGATTCGAAGGTAGCGATCACCGTGAAGGAAGCAGAACTGTTGAATCGAGCGGTGTATCACGTCGCGAAAAAAGAAGAGGCGAAAATCAATGGCAAGCCTCATCATTACCAGGATGACCTGTGGATCGACAAAGAAACAGGGCTGCTTCTCAAACGCAACTTCTCTCACAATCAAGCACAAGCATTTTCGTACACCGTAGACAAGGTGGATTTCCAACCCGTTTTTGATGAGAATACATTCGAAGTGAGCATTCCAGCAGGTGTGGAGCAGAGCAAGTTTTCCCCTGAGGTGGAAAAGGGAGTAGCCGAGGTGACGAAGCTTTTCCCGGACACGGCACAGTTTTCCGATTATGATGATTACGGCATCGAAGGTAACTGGCAGCTCCTGAAAATGCTTGAAGCACAAAAACGAGTGTACAGTCCGACCCCTCGCGCAGAAGCTTTCGTTATCATGGATGCCCGTACAAACGAATTGGGCAAAGTCATGATCCAAAATCCAGATTGGGTTTCGAAAAAGCTCCCTGCCGAGAAGGTGGCAAAAGAGAAAGCAGCCGCTTTCCTAAAACAACTGGTGGGCGATCAAGCAAGCCAGTATAAAGTAGAGGCAAAGGTGCAGCGGGGCGGTGGCGGTGCCAGTTTTGAAGACTATGACTATAGCTTTGTGACAGCAGACGTGACGTTCCGTCCAGTCACAGGCAAGGGAATCACGATCTCCGTGGATGAAGCAGGGCGCATCGTAGGTTTTCAGTATACGGATAAGTAAGGAAATCGGTAGGGAAGAGAGTCGCTTGCTTTTGCGGGCGACTACTTTTTTTGTCAAGATGAACGCCAAAAAGCATCAAAAAGCATTCGGAATACGAATGCTTTTTACGTGTAACCAATCCTGAATTTTAACCGATAAAACGAATAATCTCTTCTTTCGCTTGTCGGGTTTTCGCACGAGGTTCATTTTTCCGATAGCCAAAAGCCACCATGCAAGCGACGCCGAAACGTTCTCTGTCCAGCAGCCCTTCCGCCGCAAGGATATCCTCAACCTTTTCTTTTGCAAAGCCTTCAATGGGGCAGGAATCAATGCCGATCATCGCAGCAGATGTCATCATATTGCCAAGCGCGATATAGGTCTGTCTGGATGCCCATTCGAACATGGCTCGCTCGTCATCAAACAGGGCGAAATCGTTTTTCAGGAAGTGATCGTAAGCAGCGCCTTTTTGCTGTACGACGTTTTCTGGCAACGCTTGCGTGTCTTTCATCATATGTTGGATATATTCAGAATCAGCGGCCATTTCTTGTTTGGTCCGAGCCAATACGATGACGAAATGACTTGCGGTCGGCAATTGTTTTTGCGCACCCCATGCGACAGGCAACAGCTTTTCTCTAAGCGTCGGATCTTGCAGCACGAGGAAGTTCCATGGTTCAAAACCAAAGGAGCTAGGCGACAGGCGAGCTGTCTCCATAATAAAGTCAAAGTCTTCTGTTGTAATTTTTTTAGCTGCATCAAACTCTTTGCAGGCATGTCTGAATTGATAGGCTTCTATAATTTGATCTTTATGCATGATGAGCTACCTCCGTTAAAAGTGTTTTACAAAAATAAGCATACCGAATACACTAAGGAAAAGTAAGTACGCACTTTTTCGGTTAATACTTACGAAAAGGGAAGTGAGTGGGATGAAGAAGAAACCAGCGATGAGGTACCTATTAAATGGCAAAGAATATCCTTGCCCAATCGAGCTTGCCGTCTCTGTTTTTGCGGGAAGATGGAAGGTATCCATCATTTGTCAGTTGTTCAAAGGAAAAAAAAGGTACGGAGAGTTAAAGAAAAATATACTTGGTGTGAATCATAAAATGCTGGCAGAACAATTACGAGAGTTGGAGGAAGCAGGAATCGTCAAGCGTGAAGTATATCCGGTCGTTCCGCCAAAAGTAGAGTACGAATTGACCGAGCTAGGGCAAGGCTTGGGACCTGTCATTGAGTATTTGCGAGAATGGGGAGAACATTTTCAAACAGAGGCACCAGAAGAGACTCTCTCTACTGCTCACGGGTCATGAAAATCGCCACCTGAAAGGGTGGTTTTTTTATTTTGTAACCTCCCGATGGTTTTTCCGACTATTACATAGGACAAAAAAACAAACACAAAATTCCTTGGGAGGGAACAACTGTGAAACATACAAAGAAATTGGCAAGCACGTTACTAATGGCAAGCCTGTTGGTGACAACTCCGCTATGGCTACAACACCCGACAATGACCGTACAAGCTGCAGACAATCAAGGGCAGGTGAAGCTCTCACTTGCAGCAGAAAAAACACTTCAAACACTCTACACCATCCAGCCTGAATTAAAAAATATGGACAAAAAGATGAACGGACCAAAAAACGGTGTGTACGAGCTGCGCTTTGACAAGAGAATTGCCCCAGACAAGATGGAGCTGTATGCCATGGTGGTCCTCGATGCAACGACTGGTGCTTTGCATAGCTACGAAAACGAACAGGAAATGCAGAAGCAAAACAATCAGCCATCGGAAGCGGTGGCCAAACAAAAATCTGCGGCATTTTTGCAAAAGCTCTTAAGCGATGATTTCAAAAAGTACAAAGCCACTCAGACAACAAAAGGTGAATGGGATGCTGTTACCTACACGCGCCATGAGCATGGTGTACCTGTTTTCACCGATCGTTATGTCGTTGGTGTCAACGGTTCGAGTGTCATGTACGTGAACACGTTTGAAGGTGCCCCGCTCCGAGCAGCCTCTTCCTTGTTTGCCAAGCCAGGAAAGGTAATGTCCAAAGAAGAAGTGACGGGGAAAGTAGCTTCGCTCATGGAGCTTACGTATTCCGCGTATAAAAAGGAGACAGGCAAGCCGGCTTTGAAATACTCGCTGGAGTCGACCGGATACTTGGATGCTGTGACAGGAGAAGAAATCGAGAGTGCCTTTTCCCTTAAAAGCCGTTACTCGGATGTCATTGCGGTCAAGCCAGGCGGCAAAAAGCTCACAGCTAGTAATGCCGATGAAGCTATAAGAGTGCTGACAGAAGAATTTCAAATCCAGATGGATGGAATCACGTTAGAGACGGATACAAATACCCCGGCGGAAATGAAAGGAGAAGGGGAAACGATTTACAGGTCCAAGGGAAGAGATGGCAGAATCACAGTCTATACGAACAACAACGAAGTGACCGGCTTCCAGATCCGCGGGAAAGTCGAGATGGGCAATGCCATACAGCATGGCAACAAACCGGCAAATGCCCAGCTTTCGTACGAGCAAGCCAAGGAAAAAGCGGTGCAGTTTTTACAGCCGTATCTCGACTCTAGTGTAAAAGAGCTGAAAATCGATCAAAAAGAGATCAGGATGCCATCTGCAACGTCATACAGCTTTAGCTTCTACGCGCTGCATGACGGCGTGATTGTTACAGACCAGAATTACCTGGTCAATGTAGACGGACAGACCGGGGAAATCGTGAATTATATGAATTCCTTTACGAAGCCATCTGCTCCGTTCCCGGACAAAAAGACCGCGATTTCCAAAGAAGCAGCCGCCAAGCAGTTTTTGAAAGACCGTCCTACTGTGCTCGGGTACATGTTCCCTGTTCAGAATGAGAAGGTGCAAGCAAAGCCAAGTTTGGTTTATTCCATCGACACGGCTTCTTACTTCTTGCTTGATGCGGTAACAGGAAAGTCATTCAAATAATTGTATTCGATCCCGCTTCCCATCGTGAGGGGCGGGATTCCATCATGTAGACATGTCCTGTCGCGAGAAGAGGAGGAAGCAGCCTTGGATGCTCGAGAAGATCGAGGTCAACAAGACATATCGGGGATATACAGGATGTATTCCAAAGAAGTCTATCAGTATCTCTATCATTTTATCGGAAGTCGGGAAGCAGCAGAGGATTTGACCCAAGAGGTGTTTGTTCGCGTCATTAAATCCTTGCACAGGTTTGAGGAGCGCTCGAGTATGCGCACCTGGATTTTGAATATTGCCAAGCATGTAGCCATCGATGAATACAGAAAGAAACGGCTGCAAACGATTTTTGCCGGGACCTTGCTAAAGCTGTTGCCCAGCTCGGAGGGTTTGCCGGAAAAAGAGTTACAGGATAAAGAGGAACGTACTCATTTTGAAAAAGCGCTGCTGCAACTAAAGCCCAAGTACCGAAACGTCATCGTATTGCGGGGAATCAGAGAATATACGGTGAAGGAAACAGCGGAAATTCTCGGCTGCACAGAGGCGAAGGTCAAGGTAGACTTTCACCGTGCGATGAAGATGGTAAAAGAAGTGGCGTTACACATCTATGAAAAGGGGGCTGGTGTGAATGAAATTTCCTAGGGATGAAGAAGTGTTACAGGAATTTCGGAACAGACCGGATGCAGTCCCCCGGAGCGAGTTTTTGCACACATTGGAAAGAAAGCTGGTCGAGGTCGATCAACAGCATCGCAGCAGAAGCAAAACGCGACGCACGACCATTCGACTGGGATTATCCGCAGCTGTGCTACTCGCGGTCTTTTTCCTGGCGCCGATTTTTACCCGGCTGATTACCCATCCGGAATCCATCATGACGATGCAGCCAGAAGCTCCTCTCGTGTTGAAGGGTCAGCAGCTAAAGCTGGCGGAAGTATCACCTCCCGCAAAGCAAACCTTAGAAAAGCTGTTCAATCTCGTTCCGGAGCTAGAGACGATGGAACCCAAAGTCATCGGAAAAGAAGATGGCGTCTATGAAATTGTCTTTTATCAAAAGGAGCAAGGAAAGGAGCAGCGGTACGTATCTGTCGAGATGGTGGCAGCCACGGGGAAAATCAGTAACTACGAAAATGAGAAAGCGATGAATGAGGAGGCCCCTTCGCCTACAGAAGAAGAAGCGAAGCAAATGTCTGCTGCCTTTTTACAAGCGCTGTTGGGAGACGAATTCAAGCAATACCAAGTAAGTCAGAATACCAATAATGATTGGAGTACCGTTGCGTACACTCGCTATGAAAATGGGCTGCCGGTATTTTTGGACCGCTATTTCGTTGGTGTCAACAGTAAGGGAGTCACATATGTAAATACACCTGAAGGTGCACTACCCCCCGTATCGTCAGAGGCATTTCCGAAACCGGGCACGTTTTTGTCCGAAGAAGAGGTGATCGCAAAAGTGGCAACGCTCATAGAGCTGACCTATTCATTAGAGAGAGATACAGGTAAGCCGTTGTTAACGTATTCTCTTGAGACGACAGGGTATTTTCATGCGGAGACAGGAGAAGATGTTGAGAGTGTCTCCTCACATACGAGCCGTTACTCTGACGTGATTGCTGTCAAGCCAGGAGGCAAAAAGCTGGCGGCTAGGGATGCGGATGAAGTAGCGAAAGTAGTGGCAGAGGAGTTCGGGATTGATATGAATGGGGTTAGCTTTGAGGCAGATGAGCGTATACTGTCTGACAAGAAAGGTGTGGAAGGGACTCTCTACAAGTCCTCGGGTGGAACAGAAAAGATTATGGTTTATACGAATAACAAGGAGCTAACAGGCTTCCAAATTCGCGGGAAAATCGAGACGGCTAGTTCAACACAGCATGATAACAAGCCTGCAAATGCAAAGCTTACGTATGAAGAGGCAAAGGAAAAAGCCGTTCAGTTTTTGGAGCCTTATTTGGACAGTAGTGTGAAGGAACTGAAGATCGATGAGAGTCAGATCATGATGCCTACTTCAACAGCGTATAGCTTTCGTTTTTTCGCCCTGCATGATGGCGTAGTCGTCACTGACCAGAATTACCTCGTCAATGTAGATGGGCAGACAGGACAGATTGTGAATTTCATGGACTATTTTATCAAGCCGATTGGACCTTTCCCGGATTTTGATACGGCCATATCGAGGGAAGAAGCAGCCAAGCAATTTTTGCAGAGTCACCCTGTTGAATTGGGTTACATACTGCCTTTAGAAAAGGAGACGCTGCAGCTAAGACCACTTCCGGTTTATTCCGTAGACACGAGGGCTTATTTCTTGCTTGATGCGATATCAGGAAAGGTAGTCAAGTAGTAAAAGAGAGGGAGTATCGGGTGAAGATGCTCCCTATTTTGTAACCTCCGTGGTTATTTTTCGACTATTACATAGAGGAAATAAAAAATTACTATGGAGGAAAATATTATGAATTACACAAAGAAACTGGTAACAACAATGCTGACGGCAAGTATTTTAGCAACGACCCCAATGTGGGGCCAGCATCCAGTGCTGACTGCACAAGCTGAGACAAATCTGGGATTGCCGCCAGCAGCAGAACAAACACTCCAAACCCTTTACACTCTCCAGCCGGACTTGAAAAGTATGGACCTCATGATCAACCCGCCGAAAAATGGTGTGTACGAGTTGCTTTTTAATTCTACAGATCAAAAGGAGCGGTATGCTAGGCTGCTACTTGATGCAGAGACTGGTGCTTTGCATACGTATGAAAACGAATATGAGGCGAAGCAGAAGAACAAGCCTTCAGCAGCAGTTGCCAAACAAAATGCGGACGCGTTATTACAGGCGCTATTGGGCGACGATTTCAACAAATACAGAGCCAGTCAAGAATCGAATGATTGGCAGGTAACGTATACACGCTACGAAAATGGTTTGCCTGTTTTCACCGATCGTTATGTCGTCGGCGTCAACGGTAAAGGTGTTATGTACGTGGATACGTTGGAAGGTGCGCCATTACGAGCATCATCTGAGTTGTTTGTCCAGCCCGGGAAAGTGTTGGTGGAAGCTAAGCTCCCAGAGAAAGTAGCGTCGTTTATGGAACTTACGTATTCCGCGCATGAAAAGGCAACAGGAAAGCCTGCTTTGACGTATTCGCTAAAATCGAGTGGATATATGAATGCAGTGACAGGAGAAAAGGTCGAAAGCGCCTCTTCGCATACAAGTCGTTACTCTGACGTGATTGCGGTCAAGCCTGGTGGGAAGCGGTTTGCTGCTCGTAATGCCGATGACGTGAAGCGAGTATTGGCAGAACAGTTCCAGATCAACATGGAGGGAATCGGCTTTGATATGGATGAGCGTATCCTACCGGAAAAGAAAGGAGTGGAGGGGACACTTTTCAAGTCTAAAGGAGGAGCAGACAAGATCCTGGTCTATACGAATAATAAAGACGTGACGGGCTTCCAAATTCGCAGAGAGGGGGGGGCAGCCACGGCAACCCAGCACCAAAACCATCCGGAAAATGTCCAGCTTACGTATGAAGAGGCAAAGGAAAAAGCCGTTCAGTTTTTGCAGCCCTACCTTGACGCAAGTGTGAAAAAGCTGAAAATCGATCAAAGCAAAATCTCGATGCCTACTGCCACGGCGTACAGCTTCAGTTTTTTCGCCCTGCATGATGGTGTTGTCGTCTCTGACCAGGAATACCTCGTAAATGTAGACGGACAGACAGGGGAAATTGTGAACTTTATGGATTACTTCACGAAGCCGACCGCTCCCTTCCCGGACAAAAAGAAAGCCATTTCCAAAGAAGCAGCTGCCAAACTGTTTTTGAAAGCCCATCCTACAGAGTTGGGGTATGTGTTCCCTGTTCAGAACAAGAAAGTACAGGCACAGCCAGTCCCGGTATATTCGATCGACACGAGGTCATACTTCAAGCTAGATGCGGTTACAGGAAAGGCATTCCAATAAACATAGGTGATCCCGCTTCTCATCATGAGGGGCGGGATTTTTTCGTGCGCCCAGCATGGGCGATAACTCTAGGGTGTAAGTCCCGAACGGGGGTTGGCTGTACCAACCGTTAGCCCAAGGCAAGGGTGCCCATCGCGAGGTGGAATTTGAAGGAAGCCGGCGGCAAAGTCCCGACCTGAGGTACACGAATCTAATTTGAGGCTGTTGTACTCGGGCGAGTTTGCTAAACAAAACGAAGTCCAATACAGCTAAGGGGTATAGCAGTAAATTAGGCAGGTACATGGGATGAAAGTTATCGTTCTTACCTGGGGAGATCTGCATGAAGTGCCTTCAAATGTTGGTAACCGTCTCCGTAAGGAGTCGCTGAACATTAAGTCAACGCATCTACTAATCACTTTCGCGATGATAGGGTGAAGCAGAATTCCGTTAGGAACTACTCTTGGAGAATAAGGGTGAAGCCCTGAGGGTACAAGAGAGGGCTGAGTATTGTCCGGCAAGACTAGAAGGATGCGTGCGGAGGAAAGGGTATCGTCATGGCACTGTTCGAGAAAATTCTATCATGGGAGAATTTATTAGTGGCACTCGAAAGAGTGGAAAGAAACAAAGGATCGGCGGGAATCGACGGTGTTTCAACCGAACAACTGCGCGATTATATCCGTGAACACTGCTTAACCATTAAAGAGCAGATTATGAAAGGAACCTATAAACCTTCCCCTGTTCGCAGAGTCGAAATCCCGAAAACTGACGGAGGAGTAAGGTTATTAGGTATTCCTACCGTGATAGATCGCTTAATCCAACAAGCCATTCTCCAAGGTTAATGGTATCTGCCTTTCGACAGTAGAGGGCACACCACAAGGTGGCCCGCTTAGTCCGTTATTGGCGAACATCCTACTCGATTTGGCTTGCGTTAAGCTACGGGCAGGTTTATTCAGTGGGAGACAAATTAGAACGGGTTTTCCCCGATCGGCATAATCCATATCTACCCAAGGAAGTAGGGATTATATGATAAAAATGGAATAATATGTGACGAAGATAATTGCCCCTCCGTCTTTCCATTGGTAAGGTCAAACCGAACTTATCCGCAAATCTGAATACAATTTGGAGGTGCCCAATGAAACTCAATTCATCCATGATGACGGTTATAGCGGCGTGCTTACTAGCCTCTGCACCTGCTTGGACTACCCATCAACCAACAGTACAAGCTGCAAGTGATGTGAAAAAGAAAGAGTCTCAAAAAAATTATTCCCAAGATGTTCAGAATTCTCTGGACAATCTATTCGAGGTGATTCCCGAGTTGAAAGGGTATCGACTAATTCATAAGCATTATGAGGAAGACAGCTTTCGCCGTTATCCAGGACCAATTTGGAGCTTGCACTTCACCAACAGACCAAAAACAGATGAAAAAAAAGAGTATGACGCATACTCATCCGTTAGCCTTGAGCTGGATGCACAGACGGGCCGATTACTGCTCATGGATATCCAAAATCCAGCATGGGCTTCAGCTGATTATCCGGAAGAAAAGCTTGCCAGAGACAAGGCTGCAACTTTTATCGAGGACTTATTCGGTACAGAAGCAAAACAGCTGAAAGCCGCTCAAAAACTTAGCAGGGGAAAAGCAGGATCAGGTGACGGGAAGGGCAACAAGCTGGAATGGGCTCACTCCACTGTGCAATACCACTCTCTCATCAATAACCTCCCTCTGTCCAACAACTCTATCTCCGTATCCGTTGATCATGCTGGCCATATTATTGGCTATGAAGCGTATCGTTTCATCGATTCTAGCAAAGTGAACTGGCCTGATCCGAAAAAAGTGATAACACTTGAGGAAGCAAGCAAAATCTATAAGGACAAGCTTAAGATGGACCTGGTATACGTATGGGAGCAACCGATTTCCTATGCTCAAAATGGAAAATCGGCAGAAAAGAAACCAATGCTTATTTATCAACTGAATACCATTGGTTGGATCGATGCTCTGACCGGCAAAGTCACAGGGGAAGAAACCGAAATGGCAGGGGAGAGTGTTCATGTAAAAGGAGAAGGGAAAAGCATCAAAATAGCTTCCCGCGAACAAGGAGAGAAATGGCTGAAAACACAGTTTGGTATTGATGTTTCTGGTGCGACCTTCGAATACGATGATCACAAGGACAATCTTTTAGAAGGACTTCAGACAATCGAATCCTATCGGTGGATGAACGATTCAAATAAAGGTACGCCTGCATTTGAGATGGTTAGCCTCATTACAGATGAACAGAGTGATCGGCTCATCGACTTCGATCTGAATTTCCCAGATGAACGAAAAACAGAGCAGAAAATCAGTGTAGAGGAAGCGAAGAAAAAAGCGATCGCAGCACTCGTACCTTATCTTGACCCGGCGTTAACGGAGTTAACGCTTATTGTAGAGACTCCTAGAGAAAATATTCCGGAGTGGGTAGACAAGAACAAGCTGGATAAGGAAGAAGATAAGGTGTATTCATTCACTTTTCACGCAATACGCAACGGGATCGAAGTGTCTGACGAGTTTTATATGGTGGGTGTAGACAAGGCAACGGGCACGATTACAGAGTTAAACCTCCACCCTCTCAACCCGGGCAATACCCTTCCAGATTCCAAGAAAATTGTAAGTGAAGCAGAAGCAAAAGAAACGATCCAACAAGAAATTGACCTGGAACTGGTCTATGTGTGGGAGCAGTATGATGGTCAAAGAGCTCCCGAACCGCAACTAGTCTATCAACAGAAATGGAAGAGTGGCTATAGCTTTATCGATGCTTCGACAGGGAAGCTGGTCAAGGTGTCCCGCCAATAGATGACGTAACAGCCGATTTGCTCTCGCAGCAATATCGGCTTTTTTTTTAGTACACCTAGCATGGGCGTCGCTCTAGGGTGAAAGTCCCGAACGGGGGCGCTTTATTAGTTAATGATAAAAAAAAATCCCCGATTTATAGAAAAAGTTAACATGTTACCAAAAATTACCAATAATGTAGGTAAGGGCATTCTGGTAGTTCTGTATAGATGATCTGTCGATTCATTCTACGTATGAATCAGGTCCATTTATCGACGGAATATTCAGGATGCCATAAAAAGGGGGGCGATCTTCATGAATCTATAGAGGAAACCATTCCAACAGGATAACAACTTCTAAATCGGGAGGAACATTTATGCAAAGAAGTTTTAAAGGCCTGTTCACGTCTGTTTTTTCTTTGATTTGTGTTTTGTACTTTCAAACGGATGTTTTTGCCGCACCCGCATACGATGGAGTTGTCAAAATGGAGCAACCCTCTGGTGAATCGTTTCAAGCCGTGATGCATGGAGATGAATGGTTCCATTGGGCGAGCACAAAGGATGGCGATGTACTTTTACAAGATCAGGAGGGATATTGGAATTACGCTGAACTTACATCAGATGATCTGCAATCGACGGGGATAAAATATAAAATTGACGAAAAACCTTCAGAAGCGGTAAATGAGAAAAATTTAATGGAATGGATAAATGAGTACGACCCTCAAGCAAACAAAAAACAGGAGTTCATGAATGAGCTTCAACAAGAATTTTCGGGATCGCCAGAAAAAAATATTGACGGAAGTATCACGCCCGTTTCAGGAACCCAAAAATTGCTTGTTTTGTTAATTGGATTTACAGATGTTGATATCGCATATAACGACAACGATTGGAGCAACAAATTCTTTTCTGCAAATCAAAAGTCGGTAAAGAATTACTATAATGAAGTGAGTAATGGAAAAGCACAGATCACCCCAGCATCCGAAATATATGGTACGCAAAATGATGGAGTTGTGAAAGTAAGATTAGATTACGCCCATCCGGATACATCGGGAAAAGACATTAGGACGGTTATAACAGATGCACTGGATAAAGCGGATCCTGTGGTGAACTTTGCTAGTTTTGATACAAATAATGATCAAGTCATCGACGCTAAAGATAGCTTCTACATTGTAACTGTTCTTGCTGGTAATGAAGAGGCTAGTGGTGGTGCAGTGCCAAATATTTGGGCACATCAGTGGTATGCTCCCAACACAAATCATGATGGTGTTACGGTATCAGGTATGTATACGACGCAGGGTGAAAAACAATTTGGTCATATGGCAACGATGGGTATCACTGCTCATGAATTCGGTCATTCCTTGGGCCTTCCGGATCTGTATGGTGCTAATAATCATGTGAGTGGTCTAAGTATAATGGCAAACGGAACCTGGAATAATCTTCAAGGGGAGGAACCTGGAACGACACCCACTCATATGGATGCCTGGTCAAAAGCAAAATTAGGATTTGTCACACCAACTGTAGTAAATGCCACTAACAATTTTACGCTTCAAGCCATCCCGAATAATTATAATGTTTTAAAGGTTCCTATAAAGGATAATACGTATTTTTTAGTTGAGAATCGCGAGAAAGTTGGATACGATGCTAGCTTGCAAACAGTTTCTGGAGGCATAGCGGTTTGGCACGTTGATGAATCCATGAGTAATAATACGAATGATCCTCATCCTTTCATTGACATAGAGCAATCCGTAAGTGAATACCAAGACCCATTCTATTATACGAATAATAATCATGCTGCTTCCTTTGGTCCAAACACCAATCCGAACAGTAATACCTACCCTGGAGAAAATTCGGGAGTAACGATTACGACGACAAGCACAAGTAATTCTGCCATGAATGTGAATGTAGCAGTCACAGCAGGAGGAGCCAGTCTGATTCCGCAAACGAATTGGACGCTAAAATATGTAGACAGCGATGAATTGTACAATGAAGCCCCGAAAGCCTTTGATGGAAACAACAGCACGTTTTGGCACACGAAATGGAGCCCCGTAGCTCCAATGCCGCACGAGATTCAAATTGACTTGGGTGCAACGTATAGCATTTCCAAATTTAGTTACCTGCCCAGACAAGATGGTCAAGTGAACGGAACGATCAAGAACTATGAGTTCTACGTCAGCAGTGATGGAGTGAATTGGGGAACAGCTGTAGCCACAGGTAGCTTTGCAAATGATACTACGTTGAAAGAAACCAGCTTTGCAGCCAAGACAGGTCGCTATATTAAACTGCGTGCCTTAAGCGAGGTAAACAATAACCCATGGACAAGTGTGGCTGAACTCAATGTATTTGGGCAATAATGTATGGTAAAGGGTAGCTATTGCCATCATTGATACGCTACTCAAAAAGGTTATCATCTGCTGAGAGCTTCGTTCAGCATTTGATAACCTTTTTATTCCGCTAGAAACTGTTTTCTAACTTCATGCTTCCTTCCTAAATTTCGCAACCCCATTAAAAATCCAGCTTGCACCATCTCCCGCAGAGTGCTGAAGCAATTGCTCAGACCCATGTATTTCTGCATACTGCTGTTCCTCCGCGGTAATCGGAATCATCCATAATAGATTCACAGGATCACTCGCCATGAGCGGAAGTGGAATGCGCGGGGCATCCTCAGGTTTTGCGAGCAGCATAGAGGAGAAGCGGCTATTAATCTGACTGATTTCCTGGCACGGAATGGTGTGACCCTGTGCGAGGAAGGTCATATATGACCACGGCAGAGAGGTTTGGCCGCTAACGTAGGCCAGCAATTGCTGTTCGTTTTGGGCGAGCCATTTGGTTTCGCAGGCAAAGGCCAGCTCGAATCGGCGTAATTGCTCCGGTTCTTCTGTATACTGCTCGACTTTTGGCTGACGCAAAATGGACACGCCGAGAGTCATTGCATAGGTGACGTCCCCTTTTTCGATGGTCACCAATGCTTTCGGGGGCCAGTGCCCGCCGTCGATGCCGTAATACTGTTTAACTGGCCCAAGAGTCGAGGTAATCGCGTCCATGAACTGCTGCTGGATGTCAGGCCAAGGGTTGCCGTCCCAGCTCGCCCAAAAATGCTGGGCAGCCTCGATGCGAGCATACATGGCGTTCGACTCCGGTGTTCCCAGCGGAAAGCATAAATGAGATTCTCCGGTGCAATCTCGCGCATACGAAGGGTAGTGCGAGCCGTCCGGGGAAGGGCCAGCCCAGCTGGGAATCACACACAGTACCTCATCCTCATACAAAAGTGCCGCTGCATCGCCTTCCTCCAGCCAAACGATTGAGAGCTGCTCCGGGTCCAGCCTGTCTGCTCCATCCGGATGAGCGCAGCAATCGCGTGGAAGCATGGGAGCTTGACCATCCTGCATGGCAGCGAAATCGATCGAGTCCGGTGCAGGTCCGTAATTTCTTACCCAACAAGAGCGAATGCTGGCATGCTCCTCGCCTGGATAATCCCACAAATAAAAAAAGACACCGTTCTCATCCTCTTCGACAAAAGCCTGAATCGGACAAATGGGGGAGAACTCCTCTAATAGAACGTTTTTCATAGGTTTCACCTTCAATCGTCGTGATAGATTCGCCGATAACTATAAAGATTTGTGCTTGATTAAACAGGGTTAGAATACCATAATTGAATATTGATTACAAAATTCGGTACTTTGAAAATGTTTTCCCAGCAAAGGAGGTTACCAGATGAATCAATGCACTATCTATGTCTCCATCCAACAATGCGAGAAAGTCGTCGCTGCAATTGTCGAGGCTTTTCGTGATCAATTGGTAGAGGTATCCGCAGACGAACGGTCCGTGACCGTGACAGATAAAAAATGGTTTAGCAAGAGCAAGATCACCTTCAATCTTATGCGCGAGGACGATGACGAAGAAGCTTTTCTCCAGATGAAAAAAGGGATGTACGGCTACTTCGCACAGATTGAAACGACCCACGAGAAGGTCCAGCAAAAGCTGTTGTACCAAATTACAGCGCTCAATGTGGCGGTAGGAATCGTGGCGAGCAACGAAATTGATCAGAAGGCGTTTGCGTCCATTATGGCGATTGCCGAAGAAGTACATGGGATCGTCTTTCTCCCTACCGGAGACATGCTCGATAAACAAGGAAGGCTGATTCTCAATACGGCAGGAGAATCCGAAGTGGACGATTTTCTGGTGACGGTCAGTGTAGACCTGATCGACGGACATATTCAGCCATCCCAGTCAGGCGAAGCGCGCAAGGAGCGGAGCATCAAGCTATTGCAGGAGCAAGGCATTCCGTACATCCCGCATCTTCCTGTCATCGTAGGGGATGAGGATGCTGTCATCAGGAGCAAGGATGAGATGGTTCAGCGAGCGATTGCTCTGTGTCTGATTGCGGTATATGCCGGAGGGATTGCCGAAAATGGACAAATCAAGGAAGAGCGGGAGTTCATCGAGGGCATTATTGAGCAGTTTGGCGCTGCTGAATTCTTTACGGAAAAAGAGAGAGACTTCTTGAATGATCCACAGCCAGACCGAACCGATATGATTCAAATGGTTTGGATGTACGAATGCTACTGGGTACTACTGTGGGCACTCGGCTATGTGGAAGAGCTCCATTTCCCGGATGAGATTTGTGATGTGAACACCGCGATTGACGCTCTCAGAAGTGCAGGCGACTATGATACCTTCTATAGCAATGCGGTCGTGAGAAGCAAACAAGAGATTCTCGACCAAGCAGATTTAATCTACCGCTATGACTGGGCGTGTGTGGATGCGCGCATCAACAATCGTATGGTTGCGGGTGGTTTGAATGACGAAGTAGTTGTGGAAAGACACAGAGCATTGAATTGGCTGGTTCGTTACATGGAGGATGACTGGGATCATGTCTCGACGGATACATAGGCTGTATTCGCGAAAAAGTGGGACACCTAGTGTAATCTTCCTAGCAGGAATGGGCGATAGCGGTGAGACATGGAAGATCGTTCAAGACCGCATCTCGCAGGAAGCGTCTACCTTATCCTATGATCGGGCGGGGATTGGCAGGAGTCCCGCGGCTGCGGTCGTCCCAAGGACTTGCCGGGATCTGGTTGAGGAGCTGTATGACTTGCTACGGGAGATTGAGGTGGAGACGCCTTGTATTCTGGTCGGACATTCTTTTGGCGGTTTGGTCGCGAGACTCTTTACTAGTCTATATCCGCAGCTTGTTTCGGGGCTGGTTTTGGTTGACGCTGCTCCGGAATATAAGGAGCTCGCCTATGAAAAGGTGTTGCCTGACAACCTGATCGCAGCCAATCGAGAATATTACGAGAATCCGATGCGAAACAGCGAGAAGATCGATAAAATACGGAGCTATCAAGAGATTGTTGACTCTTATCGGCAAAGCAACATTCCGGTCTCGATTATTACGAGAGGCTTGCCGGACGTGTGGGACGAGGAATGGCCGAACGAGGAAATCTTAGCAATCGAACAACATCTGCAAGCTGATTTCAAGCGGCTTTCAACCTCAAGCAAACAAAGAATGGCTACTCGTAGCGGGCATTATATTCATCACGATGAACCGGAAATGGTGATGGAGGAAATTTTGATTATGGTAAGGGGGATGAACAAGTGAGCGATACAAGAACCCAGCTCATGCTGGACCTGCAAAGATTGGAGCAGGAACAATACCTGATTCGTGAAGGGGAGCAACTACAGGATTTCGTCGGGCTGTTGCTGCAATACATCGGGGACCCTGACCCAGAGCTGCGTGATAATCTCATTTACCCGGCATTTTATTACTGGATTCTTGATGAGAAACATCTGACGGATGAGCAATTGCGCAGCCTTCTCCGAGAATTGACGGACGATACGCATTTGTTCTATCAGATCGGCAGCGAGGGTGATCAATCTGTATTTACGAGGACATTCTCTGCATTGCCGATTGCCTTGATCATGCGACGCCACAGGCAGAAGCCTTTTTTGGAGCTCGCTGATTTCCAGCATGTGAAGAATGCCATGCTCCGCTATTTTCAAGAGGAGAAGGACTTGCGCGGCTATTTGTCCGAGGGAGGCTGGGCGCACAGTACCGCTCACGGAGCAGACGTATTCGTAGAGCTAGTGCTGTGCCCAGAGAGCGACGAAGCCGTACAGCGAGACGTTCTTCAAGCGATCCAGGACGTGCTGCATAACGGAAAGCACATTTTCAATGACGAAGAGGACGAACGACTTGCGAGCATCGTAGATACCATGATAGACAAAGGCTTGCTCCCAGAGCAGGAACTCGCTGACTGGATCAATGGCTTGGCAAGCTGTGCAGAACTGCCGAAAAATCGTACTCAGGTTATCGCTAGAGTGAATAGCAAAAACTTTTTGCGTTGCCTGTATCTCAGAAGGGCACGAGATAGCCGGGAAAATGAGCTGGCGGCAGCTATGCTTGCAGCCGTAACGAAATGTAACAGGTTTGCGATCAATTAATGGGAAAAGGTTGATACCGTGACAGACGGCATCAACCTTTTCTTTTTTATACGAGGTTTTAAAAGGTAGCGATTGAACCAACAAAGCTGGCAAGAAGAAAAAGCGCAGGGCTCGCAGACCTTGACAACGCTTACCCAGTCGGAACTTCAAAAAGGGGACCACGCTTGTCGAACACTTCTTCTTCGAGAACCTTCCGCCCGTAGGGTGGCTTTGGCTCGACGGTCCCCTTTTTGAAGTGGAGACGAACAGTCAATCTCCCTTGCGGGCGTGTCAGAGTCGAAAAGGACTGCGCTTTTTCTTCTCCTCCACTGATTGACAATCCCTTACTAGTACTATATAGTACTAATCATGAAACGAACCTCAAACCGTGACCATGTCATCGCCACTGCATCTAATTTGTTTTTGCAAAAAGGAATCATGAATACCAGCATGGATGACGTCGTAGCACAGAGCAAAGTCTCCAAGTCCAACATTTACTACCACTTCAAAAGCAAGGAGGAGCTCGTCGTAGCTGTACTCGGCTACAGAATCAACGTCCTGAGAGGAGCACTGGAAGCCATCTTGCAACGGACAGACCTGTCTGTTTCCGCACGGGTAGGGCTGATTTTTACCACCATCGCAGAAGAACTGGAGGGCCGCTCCTGTGTAGGAGGCTGTCCGATCCTTTCCTTGCTGTCGGCACAAATACCAGAGGTCAAAGCGCGAATCAACGAGTTCCTGATCGAATGGCAGAACCTAGCGGAAAAGCTGCTCGTGGAGGGAATCGCCCGTGGAGAATTCAAGGAAAATATCTCGATTCAGCAAACGGCAGTCTTGTTCGTGACCATTATGGAGGGAGCGATGCTCATGGCTGAATCGCAGGGTCATGCACAGGTACTCGTAGGCGCAGGTCAGACACTTCTACACTTGATTCAAGTGTAGGATTTTTTTGAAGTGAATTAGTACTGACTAGTTCTATAAATATAAAGGAGGCAGAAACAATGGCTGTCGTTTTTGTAACAGGTGCGACTGGATTTATCGGCAAGGAGTTAACAAAGCAGCTGGCCCGGTCCGGTCATACCGTACTGGCGCTGGTTCGTTCGCCCGAGAAGTGGGATGAATTGCTGATGCAGATGACACCTACAGAGAGGTCTAATTGCAAGGCCGTGCGGGGTGATTTGCGAAAGGAGGGCTTGGGATTATCAGCGAGCGATTACGAGCAGGTATTGCGCGCAACTATTATCATCCATGCAGGTGCCCCGATGGATATTTCGCTGGATGAAACGGTGGCGAGGGAATTGATTTTACAAGGAGCAAGTCACCTTGCAGCACTAGCGAATGAATTGCATAAACAACAGCGTCTACAAAAGCTGATTCATATCGTTGGCTACATGAGTCCGTTTGACGATGAGAGTGGAAAGCTGGCGACAGATGTTTTTGCGCCAACCGATTTTTATCAAGAGGCAGGGGGCTACGAGAAATACAAGTTTCTGGCAGATCTATACCTCAGACAAGAGGCGTATCAAAAAGGAATGCCGCTGGTCGTGGTAAATCCGTGTACGATCATAGGCCCGCGAAGCACCGGGAACACAGAACAAACAGATGGATTCGGGCTCGTGATCAGCTCCATGCGGCGTGGTAAGATCCCTGTTCTTCCCGGTGGTAAGGAGTGGTGGCTGCCCTTGCTTTCCGTCGACGATTTTGCCCAGGTCATTGTGGGGATTGTAGAGACAAATCACATCGAGCATCAAACGTATTACGCCTTAAATGAGCGGAGTGCCACGCCAGCTTTTTCAGAGCTGATTTCGTTGATGGCTAAAGAATTACGGATGAAGCCACCAACCATTCCTTTCCCGGTATCGGTCTTGAAAAAAATTCTCCATAACGGCGGCAGCCGCTTGCTCGGGGTACCTGCCAATTCGATGGATTTTCTCGTAAAGAAAGACTTCCCGCTCGCTCCCTTTCAGCAAATGAAAGCGAAAAAAAGCATCGATGCATACGACGTAGCGGCGTATCTTCCCAGTGTGATTGCCGATCTCGACTACCGTTTGTCGGTCAAGGATCAGAAAGTACCTCCTTGCTTTCACCGAGAGCAAATCGCAGGCATGGCCGCGTACAAGAAAGAAGGCTCGGGTACTCCGTGGCTGCTCGTGCACGGGCTTTTCAGTGAGATGAGCGATTTACTCCCGCTCGCTGAACAGCTGGGTGAAAAGGAAGTATGGTTACTGGATTTGCCCGGATTTGGCAGATCGCCCTATCACCATCACGAAAAACCGCTCGAGGGCTTTATCGAGGCAGTGGCCGAGGCATTGCGACAGCTGCCATCTCCGGTTCATCTTGCAGGACATTCATTTGGCGGGCTTTTGGCATGGGAGGCAGCAAAGCGAGTACCGGAAAAAATCGAGAAGCTATACCTTTTGCAGCCACCCCTGCATGCCCCGAAGTATTCTTGGCTGCAGGCGGGATTGGGGAAGAGTCCAGCCCTCCTTCAGTTTTTTTTGCAAAAGCAGTTAACGTCAGCCAAATTGGAAAAAGCAATGCTTGAACAAGGGGTATTTCAGTCTACGAAGGAAATGCCAAAAGGCTATGTAGAAAAGGCAGGGAAGCTCCTGCAATCCCCGCGCATCAGCAAGACGCATACAGACGTGCTGCGCTACTTTATGAACGAATTCCGGCAAATGGCGGTAGCGACACAGCCTCTCCCTTTTCCAGCCCAGATCGTATGGGGGACGCAAGATAAAACGTATCAGCTGACAAAAGGAGCAGAGGATGCATTCAGGAAAGCAAATGTAGAGATCGAAAGGCTCCCCGTTGCTCATCATTTTCCGCTCAGTCACCCACAGCTAACGGCAAACGTATTGCTACAGATGAGGCACGGCAAGGAATGACGACGGAACGATTCTTCAGAAGGGGCATGGTAGAAAGCGACCATGCTCTTTTTGAATGGGGCGAGAAAAAACAAGTTGAACTTTCTGTTAATTTAGAATAGACTATTTTTAACTAATAACGACACTATAACGACATCTGACGTTAGTGGAGAAAGAGGGAGGAGAGCAAAGTGCAGGAGCGCAACAAGAAGAAGCTAGTTCATACCGTTTCTCACATCTGGGTGAAGACCTCATGAAGCAGTATATTGTGAAGCGCCTATTGTCGGGCATCATTGTCCTGTTTGGACTCTCCGTTTTTACGTTTTTGCTCATTCATCTCATCCCCGGAGACCCTGTGCGGATCATGCTGGGGCAGCGGGCGACTGTAGAACAAATCGAGTCGCTTCGAGGAGAGCTGGGCTTGAACAAGCCTTTGGTAGTCCAGTATCTCGACTATGCTTCTGGCGTTTTAAAAGGAGATCTCGGCACTTCCCTGAAAACGGGTCGACCTGTCAGCACAGAAATTGCTGATCGCTTTCCAGCGACAGCAAAAATGGCAGTAGCCAGCCTCATAGTGGCAGTTGTGATCGGTATCGGGCTGGGTATCCTAGCGGCAAAATACAAGGATACACCCATCGATGGAGCGATTATGACCTTTTCCACCTTTGGGATGTCCATACCCGGCTTTTGGTTAGGTTTACTCGTTATCCTTGTATTCTCCGTCCATTTGGGCTGGTTTCCGATTGCGGGAGGAACGGGGTTAAAAGACATGGTTCTTCCAGCGTTTACCCTGGGGACATTGACGGCGACGGCACTCAGCCGACTCACTCGTGCTGGCATGGTAGAGGTTTTGTCCAATGACTATATCCGAACAGCACGTGCGAAAGGGATGAATGAACGAGTTGTGCTGCTGCGGCACGCTTTTCGCAATGTGATGATTCCAATTGTGGCTGTCATTGGCTTGGAACTCGCTGGCTTGCTTGGTGGGGCTGTGATTATCGAGCAGGTTTTTGGCTGGCCGGGAGTGGGGACTTTGGCGATTCAAGCAATTAGCTCGCGAGATTTTCCGATGATTCAAGGAACGACGCTGTTTATCGGAGCGGTGTATGTCCTCGTTGTCATTTTGATTGATGTCCTGTACGCGGTTCTCGATCCTCGCATTGATTACGCCGCGAAGGAGGGGGTATAGCATGTTCTGGAGCAGACAATGGTCCTTGCCTCGTTTCGAATTATGGGGAAAGATCATGCAGCAAAAGAAAGCGAAATACAGCTTCCTGATGATGCTCTGCATTGTTTTGCTTGGAATCATCGGGCCGTGGATTGCTCCGCATGATCCCACGAAAACGTACTACGAAGCATTTATGCAAGGCCCGTCGAAAGACTTTTGGCTAGGGACAGATGCGATTGGCCGCGATATTTTTTCCCGGATGCTGTACGGAACACGAGTGACAATGACCGTAGCTGTGCTGGCGTCTGTCATGACGTTTGTAGCAGGAACGCTGATTGGTGTGACATGCGCTTACCTCGGAGGAATTGTTGACAATGTGATCATGAGAATCATGGACATCATGCTGGCGTTGCCCGGCATTGTGCTGGCTCTAGCCATTGTCGCTGTACTCGGACCGAGTCAGGAAAACGCGATGATCGCGATCGGAATATCATCGATCCCGGCCTTTTCGATTCTGATCCGTGGTGCGGCACTCTCGATCAAGCAATCGGGTTTTGTGGAAGCAAGTCGCTCCATCGGCAGCTCGAATTGGTGGATCATTACGCGCCAGTTCATTCCGAACATCTCGAACGTACTGATCGTCTATACGACCATGTTTATAGGTAGTGCCATTTTGGGGACCTCGGCATTGGGTTTTATCGGTTTGGGTGCGCAGCCTCCTACACCGGAGTGGGGAACGATGCTGAATGAAGGGAAAAATTACTTGCGAGAAGCTTGGTGGCTCGCTACTTTTCCCGGTCTTGCGATTACGGCAGTCGTTTTTACGGTGTATTTGCTGGGGGATGCTTTGCGCGATATCTTTGATCCCAAAGCATAGTTGACGAGCTTCCGTTCTCGAAAAGGAGTGAGTAACGTGACAAACATGTTGGAAGTGACAGGATTGACTACCACGTTTTTAAAAAATGAAAGGGCTTTCAAGGTGGTGGACAATCTTTGCTTGCAGGTCAAAAAAGGTGAATCGGTCGGGATCGTCGGAGAATCGGGTTGTGGAAAAAGCGTTGCCTCCCTATCCATGATGCGCTTGCTCAGTAAAAACGGAAGCATTGCAGGCCGTATTCAACTGGACGGAGCCGATCTCTTGCGCTATAGCGAAAAAGAGATGCAGAGGATCAGAGGAAAAGAGATCGCCATGATCTTTCAGGAGCCGATGACTTCGCTGAATCCCGTACTGACTATCGGGAAGCAATTGAGTGAAGGACTGGAAAAGCATGAGGGCATGAACCGAGCTCAATCGAGACAAAGAGTGGTCGAGCTGTTGACGCAGGTAGGTATTTCACGTGCCAATGAAATCTATCACGAGTACCCGCATCGTCTGTCAGGGGGGATGCGACAGCGCGTGATGATCGCGATGGCGATTGCCTGCCATCCAAAGCTGCTGATAGCGGACGAACCGACGACTGCACTAGACGTAACGATCCAGGCGCAAATATTGGATGTCATGAAAAAAATCCAAAGAGAGCTGGGCATGTCGCTCATCATGATCACGCATGATTTGGGCGTCGTCGCCGAGACATGCGACCGGGTACTCGTGATGTATGCCGGGCAGGTCATTGAAGCCGCTGATGTTCGCACATTGCTGCGCAGCCCCAAGCATCCGTACACCATGGGCTTGATCAAATCAACGCCACATAACGCCAAAGGCCTGAAGAGATTGCATAGTATCGCGGGAAGTGTGCCGACCCCTGATCATTACCCAAAAGGATGTCGTTTTGCTCCGCGATGCGAGAAGGCGATGCCTATCTGTTTGGAACAAAATCCCCCGTTACTGGATGTGGATCAACAGTCGGAATGCCGCTGTTGGCTGTATCGAGAGAATAGGGAAAACACGGCGGTGAATGGATGAAGACGCCTCTTTTGCAAGTGAAGAACCTGAATAAGAAGTTCCTTGTCCGCAAAGGGTGGTTTCAGCCGCCGAGTTACGTGCATGCCGTTCATGGAGTGAACATGACGGTCAACGCAGGTGAAACGTTGGGAATCGTGGGAGAGTCGGGATGTGGCAAGTCAACACTGGGCAGATGCATTTTGCGCTTGATCGAGCCGACAGACGGCGAGATCGTGTTCGAAGGTCAAAATATCCGTAGCTTACAGAAGCCAGACATGAAAAAGCTGCGGCGTGATATGCAAATGGTGTTCCAAAATCCATTTGATACCCTCAATCCAAAGCTGACGATCCAACACATTTTGTCAGAGCCATTGATTGCCCATGGTATTCAAAAACGCGAGCGAACAGCCATGATCGAAGAGACGCTGGAGATCGTCGGTTTGAACAAAAGTCATTTGTCGCGATATGCCCATGAGTTTTCCGGAGGACAAAGGCAAAGAATCGGGATCGCTCGCGCCTTGATGCTCAGACCAAAGCTCATCATAGCTGACG
The DNA here is from genome assembly GCF_013186635.1 of Brevibacillus sp. HB1.3. Lineage (NCBI taxonomy): Bacteria > Bacillati > Bacillota > Bacilli > Caryophanales > Paenibacillaceae > Brevibacillus > Brevibacillus sp. HB1.3. The sequence continues at coordinate 99,412 of NZ_JABMIT010000009.1, read as the reverse complement.
AACCTGTGTCCGCTTTGGATGTATCGATCCAATCGCAAATTCTCAATTTGCTTCAGGATTTGCAGGAGCAGTTTTCGCTCACGTATCTTTTTATCTCGCATGATTTGAGTGTTGTCGAACATATAGCCGATCGTGTAGCGGTGATGTATTTGGGAGAAGTGATTGAGCTGGCGAAAAAAGAAGAGCTGTTTCAACGTCCGATGCATCCCTACACACAGTCGCTTCTCTCCGCCATTCCTATCACAGATCCTGACGAGAAAAAAGAACGGATCATGTTAACAGGGGATCTACCGTCTCCATCCAATCCACCGAAGGGCTGCAAGTTTCATCCGCGTTGTTGGGCATGCATGGACGTGTGCAAAACAGAAGCCCCTCTATTAACAGAAGCAGACGGCAGACTAGTTGCGTGTCATCTCTATGAAAAATAAGGGAACAGGAGTGATAGATAGATGTTGGACCCACGTCTTACGAAGCTGGCGGATGTGTTGGTAAATTACTCTACAATTGTGCAGCCGGGAGATAACGTGCTGATCGATGCGATGGAGGTTGACGCTGCTCTGATAAAGGAGCTTGTCAAAGCAGTTTCGCGAGCAGGCGGACATTCCTTTGTGAACCTGCGTGAATCCTCGATTAGCCGTCAGTTATTGCTAGCGGGAACAGAGGAGCAATTGCGTCTAGAGGCAGAGATGGACAAAGAACGAATGGAAAAAATGCAAGCGTGTATCATCATCGAGGGTGGGCTGAACATCAACGAAATGTCTGATGTCCCGGATGAGCAGATGAAGCTGGCTACGTCCTTTTTCAAAGAAGTAAGTATTGTGCGTCTCAAAAAGAAATGGGTCTATCTCCGGTATCCGACGCCTTCCATGGCGCAGCTGGCGAATAAAAGTACAGAAGCGTTCGAACAGTTTTACTTTGATGTCTGCACAATGGATTATGCCAAAATGGCAAAAGCCATGCAGCCGCTCAAGGAACTGATGGAGCGAACTGACCGCGTGAAAATCACGGGACCTGGCACAGAGCTGACCTTCTCCATCAAAGGCATTCCAGCGATCCCGTGTCCGGGGCAATATAACATACCAGACGGTGAAGTATTTACAGCCCCTGTTCGCGATTCGGTGAACGGTGTCCTATCGTTTAACACTCCTTCGCCTTATCAAGGCTTTACCTTTGAAAAGGTACGGTTGGAGTTTGTCGACGGGAAGATCGTTCATGCCACTGCCAATGACACAGAGCGCTTGAACAACATTTTGGATACGGATGAAGGTGCCCGGTACATTGGGGAGTTTGCTTTGGGGGTCAACCCGTTCATCCGGGAGCCTATGCAGGACATTTTATTCGATGAAAAAATCGACGGCAGCTTCCACTTTACCCCGGGACGATGCTATGACGAGGCATCCAATGGCAACAAGTCAAACATTCATTGGGACATGGTCATGATTCAACGCCCGGAGTACGGCGGCGGTGAGATTTGGTTCGATGACCACTTGATTCGCAGAGACGGACGCTTTCTTTTACCGGAGCTTGAACCACTTAACCCGGAAAACCTGAAATAACAGGGGGAGCATGATGCATGACACATGGAATCGACGGGCATTTTGACCTTTTGCTGGATGTTGCCATTCAGCGCGAGCATGGCAGACGAAAAGTGATTGAAACGGATTATTTGCCTGATTTCGTCGCGGGCGGGGTGCATACGGTTGTCGCAGCGATTTATATCGATAACAAATTCCTGCCGGAGATGGGCTTGAGAAAAGCACTGCAACAAATCAGTGCGTTGCACGCAGAGGCAGATGAATCGCCTGATAAAATCATGGTTTGCAAAAGTGTGAGCGATATCGAGACCGCGAAGCGACAGGGGAAAATTGGTTTTGTGCTCTCTCTGGAAGGCGCGGAACCGTTATATAATGATCTGAGTATGCTCCGTGTTTTTTACGAGCTGGGCGTACGCCTTTTGGGTCTCGTGTGGAGCAGGAGAAACTTCGTTGGAGATGGCAGTTATTTTAGTCCGGTACGGGAAGGGCGCAAGGGAGGGCTCACGGAGTTCGGCATCCGCGTCGTTGAAGAGGCTGAAGAAATGGGCATCATCATTGATGTCAGTCATCTGAATGACGAAGGCTTCTGGGATCTGATCGAGGTAGCGCGTAAACCTATCATCGCTTCTCATTCCAACTGTCGGACATTAGCCAGCTCCATGCGCAATCTGACAGATGAGCAAATCAGAGCGATCGCATTCACCAACGGCGTAATCGGCATCAATGGCGTCAATCTGTTCGTAGCGGACAAAGACGACCAGGCTGATATCGAGCACATGATCAACCACGTCGATCACATCGTGAAGCTGGTTGGTGTTGAACACGTAGGACTTGGTCTGGACATCATCGAGCCATTTATGAAATACGATTCTCCCAATGTGTTTATCCAAGCAGGACGCAAAGATTTTGATGTCGTAAAAGGACATACCAAGGTTCCAGAGCTTGTACGTGCCCTTGCCAAAAGAGGGTACAAGGATGAAGCGATTGAGCGTATTTTGGGCAAAAACTTCATCCGCGTGTTTAAGGACGTCTGGAAATCAAAGAGAGATGAGGAAGTGGAGCATTGACCATTACGATAGCGGTAATCTCTTCGGAAGAATTTTTGCCAAGGATCTTGAAGCATACCCAATCCATTGATTACATTCAACTGACCTCGTATACATACCAGAACCCCAAAGAGAGCGCTGCGTTGCTTGATCAAATCCATGACTGCGACGTGCTGCTTTTTGCTGGCCCACTTCCTTATTTTTTTGCCAAGGAAAAGGTAGAGCAAAAGAAGCTGCCTGCCGTGTACATCCCGATCGATGAATATACCATTTCCCTCTCTTTGTTTCATACCTTGCTGAACGTACCAGGAGGACTGGACCGCATCTCGATAGATTTGCCAAAAGCGGAGTATATTGAGAAGGTCGCTGATGAACTAGGCATTATTTCTAAGCCTTGGTATGTAAAAGACTACAGTGAGATTATTGAAGAAGGCGGGACGAGATTTGACGTAGAGGAGATTATTTTGTTCCACAAGGAGCTTTGGGAACAGAAACAGAGCCATTTTGCTTTGACTGGCGTTGATTACGTATACCGCCAATTGCGTGAGATGAACATCCCTTCGGCATCGCTGGTTGGTCCCGATAAAAATATTCGCGATGCCGTCAATCAAGCGATTGCTTATGGTCAATTGAAAATTAGCAAAAATTCACAGATTGCTGTAGGAATTGCAGCGATCCAGCAAAATGATGGTCCGCCAGTAGAAACACAGTGGCAGGATGCGACGATTATTTTGCTGCAAGAGCTGCTGGAGCTGGTCAAAGAGACGGATGCTTCCATTCAAAAGTTGGGAATGGATCAATTTATCATTTATGGCACGAGAGGCAGTATCGAGCAAATGATTGAATATGGGAAGATCATGCAAGTAGTGGGCAATGTCGATCTGCTTGCCAAAGTGACGGTTGCCATCGGATTTGGTTTTGGCCTAACTGCGAAAGAGGCCGAAGCCAACGCACGAATTGCGATTTATCATGCTCAGAAAACAAAGGAAAGCAGTGCGTACTTGGTAACAGATGAAAAAGAAGTGATTGGGCCGTTGAACACTGAATCGAAGACCTTCCAATTAAAAAGCGAGAACAAGGAGGTGCTGGAGATAGCGGAGAAGACTGGCGCAAGTGTCGCTACCATCACGAAAATTATGCAGTATGTCAAGCTTCGCCGCGATAACCGCTTCACCGCTTCCGATTTAGCCGAGTACCTCCAGATCAGTCGCCGTAGCTCGGAAAGAACCTTGAAAAAGCTGATCGAGCATCAGGTCGTAGAGATCGTCGGAGAAGAACAGCCGTATCAGCAAGGACGCCCGCGGGCTGTGTATCGCCTTAATCATCCATGATTCTCCTCATGTAACATCAACCCGTCCCGGTTTTCCGTTTGCGAAGGGAATCCGGGACCCCCACATCCCTCATCTAAGAAGCAATCCGACCTAATTAGCGACTATATACCGACGTAAATAGGTTTCAAATGGAAAAGACTCGAAAAATGGAGGTCGCGACATGCTATCAGAGCGGTTAAAGAGCCAAATTCGCAGCGTTTTACTCATATGTGTACTCGTCTTTTCCATCGTTGGCTGTAGCTCTGCTCCCACTGCGCCTACAGACGGGAAGCAAGCAAATCAACCAGCAAAAAACTCCCAGCCCAAAAAGGGGGGGACGATCACTATGGGCTACCAGATGGAGCCAGATACGCTGGACCCGCAAAAGACGTCGTTGCCAGCGGGAAATTTTGTTGGGGGCTTGTTGGGAGGAGCTCTGCTGATCCTCGATCCCTTTACGTTTGAGTTGAAGCCGCATCTGGCTGAATCGTACACGATCTCGGAAGACGGCAAGACCATGACGTTCAAAATACGTTCTGGCGTGAAGTTCCATGATGGAACACCGCTCACTGCGGAAGTTTTTAAGCAAAGCTATGAACGTGCACTCGATCCGAAAACAGCCTCACCGGTTACGGGACCGGACGTATCTTCGATCAAATCCATTTCAGCTCCTGATGATTCCACATTGATCTTTCATTTGGATGAGCCCTCCCCTTCGTTACTTTCTAACTTAACATATAGCGGCTACCAGCAACCTATTTCCATAGAGGCACGAAACAAATACGGAAATGAGCTGGGACGCAATCCTGTGGGGGTAGGTCCGTGGAAATTCGAGAGCTGGAAAACAGGCGAATCAATCACACTGGTACGAAACGACGAGTATAAATGGGCAGCTCCTTTTGCTCTGAATCAAGGACCTGTAAGACCTGACAAGTTCGTTCTGAAATTTATTCAAGACAACCAAACCATGATGGCTGCTCTCGACAGTGGGACGATTGATATTGCCACTGTACCCCCGAAAGACGCGAAGAAATACAAGGATCACAAAGATTTTACGGTATTGGAAGGGATGCAGCCTGCAGAGTTCTTCATTGGGATGAATCTGGAAAATGAAATCTTGCAGGATGTCCGCGTGAGAAAAGCACTGAACTTGGCGATCAACAAAGACGCATTGATCATGGCAGATCTGCAAGGAGAGGGGGTGCCTGTCTACGGACCGATCCCACCAACAATGATCGGATACGATGCGGCAGTAGAGCAGTACGGCTACAAGTACAATGCTGAGCAAGCCAGACAAATGCTGGATGAAGCAGGATGGAAGCCAAACGCGCAAGGAATAAGGGAAAAGGATGGGAAAACACTCAGCCTGACGATGCTCATCGAAGATTCAAATCCCGGACATCAGCTGGTGCAAAGCATGTTCAAAGAGATTGGTGTCGAAGTGTATATCCAAAAGTATGAATCAGCGACAGCTCTTGAACAGGCACTGAAGGGCGAGTTCGATTTGTTCTCAACGAGTCATGGCAGTGTCGATCCAGATATTTTGCACTTGTTACTGCATTCGAGTCAGATCGGGGGCTTGAATTTCTTTCGTCTCAATGATCAACAGCTCGATAGCCTGCTAGATAAAGGACGAACGAAAACAGATCAAGTACTGCGAGAGCAGGTTTTTGCAGACATTCAAAAAAGAATCGTGGAACAGGCCTATTGGATTCCGCTCTATTCCGCAAAAACATTCGTGGTCGTCAGTAACCGGATTCAAGGCGTCAAACCAAATCCATTAGCCTCCTTAATTATTCAGGACATGTGGGTGAACGAGTAGGGCATGGTATGACAACATTCGAAAGAGGTGGAAAAAATGAGACAGCAAGGCTGGTTAGTAGAATGGGAAGAACTGGTTGAAAAAGAAATGAAGGAAGGCAGAGTTCCGGGCTTCGTCATGGGTGTGAATTTGAATGGACAGAGCCTGTTTCGAAAAAGCTTTGGCTATCGTGATCGTGAAAAGGAACTCGAAATCACGCCTGATACCGTGATGGGATTGGCATCCGTTACGAAGTCCTTTACATGCATGGCGATCATGCAGCTACAGGAAGCGAAGAAGCTCTCTGTTCATGATCCGGTGATCAAATACCTACCCGAATTTCGTACCCCGGATCGTCAAAAAACGGAGCAGATGACGATCCACCATTTTATGACGCACACGACGGGCATACCGCCTCTGCCTATTGATAATCTGGCAATTCGCAACTCCATGCTCGATGACATGCCTGACGAGGATAACCCGATTCACCGGTACTTGAAAAAGGAGTACCAGAAACCGATCTACACATTCGAAGAGCTAATGGAAGCTCTTGCCCTGGCGGAATATGAGCTGGTGGGCTCTCCAGGGGAATTGTTCAGCTATTCGAATGATTGCTACTCTCTCTTGGGAGCGGTCATAGCCAGAGTGAGTGGGAAGTCGTATGACGAGTATGTCAAAGAGCATATTTTGGAACCAGCAGCCATGAAGAGCAGCACCTTTCTTCTGAGCGATCTGCCACACCTGCCGGATGTAACTACCATCTATCATTTCAAAGAGAACAATGGCGTGTCCGAGATTTACCCTGATCCCAATTGGGAGGATGGGCTACTCGTAGCGGCATCGGGGCATTTGAATTCAACCGTGCATGACATGTTGAACTACGCTGAAATATTCCGTACGGGCGGATGCGTGGGTAAGGAACGGATTTTATCTGAGGAGAGCGTCAAACAAATGATCTATCCGCATGTCCAGATCAGCTACGGAAGGTATTACGGATATGGCTTATCCATTCAACCCGACTACTATGGGGGTACCTTGATCAAGCACGGTGGAGCGATCAAAGGTGTCGCTGCCCATTTAGCGATTGTTCCAGAGCGGGGCATTACATCCATGGCTCTAGCCAATTTGATCGGAAGTCCAGTCGAAAAAGCCACACTGACAGCACTCCATGCTGTAGAAGGGCGTCCATTGAATACGCCGCAGTACCAATTCGAGACATACAGCGTCCCTACTGCCCAATTAGGAGAGTATGTCGGTCGATACGTTAGTGGGGAAGGCGTGGATATCATCGTATATGTGGTAGAGGATGCCTTGATGATGATAGATAAAACGTCGGATGTGTTTGGTGGAGGAAAACAACTGAACTGTCTATTGCGACCAATTGGGGAGCATCAATTTATCACCGATAGAGAGGGCAGCGAGCTGACAGTTGGCTTTGTAAAAGGCGAAGATGGCGTTGTAAAAGCCATGTCTCTTTATTATCGAATCATTCCACGAGTAGCTGCTACGGAGGGGAGTCGAGTATGAAAATAACGTCAGTATGTGTTCATGCCATAAGGTTGCCGCTAAAACGTCCATTTATCATCGCGTACGCCTCCTATGAGGATATGCCGTCCATTATTGTAAAAGTGGAGACAGACAATGGCCTGGTCGGACTAGGAGAAGCGGTACCGGATCAAAATGTCACCGGAGAGACATGGGAGTCTACCTATACAATGCTCGTTCATAACTTGGCGCCTGTTGTGATCGGTGAGAATCCGTTTGATATCGAGAGAATCCACGAGAAGATGAACCAGGCTGTATGGGGAGTACCAGCAGCAAAAGCCGCCATCGATATCGCTTGCTATGATCTAATGGGCAAGGCGGCTGGTCAACCCGTTTACCATTTCCTGGGCGGGAAATATCACACGACTCTTTCCTTCCCGTATGTGTTAAGCATTTTAGAGCCAGAGGTCATGGCAGCTGAAGCCAGGCAAGCAGTGGCAGCCGGGTATGACTCGATCAAAATAAAAGTGGGAGCTGATCTTCAGACAGATATCCAGCGAATCCGGGCTGTTCGGCTGGCAGTTGGTCCTGACGTAGGGTTGCGGGTGGACGCCAACCAAGGTTGGGAGAACCGTGCGAACTCCTTGCTTGTTATGAAACAGATCGAGGATTGTCATATTGATTGGATGGAGCAGCCTGTCTTGGCAGATGATCTTGAGGCTCTGGCTGATATTCGCAAGCAAACGACTACTCCCATTATGGTAGACGAGGGACTGCATGGGACAAAGGAAATGCGGGAAGTCATCGCGAAGAAAGCTGCAGATAAAGTAAACATCAAACTCATGAAAAGTGGAGGGATTTATCCTGCTCTCAAATTGGTGAATCAGGCGGAAATGGCAGGGATGGAGTGTCAGATCGGTTCGATGCTGGAGTCCTCGATTGGCAGTGCTGCTGGTGCACATTTGTCACTGGCGAAGAAAAACATCATTTCCAACGAGCTGGCAGGACCTACGATCATTTCGCGGGATGTGGCCGAGCTCATGATTCACGGAAGTCAGATTGTCGTGACAGATCAGCCAGGCTTAGGCGTAGAGCTAGACGAAGCGGTGCTTGCTGACATAACGGTTAAGTCAGAGCAGGTCATCGGAGCGAATCGGCAACCCGTATAGGGAGAGGACTGAATGCAAAATACGCGCATAGAAATCATCGAGGCATTGACAGAGAATCAGCTTCAGATGATCAAGGCAATGGAGCAGGAGGCTTTTGGCCCACATGGAGCGATTGATGAATGGGTGCTCGTACCACTCGCTAGACATGGCTGTGTTGCACTTTTCATGGAAGCAGAGGAGGAATATCCCGTCGGGGTATGCCAGCTCTTGAGGGATTTTCGTCAGCCGGACAAGTGCTACATGTATGGGTATTACATCCGGGCAGATCGTAAAGGGATGGGGTATGGGTTTTCTTTCTTGAACCAATTGCTGGAGCAGCTGCGTGAGGATGGATTCCGTCAGATTTGTCTAACGGTAAGCCCTGATAATACTGGAGCAGTCGGACTCTATCAAAAAGCAGGCTTTGCGGTTATTGAGACACGGATTGCGGAATATGGTAATGGAAACGATCGCTATTATATGGTGAAAACGTTATAGAAGGGGAGTCTCTACAAGCATTTGCGTAGACATTTTTCACTATTGTTTATTGGAGATTCATTGGCTTTGTACTCGTTGTAACCCGACCCAAATTAGGCACCGGACATGTTCCGGTGTTTTTTTTTGTGCACTTGACAACAACAAGACGATAGATCATTATGTTTATTAAATAATAAACAAAAACTATTTTTGTCTATTTAAATCCGTTTAAGAAAAGGTGAGGGAGAAACGATGGATCGAGAAGAACTGAAACAACTGTATAAAGAATCGGAAACGCAAGCAGGGGTGTATCAGATCAAAAACACGCAAAATCAAAAAGTCTGGATCAGCGCCACTCGCAACCTCAAGACGATGAACGGAAAGCTGTTCACTCTCAAAATGGGTTCGCATATAAACAAGCAGCTTCAACAGGAATGGAATGAGTACGGAGAAGAGGCATTCGTCTTTGAAGTGTTGGAGGTTTTGAAAAAGAAGGAAGACGGATACTTTGATGAAAAGGATGACCTGAAGAAACTGGAACAAAAATGGCTCGACCAGCTCCAGCCATACGGAGAGCGCGGATACCACCAGGAAAAAAAGAAAGAACAATAATCAAACGAAAAGAGGGAACGAAAATGAAAATACCGACGAACTTGAACCATAAGCCTGTTGTCGTTTCGGATAACTATGAGCGTGTTGATGGCCGATTCGCCAGGAACACAGATGCGAAAGCACTTTCTCTGGGAGTGGCAGAGGGCAGCTCCAGAAGAAAGGTCGATCTATCTGCCAAAGTATGGAGATACACGGGAGAAGAATGGTCGAAACAATCGGAGGAAATGCCTCTCCATCGCGCTCTTGATATGTCCATACTGATTTGTCGGTCTTTGGCCCATTTTCGCGACGCATACAGATACGAGCATTACTATGACCCACAGGAGCCCGTCTTTGACCGAGTTGCCCTGCAAGGGGACGCAATGAACGTAGCGATATGTACGGACAATGAGCGTCTTCATGAAGACATTAAGCTGTTCAGCCAAGCGTTGAGCAACGACGATGAGATGATTAGCGAACGTCTGCGCACATTATCAAAACTATTAAAGGATATGGGGTATTGAAATGTTTTCCAATGTGTATGTTCGAACGATTATCCTCTCCCGCGTGCTGCTACATTTGGGGATTTGGGTCCGGAATTATGCCGTCCTTCTTTTCGTTAGCGAATTGACGAATAATAATTCGGTTTATGTATCACTGATTTCGGTTGCGGAATTCGCCCCCATTTTTCTATTCGGCCTGATTGGCGGAACCTTTGCTGACCGATGGCGACCGAAGCGGACGATGGTTTGGAGCGATCTGCTGTCTGCTTTGTCCGTCGGGGCTGTGCTGCTTGCCCTCATGAATGGGGGATGGATGGCACTGCTCATCGGAACCTTTATTTCCGCCAGCCTGTCTCAGTTTTCTCAGCCCTCGGCCATGAAACTGTACAAACGTCATGTGCCAGCTGAACAACTGCAGGGCGCGATGGCTATGTCCCAAACGCTTGTCGCTGTCTTTACGGTTTTAGGTCCGGTCATCGGCACGTTTATTTTCATCCAGTTTGGAATCACAGTCTCTCTGATTTTGACGGCCGTTCTGTTCCTAGGGTCTTCCCTTATCTTAGCGACGCTTCCCCGTGACGCGGAGGAACCGAAGTCTGACGATGCTGGCGGTTTCATCAAGGAATTGAAGGGCGGGCTCCGCTATATCGGGTCCAATCAATCCTTACGAACTCTCTGTTTGACTTTCTTCGCTGTCGGATTGGCGTCAGGTCTGACACAGCCGCTTCAAATCTTCCTTGTCATCGAGAATTTGGGACAGGACAAACAATTTTTGCAGTGGTTGGTTATGGCCAATGGGGCAGCTATGTTGGCAGGAGGGGCTCTCATCATCGGGATAGCCAAAAAGGTAAGGCCACAGATGTTGCTCATGGTAGGCTTGCTTGTCTCTGCCGTTTGCACGATGGCAATGGGGGCTACCACAACGATTTGGTTGATGATTATTCTACTAGTGATCAGCGGTTTCTTTTTCCCTTGTATTCAAAGCGGAATCCAGACGCTGCTCGTACGGAACACAGAAGGGGCATTTATCGGCCGGGTATCTGGTACGATCACGCCTGTTTTTATGGGGATGATGGTGATTGGCATGTTTATATCCGGCTATTTAAAGGAGACGTTATCCCTCGTTGCGGTATATGTGGTGAGCGGGGTTTTGATTATGATCGGTGCGGCTTTGCTGCTTCCTCTACTTGTTGAGAAAAAGGGCAAAGATCAGAGTGGCCCAGCGCTATGAAGGGAGTAAAATGTGATGACAGAAAATGAAAACTATCATTTGTCACCCGAAAGACAGCTGACGGATGCAGAAAAAAGGCTCGTTTGGAAAAGGCCATCCACGCATAAGGTTAGTGAAGAAGAACTGCGCATTAGTAAAGAAGTCAAACGCAACTGGCATCGCGGGGAAATGAAAATCGCTAATCTATTGTTAGAAGGTGACGCTGGTTCGGGGAAAACACAACTAGCCAAAGCATTATCCGCTAATTTCGGGCTGCCGTATACAAAAGTGACTTGTTTTGCTGATATGGATAAATCGGATATTATTGGCGCTATTTTGCCGGTCATTTCTTCTGAACGTTTAGAGAAAATGGAGCTTGCCGAGCAGACGGTATGGAAAGCCTTATATGAAAGCGATGGGTTTCAAAGTGTATCTGAAGTTTTGATGGAAGCACTGGGGATTACACAGGAACAGGCAGCCTTAAAAATGAAGCAATTACTGAAGCGTGCAGCAGCGGAAAACAACGATGGCGAAGCGATTGAGTACCGATTTTACCCTTCGGAGATCGTCAGAGCCTATCAAAACGGTTATCTTCTGGAAATCCAAGAACCAAACGTTATTCGTGATGCGGCGGTGTTAATGGCATTAAACTCTGCCTTGGAGCTGGATGGGAGCATCAATCTTCCCACCGAGATCATACGCAGGCACCCGGACTTCATCGCGGTTATTACAACAAACCGCAGTTATGCGGGAACCAGACCGTTAAACGAAGCGCTGCGCGACAGGGTTCAGCATACGGAAAAGATGGACCTGCCGACCAAAGAAATCATGATCGAACGTGTAATAGCCAAAACTGGTTTTCAGGATGGAAAGATGTTGGGTATTTTAGCAGACATGATTGTCGTTTTAGACAAAACAGCGCGGGCCAATGCGATCAAGGGCGTGGCCGGAATGCGTTCCTTTTTCTACTGGGCGGATGCGATTGCCGGAGGAGCCTCTGCAAAAGAATCTCTTTATCATAAGGTCATCTACAAGATCACAACCGATTCGGAAGAAATAAAACTTCTGGAAGAAGCCTTGAAAAATCATGGTTTGCTTGCCAGCTTGGAAGAAGCAGAGATTGAGCAAAAAAAAAACGAAAATCTGACGATGCCATAGAGATTAGGACATGGGGAGATATTGACGATACTGGTTTTAGCAAAGACAACCAGATAGAGGAAAAGGGAATCGCCTTGAAAAAATCTGCCGATGGGGACGAAAGCTCTTCCCGTGTCTCCAATGATGATTCTACTCATATGGAACGTGCAGGTTTGGGTGAAGATGGCTCTCCCAACTATCATCAGGCAAATCCTGAATCCATGTCAGAGGAAGCCAAACAAAAGGAACGCGATTTCCGTAAAAAGCTGAACAGAGAGGCAAGAGAGGTCATTTCCGATTCGATTCATCAAAAAGTAAAGCTCATTGTTCACCGTCCAGACTACGATGAGGAAAATCAACAGGAATATGCTCGTCTTTGTCAGGGACTCATGCCGATCGTGCAGGAGATCGCCAGAAAGACACTTCCGTATCTGGAGCATGAGCTCTCTTCCGACTTTGCGAGGAATCGTTACTATGGCAGCAGATTTCAAGCAGACAGCGTTGCTTACAAGGATTACAAGTATTTTGCCAAGAAACGCCCGCCAACGGAATCCCCCTCTCTTGTGGTTGGTCTTAGGGTTGATGAATCCGCATCGATGTCAGCTTACGGGAGATTAGAAGCAGCAAAACGAGCAGTAATCGCGGTATATGAATATTGTCAGCTGTGTCAGATTCCCATTTTGATCTACGGCGATACTGCGGATGTTTCCAGATTGGAGCAAATGTCGATCTTTGCCTATGCCGACTTTGATAAAGCGGATGCCAATGATCGTTTCCGGTTAATGAGGATTCATGCCAGAAGCAATAATCGCGATGGCATGGCGCTAAGAATTATGGCAGAACGATTAGCTGCTTCCACCCAAAAGACAAAACTGCTAATTAGCATAAGTGACGGACAACCGAAAGCAATGGATGACTATACAGGAAGCTATGCGGTTACAGATATGAAACAGACGATACAGGAGTATGAACGAAAAGGGGTTACCTTTCTTGCAGCCGCAATCGGTCAAGACAAGGATGTGATTAGCGAAATCTATGGGAATGAACGATTTTTGGATATTACCAATTTACATGAGTTCCCTGCGAAGTTAGTTCGGATGATCGCTCGGTATTTATGATGGAAGCGCGGGCATCTCTCTATCTGATTCACATAGAGAGGACGCCCGCGCTCGATTATTTTTCAATATACGCGTATTTAAAGTAGGAACCGCCGAGAGGGAGGATCACAAAGTCCTTCACTTTATCGTTTTTCACATAAGCATTGCCACGGAAGTGCAGCGGTGCCAGCGGCATTTCTTCCATGAGAATTCTTTCAGAGTAAAACAACAGTTTCTTGCGCTTTTGCTCGTCGGTCTCATAGTAGCTCTTATTGAGCAAATCGCGGTATTCCTTGTGCTCGAAGCGAACGACGTTGTTGCCACCCAAGTCCTTGAACATTTCGAGGAAATTGATCGGGTCGTTAAAATCGGCGCCCCATAGCCAGATGCCAAAGTCGTATTTGCCATTTTGGACATCCTCGTTGAACACTTTCCATTCTGAGGTGCGAATGTCTATGTCGACCCCCAGTGTTTTCTTCCATTCGTCCTGGAGTGCTTGAGCCAGCTTCTTGTCCGTTTCTCCGGTGTCGTAGTAGTACGTGACTTTAGGGAATTGAGTCAGCCCAAGCTCTTCCATGCCTTCTGCCAAAAGCTGCTTGGCCATCGCCACATCCTCTTTGAAGTAGCCGTCCGGATTCAACCCCATGGAAACAGGAACCCAGCCATAAGCGGGCAGAACGCCAGTCTGTAGGATGTTATCCACCAATTGCTGTCGGTTGATCGAATACGAAAACGCCTGGCGAATTTTTTTGTTGGTAAAAGGGGGTTTCTTTGTATTGAAGATGACGGCTTTGGTACCGGGATTATCTGCGACGAGCAGCTTGCCCTCTTCCTTGAGCTGACCGACCGCATCCGGCGACAAGCCAAAGGAAGGGTAGCCACCCCAATCCAGATCGCCATTTTCAAACATGGACAGGGCGGTGTTGTTATCCTCGATGATGACAATATGGATCTGATCAAGCTTGACGTTGGCGCTGTCCCAATAAGTCGGGCTTTTGCTGAAGGTGAGCTTGGACTTGTGCTCCCACTTATCCATCACAAACGGGCCATTGCCGACAATCGTTTTCGCTTCTGCTGCCCACTGGGGGTTACTCTCGATGGTCTTTTTATGAAGCGGGTAGTAGGTAGTGAATGAGGTCAATTCGCGGAAGAACGGTGTCGGTGAGCGCAAGGTGAAATCGAGTGTGTAGTCGTCCTTTGCCTTTACCCCGACGTCGTCTCTCTTGCCTTTTCCGGAGTAAAAATCCTCCCCGCCTTTGATATAGAAGAGCTGATACGCGTAGCCGGAAGCGGTTTTGGGGTCGAGATTACGCTTGATGGCGTACTCAAAATCGTGAGCGGTTACAGGATCGCCATTGCTCCATTTGGCGTCCTTTCGAATGGTAAAAGTAAAATGAGTGAAGTCAGGAGTATGCGTGTAGTTCTCTGCGATGGCGTTGATCATCTGGCCTTGACGGTCGACGCTGGTCAGTCCCTCGAAGGTGAGGTTGATCATGTCCATCGAGGTCGAATCTGTTGCAATGCCGGCATCCATCGTAGACGGCTCCCCGGTAATGCTCCATTGCAAGACCATTGGCTGTGAGGGAGTAGGCTTTGCTGTCGTTTCTGCTGAGGGGGATTGGATAGTGTCGGCGGGCTTTGAGCTACAGCCGACTGAGATACTAAATAATAAAACAGCAGTAGAAATGCCTAGTAGCCACTTGTTCATACTGTCCTCCTGTTAAATTATTAGAAAAATGAGAAAATTTGTAGTTCCTCAAAAGAATAATGCACAGCAATCAGACAGTCATTCAACATACTGTATAAATATCTATAAAAAATCACAGGTACATGTCGGAAGAAATTCATACAATTTGTCCGTTACTTTAGTAACGATTGATCTGAATGGACAACAAAAGCCACCCGCAAAAGGTGGCTTTGTCATTTCGAGAGGAAAGAAAAGATTACTTGTTCATCGGTAAAGCACCGTCGCGCGATTTTCTCGTCCAAGGTGTTCCGAGATAAGAAAGCGCCCAGCGATCAAGACCATACCAGCCCGCAACCTTCCAAGCCAAAACGAGCCAAGTGGCAAAAATAAAAAGGAGTGGGTTGGTGCTGACCGTTCCTGCGAACAGAAAGCTGACGTTCATCAAGCCGCCGAAAAACGCTGCAATCCCTGTCAGGCATCCGAGGATCAGGCCGAGTCCGACGAGTACCTCACCATAAGCGACGCAGAAGCCGAATACCTTAGCATTTGGCAATACGACGTTTTCCAGGAACCAGGCGTACCACCCGGTTACGTCTTTTCCTTCGGCTGCTTTTGCCAAGGAGCCTTTTACGAACCCTTGAATCGCTCCGCCAGCCGCATCTCCAGTCCAGCTATCGGACTGGATTTTTTTCCATCCAGCAGTAATCCATGAATAGCCGACATACAATCTGATAATCAACCAGATCGCAGCGGATTTCGTACTGGTGAACAGGAAGTGTGAAACAGGATTTTCAGGAATAATAATTTCGTTTTGACGATTTTGCATGTGGGTGTCCTCCTACATACGTTTTGTACATCTTTGTTCGTGCCGATTTTAACATAACAAATGGCGGTGTAGTGCGGTTTGGGGCATAAGTTCATACGGTGTTCATTGACACTATAAGCACGGTGTTAATGGTAAATCTTAGTGTCTATATTGCCAAAATACAGTAAACTCCTGAAAGGATTGACAAGTTAAGATGTGGTAAATTATGTTAAGTTATGTTAAAAAAATAACTTCTTGGAGCAGACTTATGAAACGAATGTGGATGTCTTTTCGTACTAAGCTTACCTTGATGATTTCTTTATTTACGATGCTGGTAGCCATTGTGTTGTCTATTATTGACTATGTTCAATTCAAGGCGAATATTATTTCTGACCAGGCAATACAGTACCAGCTGGTAGAGGATCATGTTACGAATGCAGTGAAGAATGTGGATATGGCATACGGTGTTTTTGAGAAAGACATGGAAACTCGCATGCAGCAAACATTGCAAGTGTTAACGAACAACTATCGGCAAAATCCAGCGGTGGAGACGTGGGACTATGCAGCCCTGCGTGAGCAGTATGGGATGGATATTTTCATCATCGACCGAAATATCAAGGTCGCTCATTCTAGCGTCAAAACCGATATTGGGCTTGATTTTAGCAAGGCCGGGGCATTTACGGAGCTGTTGAAAAAGCGGATGGATGGCAACGAGTTTTCTGCCGATGGCATGGAGGTCTCCGTCAATACAGGTCAAATAAAAAAGTTCGCTTATCTCCCTACGTCTGACCAAAAGTACCTGTTTGAAGTCAGTGTGAATTTGCAGGATAGCGCTCTTTTCCAGACCTTTAATTTCTTGGCTGTTTCACAGGCGATCACGGAGAAATACGACATGGTAAAAGACATTCTGGTCTTTTCCCATGATGGGTACGCTTTGGGGAGAACAGGGAGCGATGGGAAAGCCTTGCGAGTGATCGATAGTCACTTGCCGATTTTTACGGAAGCCTACCAATCACAAGAAATCAAAGAGTTTTATGAAAAAACAGAGGAGAAAGATCTCACGTATCGCCTCGTTCCGTACAAGCTAGGCAAAGATCCCAATGATCTCAGCCGATCACGCGTCATCAAGATTGTGTATGACAATACGAAGCTGAACCAGAAGCTGGCGGACAATCTGGAGTCCGTTGTCTGGAAGCTGGTATGTTCGGTGGCAGGAGCGTTGCTTCTATCCTTCCTGCTGAGTCGCTGGATTACCCGCCCGATTGATCAAATGAGGGAGATCATTACGCAGACGGCTCAATTTGATTTGCGGGAAAAAATGGCGGTGAACGAGCAGGGCTCGCAGGATGAGATTGGATTGACGGCACAGTCGATCATAGTCATGCGTGAGCAATTGAGCGAGGTGGTGAGAAAGCTGACAGCTGTGTCACACTCGGTCGCTGAAAATGCGCAGAGCGTGAAACAATCCACCAACAAAGTAAGCGAGCAGTCCAGCGGAACCGCGGAGGCTACGGGCATCTTGCTCGCCCATATGCAGGAGACGATGGCGGCTACAGAAGAGATGAATGCGACCTTAAACGACATGGAGACCGTTATTCACTCGATTACGAAAAGAACGGAAGTAGCCGCTGCGACCGCGCAGGATGTCAGCTCGCGGGCAACTGTTTTGCGGGAACATGCATTGGCTGCGGATAAAATGACGACAGAGCTCTATCTAAATGTGAAGGCGCAAACGGAAATAGCGATCACCGACTCGAAGGCATCAATGGAAAAAATCAACCTGTTGGCAGAGGCGATACTCACGATCTCTGAGCAGACGAATCTGCTAGCATTGAATGCGGCGATTGAAGCTGCACGTGCAGGAGACAGTGGGAGAGGTTTCTCTGTCGTAGCGGATGAGATACGCAGACTGGCTACGCAATCGTCTGAGGTCGTAATCGATATTCAACGTATTATCCAGGTCGCGGGCGCATCCGTAGACAATCTGGCTGCCAACTCGTCGAGCGTATTGGACTTTATTGAAACGCGAGTCATTCCTGACTATGACAGCATGATGGAAACATCGGAGAAGTACAATTTGGATGCGTATCGTTTCCATTCGTTGCTGGAAGAATTCAATGCGTCTTTTGAAGAGTTGAATTCCACAATCAGCAGCGTGGTTTCTGTCGTGGAGCAAGTGACGAACTCGATGGAGAAAAGTGCACACAGTGTAGAGGCGATCACAGAGCAATCTCGCATTATTGCGGATAATAACCAACAGGTCGCTGCTATTTCAGAGCGAAATGTCGGCTTGACGCAGACGATGGAAGAGATCGTGCATCGGTTTAAAATCTAAGAGCACCCCCTTTTCTGGTGAAAACCGGGAAGGGGGTTTTGTTGTAATATATTTGCAGGAAGGATGTAGGCGGAAAAAAAGCTTCCACGGAGGTTAGGCATGAAAACCTATATTTACATGGTCAGGCACGGAGAATCACCAAAAACCGAAGGGGACGAAAGAACACGAGGACTGACTGAAAAAGGTAGTTCAGATGCCCGTATCATTACTCAATTGTTAAAAGACGAGGGGATAGATGCGTTCATTTCAAGTCCGTATAAAAGGGCAGTGGCAACCATAGAAGAACTAGCCCAGTCCGTAGGGAAAGAGATCGTCGTTTTTGAAGAGCTGAGAGAACTCGTTTTTATCGGAAACAATCAAATCATGGCCGATAGCGAATTGTATCCATTAGTAAAGAAGATGTTTACTGAGCCAGACTTTTCTTTGCCTGAGGGAGAGTCGATCACCGTTTGTCGGAATCGTGTGGTAAGAACGTTCCGAAACATTTTAGAGCAATACAGAGGGCAGAAAGTTGCAATCGGAACACATGGTGCCGTTATGACATTGATGATGGGGTACTTTGACAGTCAGTACGACTTGGATTTTTTATTGACCACGTCCAAGCCTGATATTTACAAAATGGAATTCGAGGATGAAGTACTCGTGGAAACGAAGCGATTATGGGGGAACTGACTACCTATAGGAAAAAGGAGGCTTTACATATGGATAGAAACGAGTATATCAAGAATGGTTTTGAAGCTTACTATGCCCGATATAACCAAGTGACAGAGGAAGGTTTTTGCAGATGGATGCGGCCAGGCGTCCCTGATGTCATGAAGGTAGCTGATACCGATGAAGAATGGTCCAGATGGAAGCTGGTTCCTTCGATTGTAAGTCAGGAGGATGTGGCTTCGCTCGAAGAACAATTTGGGCTGAAATTTCCGGAGTGGTATAAAGCCTTCATTTCCACGTATCATCATTTTTTCGACGTCATCCCTGAACAAGGGATTGATGAGCCATTCGATCGTATTCGGAATATGTACAACCCGTTGCTTTGCAAGTTAGGCTACCTTCCTTTTTCATGGGATACGGAGTACGGCAGTATACGATGTATCGATTTACAAGAAAGTCCAGACGAGGAGAAATGTGGAATCTATGAAATTGACCATGAAATTTTGTTTGAAATGGATGAAGAAAAGACAGAACGCAACGAATTGAAAGAATCACTGATCTTTTTGTATCCGAATTTCAAAACTTATTTTGACCACACTTTTTTAGAACGTACATGAAGCGAAACAAAACCCTCCTTCACTTATAAGATGAAAGAGGGTTTTGTTTGTGAGATTCTTGTATGATTCGTTTGCTGCGCTAGGAGCTGATTACGACACTATGAATCTTAACTTATCAGGATTTCTGACAAAGTAGAGGTTACGAATAACCCCGTGTTCGATTTGCAAAAACACCACGGTGTCGATTCTGCCGTCCAGTCTGATCACAAGCCCGGTTTGATCGTTTACAGGTGCGAGCTCTACAGTGAAATCTGGACGCTTCGACAAGCTGCGCATCAAGCCGAGCAAGAAGGAAGCCACGCGTTCGCCAGACAAGATCGGATGCAGGGCTGCGGTGACCTTGCCGCCGCCATCGGAGAGCAATACCGCATCTGTGGCAAGCAGAGTGAGCAATGTCTCTACATTTCCATGCTCCAGCGCAGACAGAAACCGGCCAATCCATTCTTCGCCGAGCTCTTTGTCTGGGGGGAGATGAGGTGCTTCTGAGTCAATCCCCATTTTCTTTTTAGCCCGACTAACAATCTTGCGGCAATTCGCTTCGGTTTTTCCAACCAACCCGGCAATCTCGTCATATTGGAAGTCAAAGGCTTCTCGCAGGACGAACACCGC
This sequence comes from Brevibacillus sp. HB1.3, assembly GCF_013186635.1. NCBI lineage: Bacteria > Bacillati > Bacillota > Bacilli > Caryophanales > Paenibacillaceae > Brevibacillus > Brevibacillus sp. HB1.3. Next base: position 79,368 of record NZ_JABMIT010000009.1, on the reverse strand, counting down.
TCGTTCTGGGGGAGACAGCCGCTCCAACAGGACGAGCATGGCGTAGGAGAGCAAATCTTTGGTAATGACAGAATCATAGCTGTCAGCATCGGGGGTAGAGATGGGCTCTGGTAGCCATGGTCCAGTATACAGCTCCCGTTTTTTGCGGGCTGATTTTAACAAATCGAGGCAGCGGTTTGTGGTCATTTTGCACAGGTAAGCCTTCGGTTCTAGCATCTGTTCCAACGAGACATCATGGGCCTTCACGAATACGTCCTGCACGATATCCTCCGCATCCGTGGCTGAGCCGAGCATCTGATAGGCGAGGCGGAACATGAGCCCCTTATATTGTTTGTACAGAGCCTCCATGGCTGTGTCACTTCCTCTTGTGTCTTCGTACGTCCCTATTTTTTCCTATTTTATCATGCTGGCAACATCCCAGGTGAACTGGCGAAGCTTCCACCCCATTTTCCCTGTCAAAATGATATCGAGTCCCCATTTTCTCGTCCAAACGATTGCGCGTTCAGGGCCGAGTCCGACGCAGTAAATGTCCATGAAGCTTTTATGTGTGGGGGCAGGGATTCCGTCCAAGTCGGCCAGCACGATTTTGCCCAAACGTATCGCCTGTCCGGAGGCTTCCCTGCATGTCATCGTGTCCGTTTGCCCGCTGGCTGGATCTACGATGTGTGCACAATCGCCAATGCTGTACACCCCAGGCGTTCCCGCTACACGATAGGATTCATCGACGACTACCTGTCCGTGTGTGGTTAGGGGTACGCCCATGCTGCGTAATGCGGGATTTGGCAGGAGTCCGAGCGACCAGACGCACACCCCGACAGCAAGCGTGCGCCCACTGGCTAGCGTCAGCATTCCGTTCCGCTCATGAAGTGCCTTTTGATCATGCAGTATGGTAACGCCGCTATCCGTGAGTACATTCTCCAGCTTGCGCCCCATTTTGGAAGGGCCTTCCGTAAACAAACGCTTTTGTGCGTTGATGAGATAGACTTTGACTTCATCAGGATGGATGCCGAGGTTCTTCGCTTCCTCGCGCATAGCGAAAACCAGCTCTGCAGCGGTCTCCATCCCGCTGATGCCCGCTCCCGCAACGGCGATCGTCAACAATCGCTCACGTTCGGATGGCTGCTTCTCATGGACGGCTTGGCGCATGTTGGCAAGCCACTTATCCCGAACAGCCTCGGCCGCCCCTACACTCGTCAAAGCGATACCGCCTTGTTCTGGCTCTGTTTGGCGAATGACGCTTCCTACTGCAAGGATGAGCATGTCGTAGGGTAACGCCTGTTCTTGGTCGTTTTTGTTCCGGAATAAGAGGGTTTTCTCCTTCCCTTTGATCGAGGTAACTGTACCTCGGACGAATTCGACACCTTCTGGAAACAGGTTTTTTAGCGGAATCGAGATATCCGTTTTGGCAGCGGCTGGTTTGAACAACAGGACTTTGCGAAGGTGATGAGGCTCTTTATCGATTAAGATGAAGCGGATCGGGCGTCCTTTGCATGTATCCCGAACGGCTTTTAATGCGTGGATACCTGCGTACCCGCCACCGACAATCACACAGGTTCGTTCTTTCATACCAATCAGCTCCTCGTTTGGTTTGACCATATAACGAGAGAGGGAACGATTGTGTGACATACGCAAGAGGAAAATGTCGAAGAAAAACGAATAGGGATTAGATGGAAAGCTAGACATCTGAGTTCGTAGGAGGATTCCAAGCATGTCATACAACATCTATACTTTCGCACAAAGATCAGATCTAGATGATCAAGCTGATGAACTAATCGAGGCAAGCTGGTCTGCCTTCATGCTCAATGATGAAGTGGCGAACGAATATTACAATCATTTGTATGACTGGTTCTCTTCTTATCAGTTCATGCTGACGGACGAGGCTGACAAGGTGATGGCTGTAGGAAATGCGATTCCATTTTATTGGGATGGCACTGCGGAAGGGCTGCCAAGAGGCTGGGATGATGTCTTTCTGCAAGGGATTGAGGACTACCGCCAAGGAAAACAGCCAAATGCGTTATCGGCACTCTCCATCTCCATCGATCCCCGCTATCGTGGACTCGGACTGAGCAAGCAGATGGTTACGGCGATGAAGGATATCGCCAAGGAAAATGGCTTGGCGTACTTGGTGGCACCCGTACGTCCATCCCTCAAGCACAAGTACCCGCTCACGCCAATGGACAAGTATGTTCAGTGGAAAACGGCCGATGACGCTCCGTTTGATCCGTGGGTGCGCACGCATTGGAAACTGGGAGCGACGATCATGCAGGTAGCGCCGGAATCCATGTTGATCAGAGGCAGTCTGTCAAATTGGGAAAGCTGGACAGGGATGAAATTTCCCGAGTCCGGATCGTACATCATACCAGACGCATTGGTTCCCGTGCAGGCTGACGTGGAAAAGGACGAAGTGGTATATATCGAGCCGAATATTTGGATGCAGCATTTTTTGTAGAGCGATAGCGAAGTAGCCGTTGTGGAAGCCACAGCGGTTTCTTTTTGCATTTTCTGTCACCTTTTTGCTGTGAGACGGATCATACCTACTAGCAAGCAATCAACGGATGAGGTGAACGGGTTGAACGAAGCAGAAGCAATGCCAACCAGTCTGGAGGTTACACGGGAAGCCAGACTGAAATGGCTGATGCAGCAATACGGGGAGAAGATTTTTCATCTGGTAAGCCTCACGGTAAAGAATCATGCCTTGGCGGACGATATTACCCAAAACGTGTTTATCCAAGCGTATCGACATCTCGATCAGTTCCGCGGGGACGGAGAGATCAAGCATTGGCTCTACAAGATCGCGATGAATGAAAGCAAAAAGCATTTTCGGTCGTGGTCGTTCCGCAACATTTTTCCGACGATGGATGATCATTTGGGCGACCTGATGGATCGGCAGGCAAACAATCAGGTAGAGGAAGAGATTTTAAACCGGGTAAAGCGGGAAGAGATCGTCACATACATTCAATCCCTCGCACCGAAGTACAGACAGGTTATTCTCCTGCACTACTACGAAGACCTGTCGATTGCGGAAGTGGCGGACATTCTCGCGGTTTCGCAAGAGGTCGTCCGTACGCGTTTGCATCGAGCCAGGAAGCAATTGAAGGAAACCATGTCGAAGGAGGTAAAAGGATGAGCGACGATCGCATGTGGAGAGAATGGAGTCAATCAGCAAAGCAATCCGTTCGTGAAAAATATCCGTTTCATTTGGAAAAATTCGAGCAGGAAGTCCTCACAAAAATTCAGCGTGAGAAGCGTCGCCGTCGTTGGCAGGTAACCTCTTGGGCAGCCGGAGTGGCAGTTGCTGCTACCCTTTTCTTCCAGATTGCACAGCCCTTTGATGGAAGCTTGTGGGGACTGAGTGGTGCAGAGCGAGGCCAGGAAGTATTTGAATGGGTAACGCCCGATGAAGGCTTTATGCATGCTTTGAAGAACGGGTATCCGATTCTGCCTGAGGTAAAATTGGAGAAGGATGGTTTTGTTTATCAAATCAGGGATGCTATGGTTGATCACAGACGGATTACGTTTACGCTGTTAATCTCCGGTGAAAAAATAGAGGAGTTTGCGCGAATTCCAGACGAATCGAAAAGAAGCGAGATGCTTTATGGGAGTCTTCGTGTAGATTTGGGGGAGCTGAAAGAAATAGGTCATGCTCCGAAAGATTTTCAATTAATCGATGGTGTGCATTATCTTATCATCAAACCGAATTACCGAATTGACGAGAAAAAAATGCGGGAGTTCATGAATCAGACCAAGCCCGTTCTGCCTGTGCAAATTGTAAATATGCGCAAGAAAGAAGCTGAAGAAGTGGTAGCCGAGCTGTTGCTGCCCCTGCCAAGGTCCGTCACTGTAGCAGAAAAAGCAATCCAACCGGATGCAGAAGTAGATGCTGTGCTAGAAACAGACAGCCTGTTGACGAGGCTGAAAGTAAATCAGATCATGGCTTCTCCGACGGTGATGGAAGCGGAACTGGAAGCTGCTTTGCAGGATGGATTCGAGCTGTATCGCTTGGAAAATGTGAAGCTGGTAGATGGGAAGGGAAAGGAATATCCGGCAATAGATGACCGAATCAATGAGAATCTGGAGCGGGTTCGAGGTGGCGATGCTACCGGGGTTCAGGGTAGCGACAAGTATACCATGCAGTTTGTCCCATCTCTCTTCTTTGAAGACGTACCGGAAAAACTCGAGCTCCGATTCGACGAGGTATCTGCGAATAAGTCCATTAGAGAAAACATCGTGCTGGATCGGAATGCCAAATACCCGCAAAGCATTCCATTTGGCAAAAAGAATAAGCTGAACATCGAAAAGGTGTATTACGACAAAGGCAAGCTTTTCATCGTCATCCCGAACGAAGGACCAGAGGAGATTAATCTGCGTGTAGAAGGTCAGTATTACAAGGATTTTATTATCGCAGAGAACCTGGAGACCGTTTCACTTACTTTCGAGGTACCCAAACAGGATACGTATCAGCTGGAAATGAGCGGTCTGTGGTTTGAGAGATTCCCCCTAAAAGGCGTAATACCTATTACGAAATAAATAGAATCAACGGGAACAGTCACAAAAAAGCCTTTGTACCTACCAGATTGTCTGGTATTGCGCAAAGGCTTTTTGCTGTTTTTTTACACCCAACCGAGTGCCCTTGCCACTTGGGCAGTCAAGAACGTAACTCCTACCGCAATGGCGAGCGGAATGAGTGCGGAAAGCACTGTCCATTTTACACTTTTCGTTTCCTTGTAAATATTGAACAAGGTTGTGCCGCAAGGGTAGTGAAGCAGAGAGAACAGCATCATATTGAGTGCTGTCAACCAAGTCCACCCGTGCTGCAAGAAGACATCCTTGATGTTGTCTAGGCCTTCCACATCAACCATGGCACCGGAGGACATGTATCCCATCAGAAGGATCGGCAGTACGATTTCATTTGCGGGTAAGCCAAGAATAAAAGCCATGAGAATATAGCCATCAAGACCAATGAGTTGCGCAAACGGATCAAAAAAGGCAGCCATATGGGCGAGGATGCTGTCCCCACCGACATAGATATTGCCCAATACCCAAGTGATGATACCAGCTGGGGCGGCCACAATGACGGCTCTTTTCAGCACGCTCCACGATTTATCCTTGCTTGAGATCAGAATCGTTTTCCAAATCTGTGGACGGCGATAAGGGGGCAGCTCCAACGTATAGTGTGTCGGTACTCCGCGCAAGGCTGTTTTGGATAGTGTCCAGGAAACCATAAGAGTGATAGCGATTCCAAAAATAACCATACCCATTACAATGAGAGCAGTAGTCAGAGATTGCCATCCACTTGTCGCGCTGGTCGCCATAAATAGCGATGACAATAAAATCAATGTGGGCCAGCGACCATTGCACGGAACGAAATTGTTGGTCAGAATCGCCAGCATTCGCTCCCGGGGAGATTCGATAATCCGGGTGGACAGGATGGCTGCTGCGTTACAGCCGAACCCCATCGACATGGTCAATGCCTGTTTGCCGTGTCCGCCAGCATTTTTAAACAGACGATCCATGTTGAACGCGACACGCGGCAGATATCCGAAGTTCTCGAGCAGGGCAAAGACTGGGAAAAAGATAGCCATCGGGGGAAGCATGACGCTGACAACCCATGAGGTTCCGCGAAAGAATCCGAGAACCAGAATCCCATGCAGCCATTCAGGTGCATGTGCAGCTTGAAAGCCAGCAGTTAGATAACCCTCGATAACACCGAACATGTCGGCAAGCATTCCGGATGGAACGTTCGCACCTGCAATTGTGATCCAGAATACTGCGCCTAATATCGCCAGCATGATGGGGTAGCCCCATATTTTGGACGTCACAATTTTATCGAGCTTGTATGCGCGAGACAGCTTTTGCTTGTTTTCGTAGGTCACAGCTTCCTTACAAATGCTCCGACTGGTGCGGTAAATGTCACTTACAATCGTGTCCCGAATCTCACTTTCTGCTACTGAGGCGCGGGCCACGGAAAGAAGCGCATCCAGTGGATCAGACGGATTAGTGGCAAACGGTTTGGCCATGGGTCAAGCGCTCCTCTCCGAAAGACTCTGCTGGCTTTTGCATTCGCTCCCGCAAGGTATTCAACAAACTCTCATCGCCATCGAGCAACCGCAGAGCGATCCATCTTGTCGGAAAACGACTACCCAAGGTTTTCTCGATGAGCGGCTCCAACTGTGCCAGTTTGGATTCAATCTGATCACTGTAGGTTATCTGTACAGGAGTAGGCACGATGGTTCCGTTCGCTACCTTCTCCACCTGATCGAGCAAATTCTCAATCCCGATATGATTTCTGGCGGAAATAGCGATACAGGGAACGCCTAATCTTTGCGAGATTTTTTCCAGATCAATACGAATGCCAAGCTTTTTCGCCTCATCGATCAAATTGACGCATACGACGACGCGAGGGGTCATTTCCAACACCTGCAAGGCCAAATTGAGATTTCGTTCCAATGAAGTTGCATCCAGTACCACGATGGTGACATCGGGTTGCTCAAAAATAATGTAATCTCTCGCTACTTCTTCATCTGCCGAGTTGGAATACAAGGAATACGTACCTGGCAAATCGATGATCCGAAACGTCGTATTTCCCCGAGAGAATTCTCCCGCAGCCATTACGACTGTCTTCCCTGCCCAGTTTCCCGTATGTTGGCGAAGTCCCGTCAATGTGTTGAATAATGTACTCTTACCGGTATTCGGATTTCCTGCCAACGCAATTGTGTATGAACTCATGTTTCGTCACTTCCTACGTACTCCCCGAATATGAGGGAGCTTTCTTCTTTGCGCAGGGCGATGATCGTGTTATTTACCCGAAAGGCAGTGGGATCGCCCAGTGGACTTTTTTGCATGACTTCCACGATGTTGCCGGGGACGAAGCCGAGATCCAGCAATCGTCTGCGCAGTATACCCTGAACGTCAATACGATCCAGACAGATGTGGCTACCAATCAGGGCATCAGACAAAGGAATACTGATGGATGGCATGAGGTTCACTCTCCTTTTTTTCATTAAGGACAAACTGTTGGTTTAGGGCAAAAAACAAGGTAAAAAAAAGTACACGTACTCGATATCTCCATGATTTTAGTTTAAGGTAAGATTCTTTCCTAGGCAACAAAGTTTTTGCTTAAGGAAACTTTTTGGTCATAGAAAAACTGCACCGCCAATCGTCAAAGGTATCTAACAATGGAGGTGCAGTTCAGTTTGTTAACGGCTAGATTCGTTCCACCGGGCTTGTCAGGCAAGTAGGCCCACCTGTTCCCTTATAAGAAATCTCTTCGCCCTCATACTCGTACACAGTCGCACCTGCGTCGAGAAGGCGTTGCTTCGTAATCGGGTTGCCTGCCACGACCATGCACACACGCGGCGCAAGGGCGAGAACATTGCTGCCGAGATTATCGTACTCAGGATCAGGTACTTCGATTAGCTGAATGCCTCTGTCGATGAGCAGTTGACGGAAAAATACAGGCATCAGCTTGGAGTAGACGACTGCCAAATCATGATCGACCATGCTGATAATCGACATCAGATGCAAGCATTCCGCCGGACCGCGATCATACGGAAGCTGTACCACGATGATTTCATCCGTGAAATCCTTGACCATTTCCGTAATTTGAGCGATTGCCGCTTCGTTCGTACGAAAGCCAAGGCCAATCGCGAGTGTTTTATCATCCAGCCAGACGAGATCGCCGCCATCTGACAGGGCATCGCCTGTGAGCTGTCCCAGGATCGGAATATTATTTTCTTCTAAAAAGGCTTTGTATACTTCGGCTTCTCCCTGTCGGAGCTCTTTACCAGATTTGAGGATGATTGCCCCTTTGGAAGTAAATTTCACAGGGTCGTGGGCGTAAATGGAATCCAGTCCGGTTTTATCGGATTGTGGCAAGTGCAGGACGTTTTCCACATGCTCGAGCAAAATCGATTCAAATTTGGCGTATTCATGCAGAGCGCGATCCCAGTCAGGGCGGTCTGTATAGTTGAAGGTTTTCCACGATTGATCGAGATGTTCTTGACTGATAAATGCTTGATGGGGATGCTTGATGATGACGGTTTTCATCTTTTTGACCATGGATTGGCTGCCTTGGAACATAGTTGCCTCCCTTTTTCCACATTACAGAATATTATTCATATTTCGAAATGTTCATTATTAGTGTACACATTCTGATTTCTGACTGTCAATCGATGATTCCTTCCTGTAGTTTTTTTGCGATTCACAAAATTAGAGCAAATGGTTTAACATAGTTTCATAGGTGAAGAAAGATAGGAAAGGGGGGATGACCGTGATTCAATCGTTTGATCGAGCGATGGCGATTGCAACGGCACTTTCGTCGGATGAACATAGAAAATGGTGGACAATCAATGATTTAGCGAAGGAATGCCAGCTCCCGGTCAGCACCATTTATCGGCTGTTGTACACGTTGATGAAGCATGGACTGGTAGAGCAGGATGCTGCGACCAAGCAATATACGTTGGGGATTAAATGGATGGAGTTCGGCTTGCGGGTGCTCGATCGGATCGATTATCGGAAGGTGATTAAGCCGATGATCGAGGAGCTCGCCAGAGAAGTGAACGAAAGTGTTTATTTTAGTCAGCCTAGCGGACTCGAATCTATTGTCGTCGAACGCGTAGACAGTCAGCACAATATCCGCATCTACGACCAGTTGGGCTTACGGATTCCGATGCATATCGGTGCGGCCAATAAAGTCGTGCTGGCACACATGCCTGTGGAAGAAGCCAGACAAACGGTCGTCCAGCTCGTGAGTGAAGAGCAGGTGCCTGCTTTTATGGAGAAGCTCCAGGAGATCAGAGCTGTTGGTCATGCGGTCAGCTTTGCGGAGCGGACCGAAAACACGGCCTCTGTCGCAGCACCGGTGATTGATTACAACCAAAAGGTAATCGGGGCGTTAAGCATTGGAATTGTCACGTATGATTTGAAGGAGGAACGACTCCAGTATTTGATTGAACGGGTAAAGGATGTCGCTCTCAAAACCTCGCAACGGCTAGGCGGCCTGTCAAAGGCTTGACTGGCCTTTTTTTATTTTCATTTCCTTGTAACATTTCCCTTCTGCTTTCGACTATTGGGCTAAGAACATAAAAAAGTGAAAGCCAGGAGGAAATTCAAAATGAAACCATATGCAACCAAAAAGCTGATGATCACAGTAGGAGCTGCTGCTTTGCTCTTCTCAAGCCCATTGTGGATTACGCAACCACAAGTAACTGTACAAGCCGCGGCAGTTAAATCAACACAACCCCAATTGAGCAAGGCAGCCCAAAAAACCGTAGACAGGCTGATCAAACACTACCCGGAATTAAAAAATGCGGAAAAAACCATTTCGCGTAACAATCAGGAGCGAGATGTCTTCCAGATCCAATTCCGCATCTTCAGCAACAAGGAGCGGACGAACGTATCCCTGTATGCGGATGCCAAAATCGATGCAAACAACGGTATGCTGTTATTCTTCTCTGCACACGACATTCCCAAAAAGAAACCGACTACAAGTCCTACGGAAGCGATGGGAAAAGAAAAAGCGCCGAGTGTTCTGAAGGATTTCATCGGTGACGCCATCAAGCAATACCAAATAGACGAGGTAACAGTTGATGGTGAGGGTGCAGAGGCCGTGGCAAATGTGCGTTTCGTTCGGGTTGTGAATCAGATTCCGGTAAAAGACGATAGTTACGTAGTAGCGATCAATGGAGTAGGCGAGCTAGACTATATAAACGCAGGAAACACAACAGGATTGCAGATGGACGCAAGTAAATTCGTCGCTCCGTCAGGGGTTAAGAATCCAGACGAATTCGGCAAACAATTAGAAGACATGCTCCACCTTAGCTATGAGCAAAAAGCAAGAGACATAAGCGCTGGTTTCCGCCCAGTCTACAGCCTGAATTTTTCTGGATATCTGGATGCACGATCAGGAGCCGAGGTAGAGTCCGGATGGACCGCGAAAAAAAAGTACGGGAAACCACTGACGGTAACGCCTGGAAACCAGCGGGTTTTCGCCAAGACAAATGAGGAGGTAGCCACCGGACTCTCCACTTTTATTCCATTGCCAGAGGGAATTATGTTTAAAATGACCAAAGGTACGCCAGTTCTCGCAGGGGAAAAAGAGTATGATGCCGTGGTTGGCAACAAAAAGTTCTCGGTGAGGACAATGAATGATCAGATTGCGTATTTCCATGTAGTTGAAAACCCACCAAAGCAGAAAGTGATTACAGAGGCAGCTGCCGAGGAAAAAGCAGTGGCGTTTCTGCAACCGTTTGTAGACGCAGAGGTAACGGAGTTGGTACCACAAATGGAGCTGGTACCACAAATGATTAACAGAGAAGCAGGCAAGCAAAAGTTTCTATTTTCCCCTGTACACCAAGGGATTATGGTTGAGGGACAGGGCTATTCCGTAACAGTTGATATGCATACGGGAGACATTGTATCCGCCAGTTTACCAGTAACTATTGGTAAATTATCCTATGATGATGCCTCAAATGTCGTTGGGCCCGAGCAAGCCGTACAAGCATTGTTAAAAGCTAACCCGCTTACAATGAGCTACGTATTTCCTTCCCTTAACGGACGGTACCAGGCAACACCTGTCCTTGTTTATGAGCCAAAAGAAAGAAACGGAAAAGTTGACGCGGTTACCGGTCAATTTATCAGGTAGGGAGCAGGGAGAGGGAATCCAGTGCAGGACACAATCGATTACGAAGCGCGGATTAAAGCGATCTATCGCGAGCACTACCGTGATGTCTATCAATATCTCTACTACTTCACGGGGAAGCGCGAGCATGCGGAGGATTTGACACAGGAAGTATTTATCCGGGTTTTGGACGCTTTGGGCAGATATGAAGAGCGTTCCAGTGTGAAGACATGGATTTTGCATATTGCCAAGCATGTCGCCATCGATGATTACCGGAAGAGGCGGGTGCAAACGCTTTTTGGCATGGAATTGTTAAAAGGGCTGCCTTCTCTTCTGGGAAGGCCGGAAGCCGAGCTGGCTTCTAAGGAAGAACAGCTGGAAATTGAGCAGGCAATGCAAAAAATGAAGCCGCATCATCGAAATGTACTGATTTTGCGCGGCATCAAGGCCTACAGTATTCGGGAAACGGCAGAAATCCTCGGGACAAGCGAAGCCAAGGTCCGCGTAGATTTTCACCGGGCAACAAAAGAACTCAAAAAAGTTTTGCATGTCGACTGGATAGGAGGATTGGCCAATGAATACTCCAAATGACGAGCAATTCTCCGCGGCTCTTCCTCAGTCAAAGGATGCGGAGCCAAGGAGCGAATTCGTCGAAGCGCTGGAAGCAAAGCTGGTGCAACGGGCGCGCACCAAAACGAATCGCTCGAAAAGAATCGTCCTCAAGCTGGCGACATGGACGGTTTCCGCTGCTACGGTGGCCGCAGCAGTATGGATGATGGGTGTAACCCCGGAGATGTTCACGCAATCTCGGGTTGAATCAAAAGCGCATTTGGTTCCCCGCTCCTTCTCCTCGACAGAAATAACAGAAAGCGAGCTAAGCCAAGCGGCGATCAGAACGCTGGAAAAGCTGTACGAGAAATATCCTCCTTTTCGGGAATCGGAAAAGAGGGTCTACGTAACCAAAGCTCCTCGCGAGGTGTACAACATAGATTTTCGCACGTTCAGCAACAAAGATCGAACAGAAGTGTCGCTATATGCCAGAGCGAAGCTGGACGCCAAAAGCGGGCTCTTACTCGGATTTGATTTGGAGAAGATTCCAGGGCAAGAGAAAGTCGAAGGAACGCCTTCCAAGGAGAGAATAGAGCAACAGGCGAAGGCATTTATGGAACCGTTCCTGGGCAAAAATCTGGAACAGTATCGGATCGAACAAGTAGATGGGCAAGAGGGAACAGAAACCGTTTCGCATGAAGCCGTCCGCTTGCAACGCTACGTGAATGACGTGCAGGTAGAAGGAGATAGCTATGTGATTGGCATGAGCGATGGCGGGCATATTCGCTATATCAATTCAGGGGTTTCAACCGGAATGACTCTGGACGCTGGGCAATTTCCTCCAATAGCTGATAGGCCATCACCGAAGAAAACAGAGAGCGGCCTTGCAGAAGTTATGCAGCTGACGTATGAGAGAGTTGGGAAGAAGGACGTGGACTACGTTCTTCGCTACAGGGAGAACTTCTCCGGGTATCTCGACGCTCATACTGGCAAGGAAGTGAAAACGACCTTGTGGCGAGGGGAGTCGTTTGGCGACAGCATTGCCGTCAAGCCCGGAGGCAAGAAGACAATGGTTGCATCGGCAAAAGAGGCTGCGGCTGCCATGGAGTTCTTCGGTCAGAAGGTAGAGGGCTTCACATTTACGGGGAGTAATGTGCCTGAATATATGCTGGGAGACAACGAACGGGAATACCAGGCCAAAAAAGGAGAGCGATTCATGCGGCTGACTACCGTCAACAATCGGGCGGCATCGTTCAAGATCTCTTATCCTGAGCTGCGAGAAGGTGATCCGACACGTACCGTCGCAGAATTGCAGGAGAGAGCGATCTTGTTTTTGGAGCCGTATTTGGATTCACGGGTGAAGACGGTTCGGATGAAGGAGCAAGTGTATGTGATGGGCAGACAGGTTGAATTGAACTTTGTCCGAGAAATAAACGGCGTAATGGTGCCGGATCAGTATTATAAGGTCATGATCGACGGGCAGACAGGAGAAATTATCGGGGTGAATTTGACATTCCCTCATGAGCAGGAGAGCTTCGCAGATGTGGGCAAGGTGATTTCAGTGGGAGAGGCGGCGCGGGTTTATCTCCAACATCATCCGCTCAGTCCTCGCTATGTCTTCCCGCTAGATAACAATTACAATAAGATTCAAGAGCAACCGCTCTTAGTTTATTCGGCAGAAATACTAAAAAGCCATGGGGGTGTGGATGCCATTACGGGAGAATGGCTGCCACTCGAATAATGATAGACACCAGGGGGAGACTCCTGGTGTTTTGTTTTGCATAATGCCTTCCCAGAAATTGCATAGTAAGGCGTGAGGGAGGGACAAACGTGGAAGGATTCGGAGAAACCATGATCGTCATCGGGCGCGTATGTACGATTATTCCTTTATTACTGCTAGTCACCTTATTCATGGGTAAGCGCTCGATTGGGGAGCTACCTGTTTTTGACTTTATCATCATTATTACTTTGGGCTCAGTGGCAGGAGCTGACATTGCAGAGCCAGATGTCCGGCATATTTCCATTGCAGTAGCGATTGTGACATTGGGGATCTTGCAACGGGTCGTATCGCAGTTGTCCATTGTCTTTCGCTGGTTTGGCAGAATGGTTACATTTGAACCGACCGTCATTTTCCACAATGGGGCTTTTCACATCAAAAACTTGAAAAAAATCCGCTACTCGCTCGATAATGTCCTCCATATGCTTCGCGAAAAAGATATTTTTGACCTGGCAGAGATTGATTTGGCTATTATCGAGGCAAATGGTCGGTTGACTGTGCTCAAAAAAGTAGAACAGCAGGTCGTAACGAAACAAGATTTGGGCATCCACACTTCTTCAGCGGGAATGTCGCTACCGATCATTGTGGAAGGCAAGATTTATCCGGATGTGCTGTCGTACCGGAAACGCGATGAGCAATGGCTTTTGCACGAATTGAAGAAAAAGGGGATCGCGTCCGAACAAGTCTTTCTCGCGACGATCAATCGCCAAAATGAATTGCAGTTTTCCTTGAAAAACGAAAAAGAACCACAAGTACCCCCGTTGCATCATTAGCGACCGAATGGAAAAAGGCACAGTCCCTCTGCAAAGTTGCATGAAGTCACTGTGCCTTATACGGGAGCATAATGGTGAACTTGGTTCCTACTCGTGGTTTGCTTGATACATTGACCGTTCCGCCAATCGCATGAATGACATGATAGGAATACGTCAATCCGAGACCGGTCCCAGTTGTTTTCGTAGAAAAGTAAATCGTTCCGAGACGGCTGATCTGTCCTGCATCCATGCCGACGCCGTTATCCTTGATGACCAATAGGGCTTTGTTTCGCTCGATGAGCAAGTCCAGGGAGACTTTTCCGTCCGAAATATCCGAGCATGCCTCGATAGCATTTTTGATGAAATTCACCAACACTTGCTTGAACTCGTCTGGATTGGCCTTGATCGTCACAGGTCTCTCAAAATCTTGCAACGTAAGCTCCACGTTATGCATATTGGCAAAGGGGAGCATCACCTCGCGGATGGCATGCAAATGCTCGCTAAGATTAATGATCTCATGTCGTTCCTTGAGCGGCTTGGAAATCGCAAGGTACTCGGTCAAAATGGCTTCTGTGCGTTGAACTTCATCAAGACTAATGCGAATGTATTGATCGACTTTTACCAAATTTTCCGGACATTCCTGTATTAATTTCAAGAAGCCTTTGACTGCTGTCAGCGGATTGCGAACCTCGTGTGCAAGCGATGCAGCAACATGGCTCATCGTCTGGATTTTTTCGTTTTGCGCGTGGCGGATAAACAGCTCCTTATCCGAAACGCATTTGCTGAAAAGAGACATTAATAACCAGAGGCCGAAAAAGTTTTGAATAGGAATCGCTATGGTGTAGTAAACGAGGTGTTGAGTTACATACGTGGGAAAAAAGTAATAAGTAGTCCCTAAAGCAACCGTAGAAAAAATCGCACTCGTCATAAAAAGATACAGTGTTTTCCGATAACTGGCTTTGTAGTGTCGATACAAAAAGAGTGACAAGACAAAATTGCCTGTAAGGATCAGCATGGCAACCCATGTTCCTTCGCCGCCAAGGTAGTACCGATAAACCAAGGCTTCAATCAAAAGGAGCAAGGCAATCTCTATTCCGCCATAAACTAGTCCGAAAAATATGATGACATGTCGGATATCAAAAAACATGCCATTCATGACACTCGGGGCGAAGGTCATCGCGAGAAACATGCAGGCTGAGCTGGTGATGGCAATAAAGGAACGGCTGTAGTTCCTCATTTTGTCACGGTAATAAATGTTGAAAAACACAAACGGGATAATGGCGAAAAACCATTGAAGAATAACTTCTTTTAATAGACTCATGTAGCATCCCCATCGCAAATATTTGCTAGGCTTGTATCAATCTACGATAATTCGACAAGACACAACAAAATCCCTCTTGATGTTACAGAAGAAACTGGAATATTTATCAAGAAAATTCTTTCGGTAAACCTAGTTGACAGATAGGTAATTGCCAGATTATATTCTGTATATACTTATACAAACGTTTTGAAAATAGAAACTACTCTTATCAAGAGATGGCTGAGGGAATGGCCCTATGAAGCCCGGCAACCTAGCACGAGAGAATCCGTTCTTTCGCGCCAAGGTGCTAACTCCAACAGGTAGAATACCTGACAGATAAGAGGCGAGAATCTTGTCGATTTTTGTCCTCTTTCTCTGTGAAAGAGGATTTTTTGCGTAGCTGTCGTGGGAAAGAAGCGCATTTCCAGTCTACGCTTCGGCCTCCGCCCCGCTGTGAGTGAAGACTGTGCGCTTCGGAAGAAATGGCGGGAGCGCTTCAAGCGCAGAAGGTTCAGGAAGGATTCCATAAATAAAGCTGAAATTCACCTCCATTTCTTCCTACGCTGAGATGGGCTCCAGAGGCGCTTGGACTGGAAATGCGCTTCTTCTACGAAGTTTTTTTCCTTTTTGAAAGTGAAATCAAAAGAAACTTCGATGAATCACTAACAAAACGTTGTAAAGGCTCCTATTACACACCAGCTATTCGTTAGCCCTGGCACATGTCTGGAAGGAGACCGCCCGAACGCAGAGAGGATACAGGCGACTGGAAGACATGTGCCAGGGCTACCCCAACCGATAGAGGGGAAACAAAAATTTTTCATCTTGTTATCTGTTTTAAAAAGAAAAAGGGGGAGCATCTCAATGAAAAAGAAACTCGGTCTGATCACATCACTTGTTTTGGCAGCGTCTGTTCTCGTGACGGCATGCGGCAGCGGGGCAACAACGGGAACCGGCAGCACTTCGGGAGAGAAGGCAAAAAGAATCGCGCTGATCATGCGTCAAAACGTAGGGACGTTCTCCGCACAATACATCAATGGCGTGAAGACAGAGGTGGAGAAAAACGGCGGCGAGTTGACCGTATTCAACGCAGATACCGATCTGGCAAAAATGGCGTCCAACCTCGATGCGGCTGTGAACCAAAGGTTTGATGGTATTCTGATCGACCATGGAACGGCAGAAGCGTTGCAGCAGGGCACGCAAAAGGCCGTGGATAAAAAGATCCCGGTTGTCCTGTTTGATACAGACATCAACATTCCGGGTGTGCCAGTTGTGGCGCAGGATGACAACAAGTTGGCAGAGCTGAGCTTGGAAAAGCTTGCGGCCGATACAAATGGCAAAGGCAACATCGTAAAAGTTTGGGTAGCTGGCTTTGCGCCAATGGAAAAACGCCAAGTGACGTACGAAGCATTCCAGAAGAAATACCCGGACTTGAAAGAAATTGCGGCATTCGGTTCTGCTACCAACAATACGGCACTCGATACACAAACGCAGATGGAAGCGATCTTGAAAAAGTATCCGAACAAAGGCGACATCACAGCAGTATGGGCGGCTTGGGATGAATTTGCCAAAGGGGCGACACGTGCCATCCAACAAGCAGGCCGTACGGAAATCAAAGTATACTCCATCGATTTGAGCGATGAGGATCTGCAAATGATCCAGGCAGAAAACTCTCCGTGGGCAGCGACGGCAGCGGTAGACCCATCCAATATCGGTCGCATCCATGCCCAAACCGTGTTCCAAAAAATCAAAGGCGAGCAAGTGCCAGACAACGTGAAGCTGAACCCGGTACTGGTGAAACAAGAAGACCTGCCGAAGGATAAAAAAGTAACGATGGGCGACCTGTCCCAATACGTACAAGAGTGGGGCAAGTAGGAATCAAATTGGCTTTTCCCGTTGAGCTGTATCCGTCAACGGGATTTTTCCTTATAGAGGTGGGAACACGCAGGTTAACAGGAGGTGTGAAAAATGTCCACATTGCAGATGAAAGGGATGGCGAAGCAGTTTTCTGGGGTTCCTGCCCTGCGATCCGTCGATTTTGAGGTGCGCGCAGGAGAGGTTCACGCACTGCTCGGAGCCAATGGTGCGGGAAAGAGCACCCTGATGAAAATCCTCACGGGCGCGTATCAGGCAGATGGCGGTACGATCACCATCGATGGACAGGCCGTGTCGATTCAATCTCCGCAGGACGCCAAAGCACAGGGCATTCAATGTGTCTATCAGGAAGTGGACACCGCCTTGATCCCGTATTTGAGTGTCGCCGAAAACATACTGGCGGACCAGCTCGTCCAGGCGAAAACCAAGGGATTGATCAACTGGCAGAGCTTGTACAACGAAACCGAGCAGATTTTAAAAAACTTCGGCTTTTCCATTCCAGTGAGGATGCTCGTCGAAGAATGTACACTGTCAGAAAAGCAATTGATTTTGATTGCACGGGCGACCGTTCAAAAGGCAAAGTACGTCATTTTCGATGAACCGACAGCGCCGTTGAGCACGAAGGAGAGCGAACGGCTGTTTCAAATCATTGCGCAGTTGAAAAAAGCTGGAGTTGGGATCATTTATATCTCCCATCGCCTGCCGGAAATCTTTGAAATCTGTGACCGGATAACCATCATGCGCGATGGACAGCATGTTGTGACCACAGAGACGGCGAAGACCAATATGGACGAAGTGATTGCGAACATGCTGGGCAAAAGCTTCGACGAGGAGTTCCCGAAGGTTGCAGTGCCGATTGGCGAAACGATTTTTGAGGCGTCTGGTGTGGTTGGTGGCAAGGTACACGGAGTCGATTTGCAGGTTCGCGAGGGAGAAATCGTGGGTGTCGTCGGTCTGGTTGGGGCAGGGAAGACTGAGCTCGCCCGATTGCTCTTCGGTGCGGATGAGGCAAAGGCTGGAGCTGTTCGCTTGCATGGAACACGTATCCAACTGCGCTCGCCAAAAGACGCCGTCGATGCCGGAATCGTACTCGTCCCGGAGGAAAGGCGCAAAGAAGGGATTTTCGTAGAGGAGTCCGTGCAGAATAACCTGTCTGTCGCCTCGTTGAAAAAGAAATCCTGGCTCGGTTTTATCAAAAGAGGGGCGGAAGCGGCTAACGCAAGAGAGCTCGTACAGCGTCTCGGGGTAAAAACAGCCGATATCAAGCAGCTGGTCGGTTTCCTTAGCGGCGGAAACCAGCAAAAAGTCGCGATCGGCAAATGGCTGGATACAAGTGCTCACCTCTTTATGTTTGACGAGCCGACAAAAGGGGTGGATATCGGCGCAAAAAGCGATATTTACCGCCTGATCGGAAATCTTGCCGCGCAGAAAAAGGGCGTTCTGTATTTCTCCTGTGAGTTTCAGGAGGTCATCGGGATCGCAGATCGGATTCTCGTCATGTTTGAGGGCAAGATCGTGAAGGAATTGAGTCGCGAGGAAGCAACACAAGAGCTGATTATGTACTACGCAAGCGGAGGTGAGTAACGTGGCAGATAAAAAGTTTAGCTTGTTTGATTTTGTTTACAAATACGGAACGGTTGCAGTCATCGTCATTGTCATGTTGTTATTCAGTCTGACCAACCCATATTTCTTCACGTACGACAACCTGACGGATATTCTTCGCTCCATCTCGATTGTGACATTTGTCGCGATAGGCGTTACGTTCTCGCTGATTGTCGGAGGCTTTGATTTGTCTGTAGGATCGACGGTTTCATTGACCACAGTCGTTTCTGCTTCGATGATGGTTTGGTACGAACAAGGAGTCTTCACGACTTTAGTTGTTCCGATTGTACTCAGCTTGCTCGTCGGGCTGGTTAACGCTTTTCTGGTCGTAAAAATCCGTATTCCTGATTTGCTGGCTACTCTGGCGATGCTCTACATCGTCAACGGTATTCATATGACGTATTCCCAAGGCTACTCGATCTACGCAAACATGCCGATGCAGGACGGCTCACAAGCTCCGGGAAAATTCCAGGAATGGTTCCTGTGGCTGGGCCAAGGAGAAATTCTCTCTGTTCCTGTTCCGGTTATCCTGACCTTTTTACTTGTCGCGATCACGCATGTGTATCTGACCTATACGAGACAGGGGCGGATGCTGTACATGACAGGTGGTAATTTGGAAGCAGCCCGTCTGTCAGGGATTCCTGTGAATCGCTATCGTACCTTGGCTTATGTGCTTTCTGCTCTTTTTGCGGGCTTGGGCGGGATGCTCTTGGCAGCGCGGATCGGTACCGGGCAGGTGAGTAGCGGCGGCTCCATGCTGATGGATGCAGTAGCGGCTGCTTTTGTAGGCTTCTCCGTATTCGGTGCAGGGAAGCCAAACGTTTTTGGTACATTTGTGGGGGCCATCTTGATCGGGGTGCTGCTCAACGGCATGACGATGCTTAATCTGCCGTATTACGCGTACGATATTATTAAGGGGACGGTTTTGGCGCTTGCACTGGCTGTGACCTATTATCAACTGCGGAGAAAACGAAACGCTTAGAATAGAAACGTTCTTCTCATCTTCCTATTATTCCCTTCTCTTTTTTGAAGCTTAGTATTGGTCTTACTCAAGTGAGACAAATACGAAAGCAATTTCAAATAAAGAGAAGGGATGTTGTTTTTTATCGGCTTACATACGTACAGAGTGGTATAAATATGTGGAGCGGGGCGATGACTTCACGCCTGATCGTCACGCACAGTTGAAACTGCAGATACTCTTTCTCGTAGAAAGAAAGGAAGGGAGAGGGTATATCTGTTTTTTGTTGGATTAACGCTTTGCATGATCACATGGATTGCGGGAGGTGTATTTCTGTATCAAGGGGACTATGTTACAGGAGGAGTCTTGCTCATACTTGGTCTTCTCGTTTTCATTAGCATGATCCTCTATTATTCGACAAACCGGAAAAAGCGTAAAAATGGTTCGCCAGATTGCAGCCATCTTCCCGTTGATTGTCCGGATTGTGATACACCAGATTGCGATTGCAAGCCAGATTGAGGGAGCTGATGATGATCAATACACAGTGGATTCCCTGTCATCGACGAGCAGATCGTTCCTTTTCTATCGGTGGTAAGAAAATGCCCCTATGTGCCAGATGTGTATCGATCCTAGTTGGATACCTGCCGGCGCCTGTTTTTGCAGGAATGCATATCGTGACCTCTTACTATTTGATTGGACTGCTTTTATTGCCTATGCTGATTGATGGCTTTACCCAACATTGGAAGTGGCGAACAAGCAATAATAAGCTGCGTTTTTTCACAGGATTCAGTTTTGGAATCGGACAGTCTTTGCTCATTTCGAATGTTGTTTGGTTCTTGGTAGAGAGACTGGGGTGAAGCTAGATAAGGGCCGCAAAGGATGTTTCTGGGGTTCTTTGTTTTTTCGACAGGTTGCTATTGGCGATGAAAAATGTTCCAATGTAGGAATAGATAAGAGGAATCATTACATTCGTAGACAGGAGGGAAACAACATGTCGATTCAAAATGAACATGATTTGATTTGTTTGAAGCGGATCGGTAGCATTGTGGCAGAAGCGCGGGAGACGATGCTCAAAGCAGTGCGGGCAGGAGTGACAACAAAAGAACTCGACCGGATTGGCGGAGAGATCTTGGCAAAGTACGGAGCGCGATCTGCACCGAATATCACGTATGATTTTCCAGGGCATACATGCATCAGTGTCAATCACATTGTCGCGCATGGTATCCCTGATGATACAGTTCTGCAAAATGGCGATATCATCAATATTGATGTCTCGGCGGAGCTGGATGGTTACTTTGCCGATACAGGTGCTTCAATCGTGGTAGGGGAAGGGGAGCCCGAGAAGCAATCCTTATGCGAATGCGCAGAGGAGTCGCTGTACAAGGCGTTGGATGCAGCAAAGGCGGGATCAAAGCTAAGCCAAATTGGTCGCATTGTTCACCAGGAGGCAAGGAAAAAGGGCTTTACAGTCATCAAAAACCTTACGGGCCATGGCATCGGCAAAAGCTTGCATGAAGAGCCTGCTTACATTTTGAATTACTATGACAAAAAGGAAAGACGCTTGCTCACAGAAGGTCTCGTGTTGGCAATTGAAACATTCATTTCAACGGGGACGGAATATGTGGATGATGGCAGGGACGGTTGGGCGCTCATTACGCCTGATAAGAGTTACGTAGCTCAATACGAGCACACCATCGTTGTAACGAAGGGGAAGCCAATTATTTTAACTGCTTGATTGCAGAGAGACCTCGGATAGATGAGGTCTTTTTTTGTGAAGAAAAACTTGCAGAATACCCAATGATTGTATATTCTTTATATAGGAATATATGTTCGTATTTCGTGAAGGAGGTTTCATTCCATGAATCGGTGCGGCTGGGTGAATCAGGACCCTATTTATATGGATTATCACGATCACGAGTGGGGAGTTCCTGTCTATGAGGATCGTTTGCTCTTTGAATATTTGAATTTGGAAGGCGCACAGGCCGGACTGAGCTGGTACACGATCCTGAAGAAGCGGGAAAATTATCGAAGAGCGTTTGATAACTTTGAAGCGGAAAAAATCGTTCAATACGATGAAGCCAAAATCGAGCAATTGCTGACAGACGAAGGCATCGTTCGAAACAGGCTGAAGATTCGGGGCGTCGTGAAGAACGCCCACGCCTATTTGCGTGTTGTGGAGGAGTTTGGGTCTTTTAGCAGCTATCTTTGGTCGTTTGTAGGCGGGAAGCCGGTTCATAATCATTTTCAGGAAATGAAGGATGTGCCTGCTTCTACCGAAATCAGCGACAAAATGAGCAAGGACTTGAAAAAGCGCGGTTTTACTTTTGTCGGTTCAACCATTTGCTACGCTTTTATGCAAGCAGTCGGCATGGTCAATGATCACGTAGCGACTTGTGATCTCTATCAAAAAAATTAGGACGAGCTTACGGGGAGGGAAGAATGGCATGAACGAAAATGATCTCTTAATCTTAAACTTTGAGGAAGTAAGGCGTAGAAGCATCAAAGTGTGGAAGGCAATTCCTACAGAAATGCTGAACTGGAAGCCTGACGATAAAGCGTTTACGTGCGGAGAGATGATTCGTCATGTCATGGAGGGTGAGTTTTTGTATCACCAGATTTTGATCCAACGGGGAAGCGCTGCCCTGTCTGACATCCCCAATCCTTATGAAACCAAAGAGTTTTCGACCGTAGAAGAAGATTTGGCCTTTGCGAAGCCGTATCGAGAAGAGTTTCTTCGCTTCGTCAGAGGGTTGTCCAAGAGCGATTTGGAGAGTGTACGCATTGATCGATCCGATGTAGGCTATGTCCGTACACTTGGAGACATGCTGCTCCGAATCGCCTATCATGAGTCGGTACATACCGGTCAACTGTTGGATTATATGAGAACGATGGGCGTTGAACGACCGAATATTTGGGATTAAAAAAGTACGAAAGATAAAAAAAGCAGGCTAGCTCTTCTGTTGTGAATGGAAGAGGAGCTTGCTTTTTTATTTTTATCGTGTTTGTTGCGTGATGGACAGATAAAGCTCGAAAAGTATGGGAATTTTGTACTTTTATAGAGTGGGAACATCCGTTGTGTAAGGATAATTTCATACTTCTACACAGGCACGGTCTCCACTGTGAATCGTGATTTTTGATGCTTTATTCGGAATTTATGCAGAAGTTTAACCGGAGAAATCATCTCCAAAAATCTGGTAGAAAGAACTTGAACTTATTACCGTAGTATGAGATACTTGTACTATAAAGAGAACGAGTGTTCCTATTTCGGTTGGGTGTTCGAAAAAGACAGAAGGTGAGCATATGACAGATGAGCAGTTAAAAGAGCATTGCAGAAAGGTGCTCAAAAGGATTGCTTGGCGATTACAATACGCCGCCAAGAAGCGTTTATGCAGGGAGACGGTGATCAAAGAAGGAATGCGGGGAACGGAAATGATCGAGGATAATCTGTCCGACCTGTATGTTCAGGAGGTGTTGATGCAGCTCCCAGAAAAAGCCCGAATCATTATCAAGCATGTCGTTATTCAAGGAATGACAGAAGAACAGGTAGCCCAAAAACTGAATATGACCAGACAAGGAGTGAGTAAATGCAAAAACAAATATTTGCGCCAATTGGCCGAGAAGCTGACTCGTTCAGCTTGACCCTCCAAAAAGCACAGTCAGGGGATAATTGGGCCGTACTGACGATCCTCGACTTTTTGCTTCCTGACATGGAGTACCTTGCTTCCTTTATCAAACTACCTCGCGAAGAGAGCATGCAAGAAATGAAAACGGCGATGCTCGAAGCGATCCGCAGTGGAGAAGTGATGCTATGATGACGATTGATTACGTTCAGGTTCTCGCGGTTGTCGTGTGCTTCCTTGCTCTAATCGTCACGTTTAAGCAGGTGGATCTGCAGATTCGGATCAATAATCTGTTCAACCTGCAATTAAAGGCAAACAAAGAGAAAAAGAAAGAGCAGCTGGAAAAAAAGGAGACCCCGACTGACGATCGGAATCCCCATTAATTGCTTGGGGCAAAGAATACAACTGGTGAGTATCCTCTTTGCCCCCTTTCATTATATAAGAAAATGACGATGCAAAGGAGATACGTACGAAATGATAGAAGCAGCATTAATCGGAGCAGTTGTATTATTGGTCGGAGTCATTATCGGACAGATCGGTTTGTCTCAAAGATTAAGAAAAGACGCAAGACTCAACGAAAACCGATAAGCAATAAGCAATCAGCAATCATACGGACTTCATATATATGACCGAGGGGGAATAGTACCTTGATCAGCAAAGATGTTTTCATGGAAGTAGTATGCGAGGTGTGTCCGGCAACGTGCTGGGGAAAGAAATCACATTGCCAGGTTCATGATAAGCACGTAGGAAAAATTGATTCTTGCCCGGAGTGGGACAAGTACATGCGGGATCAAGAGACAAAAGGGCAGCAAAAGTCAGTATCCACAAGAAAAGAAGGTTTTGCCCGGACGAGCGAGCAAGCACCCATTATAGATTTTCTACAAAAGGCGGAGGAAGAAATCCGCGACTACAATTACATGCAGATCGAGATCGTGCGTATCCAGCGTTTTTTGCGTGAAGCAGGGGAAGGAATGGTCGCACAGTACGGACTGGATGCAGGGATGCCGAAAGGAAAAGGCAGCAATGGTGATAAGACGCACGCAGAGGTTGTACGCCGGGAGCGGAAATGGAAGAGGCTACAAAATTTGCAGGATAAAATCGAGCGGATCAACAAAGCGGTTGAGACAATTCCAGGAGAACAGGAGCGCTTGATAGTCGAAGCTTTGCTGGATGGCGACAAGAATAATCTGATTGCGAAAGAAATCGGTGTGTCCCGTCAGCGGTATTATGAAATCAAGCGCAGTGCCGTGATGAAGATGGCATGGGCGATGTATGGCGATCAGGTTCAGCAGACTGGATGATGAAAAACAGAGCTCGGCTTAATAGAAGAAGCTGTCTGATGATGACAGCTTCTTTTCATTTTCACAAGTATGTTGAGGCTGACAAAGGTTGACACTTCCTGACACATCGGGTCATTTTCCCGGTTTTTCCTCCAGATCGGTTATACTTGAGTCAAGCGAAACAAGTAAGAGAGATACGAGCCATCCGATGAAGCTGTCGGGTGGCTTTTTATGTACGCAGCCGACTCAAATGTCCGGCGAGCGGGGAAAACGGTATTGTTTAGCGCCACACGATGTTGCGAGTCAAAGCCAAAGGGACTCGACTCGCTCCCTGCTCGGCGGGTATTTGCCGTGGATACCTTGCCAAATGAAGTGAAATAGTGGGGGGAAGAGACATGTGACGAAGACAGACGAGAATACCGCAAGTATGGGAGGTGGAAGCTGGATGGATCGTGAGCTAGCTGTTCTCAGTGAGCTGGTGAAAGAAGCGTATCCAGAGCTGTCTACTGTTGTGAATGTGGACGATTGGATGGCGCAGCGATTCCAACCGCCTATCGCGTTTCTTTTGACGCAAGGGGTCCGTGAAGAAGGAAGAAGCCTCACTTCCTATCAGGTGGTCTCAGAAGCAGCCATCGTCCTCCACTATCCAAAGGTAGCGGGCGTCTACCAGCCGCTTTCAGCCGAACCGCTGCGTGAGCTTCTTCGCCAAAGGCAGTTCAGTTATCAAAGCAAGACGTCTGGATTGTCCATCGAGATCGACAGCTCCACCTTGCGTATTTGGCGGGATAAAAAGGACCGGACGGAAATAGCGTTCCAGTTTACCTACAACGTGGCGGTGCAGAGAGCAGTCACAGAAAAAATCAACGAATTTGATGTAGAGGGGGTCCGAGCATAGTGGCACGAAAAGAACAACAAGCACAGGCCCCAGAGCTTGTGCAAACCAAACAAGAGTGGATCAAGAGCGCCGCTTACCTTGGAGCCGAACGGTTCGAGGTAGCAGGTGCTCTTTTTTCTGAAGCAGATGATCAACTACTGGCAGAAGGACAAGTGAAGAGCCGACTGACCAAATACAAAGGCGGGGTGTAAGCATGACCATTCAACGTGAACGTCCGGGTGTAACGGTCGAACTGATCGCAAAAGCAAAAGAACGTGTAGTACCGAAGAGCGGTGTCGTACTGGTACCGTATCAAGCAGAGTGGGGTGCCCCAGATGAGCTGGTCAAGCTGGGGAGCTTTGAGGAGCGACTTGCCCAGACATTTGGCAAGGTCGATACCGTAGAGCTGGCAGCAGAAGGTGGCGCGACGATTCTCGCGTACCGCATGACGAATGGCACAGCCACAAAAGCAGCGTATGAGCAAGCCGATGCAATCAGAGTCGAGGCTCTGTATCCGGGGTTGGTAGGTAACGAGCTGAAGGTTACGATCACGGTCTCGACGTCCGAGCCAGGTAAAAAAGAACTTCAGGTAACAGGCCCGCTGCAAACAGAGAAGTTTTCGTTTGCGGATGCGAATGAGCTGGCAGCGAAAACGAGCCAATCCAACTATGTACGTGTGAAAAAGCTGGGTGAGACTGCCGTTACAATCGTACCAGAAACAGCGCTAACAGGAGCAAAAAGTGGAACGGTAGCGCTTACCCCAGCTGACTCTACCAAGCTGTTCATGGCTGTGTCCGGAGCTGATTTTGACACGATGTATCTGCCTTTTGACGATGTAGCTGTACAAGCGGCAGCAAAGCAATTCATGAGCGATCGTCGCACACAAAATAAGAAGCTCAGCACGCTGGTAATCGGTGGAAAAGTGGCTGACGACGAGAACATGGCGAAGCACATCGAGCGCTCTGTGGCGCAAAATGCCCGTTTTGTCGTGAACAGTACCATTGCTGGTCAACACAACAACGGAAAAGTATACGGCAGCCTGGAGTGGGCCGCATGGGTGGCGGGTATGATCGCCGCGACACCTGCGCATGAATCGCTGACGGCCGTCGTCGTTCCATTGAAAAAAGCGCTCAAGGATTGGGGCCACACGGATATTTTGAGTGCCCTCGGTTCTGGAACGCTGATCGCAACTCGCGACGGAGACGTGTACATCATCGAGAGCGCAGTCAATACGCTGGCTGTTCTGGGTACACATGAGCGCGAGGACTACGGCAAAATTCGTGTCAGCATGACGCTGGATCAGATCGTCAACGACATCAGCCAAGTCGGCAAGAAATACAAAGGTAAGCTCGGCAACAACGATTTGGGCGGCGCGGTGTTTGTCTCTGCCGTCAACGCGTACATGACCGTCCGCGAACAGCAGGGCGCGATTGATACGGGCTGGACATTTACGGATAAAAAGAATGGCATCGGGGATCGCCGTGGCTTCCTCTTGTCTGCAAAGCCGCTTGATGCCATCGAATACTTTGACATTGACTGGGAGGTGCTGTAATGGCTATTGCACGCGATATTAAACTCAAAAACTGCCAAATTTACGATGAAAACGGAGACCCGATCTTCGGTACCTTGGAAGGCAAAATGGTTCTCAAGGTAGAGTATGGCGACACGAATCGCCTGCAAAAAGGAAAAATCCAAACCGTCAACGACTGGCATGTAGAAGTGACATTGAAAATTACCGCAACCAACGCTGCGCTAAAATACTACTGCGTCGATCAATTGACGCAAGGCAAGACACCAGTCCTTCCATTCCTGATCGGCGAGACGCTGGACAAGGAAGCAGGCAACTCCGAACGCGTCCGCATTTCCAATATCGTGCTGAACCCAGACGAGATTACGCTGTGGGAAGCCAAAGCAGACGGCAACGATCATGCGACCTACGATCTGAAAGGGATTTCCATCGAGAAGCCGGACTACTTGGATGAATTGCCAACCTACACGGAATAGGAGAGTGCTTGCATATGAACAAAAACAAACTTGAGAAATTTTTGGCCAAGGCTAATGAACAAGCTCCGCGAAGAGAAATCACCGTCACCATCGACGGTGACGAGTGGAAGGTACGCCAACTGAATTTGTCCGAGCTGCGCGATTGCGAGCGCATGGCTGACAAAGGAGAGAAAACGGATTGGTTCCTGTACAACGATGCGCGTTTGGTGAAGGCGACCGAGCACGAATTCCCTTGGAATCAGGAAGAGCTCAAGAAAGCGTACAAGGTTGGCACCAAGTATGAGCTCGTCGAGAAAATTTTCCGCGACAATCCGGAAGGCTACACCAAGCTACTCAATGCAGTCCGTGAAGTCAATGCAGCCCAAACGGAAGAAGAAGCCATTGAAGAAGCAAAAAACTAATCCGATCTGACGGCGAGGCCTGGCATATTTGCCGCGCTTTTCTAAAAGGCAGAGGCCGCCCGTCGGATCTACTCGAGTACGAAGTCGATTTGTACAAGCAGAAGCTGTTTATTTTTGCTTGTCAGATGATTGAGGCAGAGGATGAGGAAAGGGCTGGGGGGTAGATCTCCCGGCTTTTTTCGGGTTCTGCTGGGTGTAGACATCTGGGAGGACAAGGAGGTGAAAGAATGGCAGGAACAATAATGGGAGCGCTTGATTCAGTAGGTAAATATGACGGTTTCGCAAAAGGACTCCTGGGCTCACTAACTCCCTTGATCGAAAAGGGTGTTGGAACAACGCTGAGTTCAGTTGCCCAAGAAGCTCAGGCGACAGAAAGAGAACGAACACTTTTTGAAGCTGGTGGCAAAAGTAAGGAGCAACTCCTGAAGATAGAAGAGACTTCCATAACCATACGTGAGCTCAACCCTGATATAAAGAAAGATCAAGCATACAGCCTCATGGCCAAAGCTGAACTTGTGCATGCATCCAATGGTTTAAAGTATGCAGAAAAAGCAAGCATGCTGAAATACACGACGCGGTTTACGGAAGATGACATCATGAAAATGATGAGCTCTATTGAGATTTCTACTGGTGATGAAAGTACCGTTAGGCAGTCAAATGCCGTTCAGTATTTAAGCAACAAGGGAGGGGGAGCCGCGACTGGAAAATTTGTGGAGTCTTTGGCTCATTTCAACCTTCAGAATGGCAATTTGCTGAATACGCCTGAAAAAATGTCCGCTACCTTTGTCTCAATAGGGAATCTTTTGAATGATTTTAAAACGTATGGTGCGTTGTATGAGAATGCAATGAAGATGTCGGATAATGGCGATCTCGCAGCAATCCTTGAGAAGCATTACAAGGCTCAAAATAAGAAGGATGCAAAGGCCAAGGCCGCCCAAGATATAGCAACGCTGAATCGAAGTCTCGCAACAGGGGAGAAAGAAACAATAAATATCGCGCTCGGAAAACTCCTGATGACTTTTTCTAGCATCCAGGATAAAACGTTACAACAACGTGCATTCGATACTTTGAGAGGCGATGCCGGAGATGACATGGCGAAGGGTCTGGGAGAAGTACGAGATACCGCAACAGGGGCTTTTGTGCCGGAAATGGGGAAAGAGAGCGCATATAAAGTCGGGAATGAAGCGGTGAATGCGCATCAGCTGTCTGCTCAGAACGATGCTTATTATAAAACTGGGCAGGCACAAGCGATGGCGAGAAACGAGGCCATGGAGATCGCGACTCTGTACGCAGAACAAATGTCTGGGATAAATACAGGGATTTCAAAAGCAGCTGAAGGAATAATGGGCTCGTTTAACTCTTTGAACGAGTCGATAAAAGGTACTGTGATTTTTGTCGGAGGATTACTAATTGCTGGCAGTGCTCTGTACCATATTATATCTCAACTGAGAAAAATCAAAGATCTTCGGACAACCAAAGAAAAGTTTCCTCAAGAAGCAACTGGCGGAAAAGACTGCTGCTGTTGCTGCGATGGCACACAAATACCTTCTTCTAAAAAGAAATCAAAGAAAAACAGTTCTCCGGATCGCCCTCCAACAGGAGGACAATCTGCTTCGAATAGTGGTGGTCCCCAAGGACAAGCCGGGAACACAAAAAACAATGCCCCAACAACTTCTCCGGCAGGAAAAAAGCAACCGGACGCTGGTGGCGGTAATCCGCAAAAAGAAGCAGAGAAAACGGACGGCAAAAACAAAAATCAAAACAGTGCGCCAACTCCCTCTTCTGCAGGAAATCAACCCGGACCAGATAGTGGCGGCAATCATGGTGAGACGGGTAAAGCTGCCAGCAAAGGTGGCTGGAAACGCTTGCTGAAAGGAGGACTCAGAAGGGCTCCTCTTCTTGGAACTTTACTAGGCGTCACAGCTATTGCAGGCTCAGCGAACAAGCTGGATACTGCAGCACAAGTGGGGGCAGAAGCACTTGGTGGCTGGGGAGGGGCAGCAGCGGGAGCGGCTACTGGAGCAGCTATTGGTTCGGTGTTACCTGGGATTGGTACAGCAATCGGGGGGATCGTTGGTGGCTTTATTGGTGGCATGGGTGGATCAATGGCGGGTGGTGCCCTATACGATGGGATCAAGTCGTGGTGGCAGGACAAGACTCCTGCGCCATCTGCAGCTATGCAACCAGCAATTCAAGCAGGTCCTGTTGCTCCGAATCACTCGCCTGTTGGCAACTCAACGGGGAATCCGCAGCCTGTCTCCATTTCTATTCCGCAAGTTTCGATTCCACTGCACGTACAAGGCGTACTGCAAGATATCCCCACCATGTTAAAAATGCTCAGCGATCCATCTGTTGCGCAGAGAATCAAGGACATCATCGAGCGATCCCTGCTGGATGCAATAGAGACGAGGGGAGGGGTAACGAAATGATCCGTCTACAGGGAAAATACAGGCTGACGTTTCCGGTTACACCTGCGGAAATCCAGTTTCGTGGCTACGGTAACGACATCGAAAGCTCGACATCGATTACGTTATTGTCCGGCAATCGCATCTCTTCCAGACGTCCAAAGTCCATCTCTTTTGACTTCATCTTACCCGGAGACAGTACGGCCCCCTATGTCGAGGTACAGGGCTATCAAGGGCCTAGGCAGTGGCTTGCTGGATTGGATCGCTTAACGGGCTCAGAAGCACTTTTGACTATAGACGAGCTTGATTTGGCGTGGAATGTGCTCATCGGGCCATGCGACGGAAAATTCCAAGGAAAAAACGTCGATTTTCATGGCTCGATTGAGCTACCGTTGTTTGTCAAAGATGAGTTCATTACGTGGAGCAATCAGACGCAGCTTTTATCTCCGGGTGCGGTCATTACACGACAGCAGCCAGCTCGTCCGAACACGAGCGGGAAGGTAGCCAAGAAGACGAAGAAGCAGCAAGCGGCTCCACGGATAGACAGCAAAAAGTTGGAGGATAGGAAAAGAGAGATTCACGAGAAGCTAGAAAGAGAAAACAGAATGTAACGGAGGGCAGACGAAATGAAAGTCATTTACGGAAAAGAACAGACCCGCTACGACCTGACCCCAGCCGTTACCGAGTTGTCCTGGTCCTCAGCCAGGGGACAAATCGCCCAAAATTGTGATGTGAAAGTCAAGGGAGGCCCGCCGCTACAAACGGCGGGTTTTTTGATGCTCTTTGCAGGTGCGGAGTTAAAAGAATCTCAGCAGCTTTTCCATGGCCCGCTCGTTCGTTTTGACCGGGATGATCGAACGGGCGATTTATCCGCAACAGCATACGAGCTTGGCTGGTATTTGCAAAAAAACGAAGTATCCAGGCTCAAGCTGGATGGAGATGCAGGGACAGAGCTTGCGCGGATCATCAAGTCGGCAGGTATCAGTTTTAGCTGCCCGTCGTTCGGTTTTACGGTCAAGGAGAGGATCTCGTCTCAATCATATACGTCCCTCTTTACATCAATGACAGAGCAGGCATACGAAAAGACAGGCATCCGCTATTTTGTGCAATACCAGCGAGACAAGCTGACGGTACTCCCCGAAGGGAAAAACAGCATCATCCCGATGTTCAAGGCGAGCTTGCTCACAAGCAGCTCGACGGGTGAGAGCATCGAGGAGGTTTACACCGTCGTGACAGCAGAGCGCTACCGAGACGATCGGGTCGTGAGCAGTGCAACGAAATCAAATGATAGCCTGGTTAAACAAATCGGACGCATGCAAAAAGTCATCGACGCAGGAGAGGACAAAAACGTGGCTGGATTGGCAGCCAAGCAGCTTGCAGAGTTGTCCAAAATCTCCAAGACGCGCTCCATTTCGGTCAAGCACGAGGATGAAAATGCTGCGAGACTTCGCGCAGGCTGGCTAATCAAAATCATGGAAAAGGACAATAAATCCATCACCGATTGGATCGTCACCAACTGCCAAGCGCGTTGGAAGGGCGGTCAATACACAATGGATCTCCAATTGGAAAGGAGGACGTAAGGGATGCATTCCGTTATCGCAAAACTACGAGGGCATGCACAAGACGGCATCGAGAATACCCAAGGAGAATTCGGCAAGCTTTTGTCGCTCTCGCCCTTGTCTGTAAAGCTGGACGAGGATCCGACACCCTTGGAGCCGTATGAGCTGTCTGTACTGCGTTCTGCCCGATTGTTGCAAGAAGATGTGGGTAAAAAAGTAGCTCTGTTGCGATGCAACAACGAACAATACCTCCTGCTTGGGGTGGTGGAATAATGTTTCCGCAGTTGCAAGGGATAGATGAGATATTTGCGCAAGGAACCGAGGTGTCCATTCCGTGGACATATCGGTTCGATTGGGAAACGAAGCAGCTAAGGCAGGGACCAGATGGCAGATATTTGCGCACTACGACTTACGTAGAGTACTTGGAGGAGACGGTGAAAAAGATCCTCCATACACGGCGGTTCCGTTATGCGATCTACTCGGAGCGGTATGGCGTGGATTTTTTGTCAGACAAGGGGCGAATGAGGTCTGCATTGTCCTTGCCTGTGATTAAGGCACAGGTGCAAGAGGCACTGGAAGCGCACAGTGAGATTGAACGTGCGGAGGTGCTCGATATCCGCTTTGAGGGGAATCGGGTTATTTTGTATGTGGAGATTGTTGGGATGCGTGGTTCGACGAGAATGGAGGTGGATGCATGGCAACGCTAGAGAAGCCAGAGATGCCGATACTTCGGGAGACGGCTGACCAGATTTATCAACGGATGGCGAACCGGATGGCAAAATTAGCTGAACAGCGCGGAGATACGCCGCCTGCTACGGAGGAAGGCGAAATCTACTATGATCTGGGCTACCCGATTGCGGAGGAAATCAGTGATCAGCAGCAGCTTTTGGAATATGGGTTTTTGCAAGTATTCCTTCCCTGGGCAGACGGCGAGTTTTTGGATGCTATTGGCTTGTTTTTTGGACTGCAAAGGAATGAAGCAGAGCAGGATGACGTTTACAGGCAAAGGCTGATCGACAGGGCACGAACAGAAGAAGGAGATGGACGCAGGCAAGACTATGAACGCTGGACCCGAAATGTTGAGGGCGTAGGGGGATCAGTTGCGGTCGAGAAAGCACGACATGATCTGTCCATTGACGTATACATTACAGACTTGGCTGGTCAGCCAGCTACACCTGAGTTGGCACAACAAGTACGGACGAAGCTTGAAGACAAACGCCGTGCACTGCACGATCTCCAAATCCATCCTGCAAAAGTGTTTCCGGTAGCCGTCAACGTAAAAGTCGCTCTGCGTCCAGATGCAGATTTGGCGAAGGTTCAAGAACAGATCATTGCACAAATCCAAACTTATTTAAAAGGGCGTTCGCAGATCGTGTACCAGCAGATCGGGGCCCTCTTTTTCGTGGATGGCGTGATGGATTTTACAGGCTATACCTTGAACGGCGGGGAAGTGAACCTGACGGTGCCTGCTGACTCTGTGGCGACGTTAACCGTGGTGGTGACAACATGATTCCAGAGCGTTATCGGCGGATGCTGCCGCCGCAATGGTATGAGAGTGAAGTGGCGGAATACCACTTTGAAGGTGCGGGGGCGGCGGTAGATAGTTTCCATGCTCAGCGAGAGGATCTTTTGCAGCAGTTTAGTCCGTGGTCAGCTACATGGGGGCTGGATGTTTGGGACTGGGTTTATTTTGGGAAAAAGCAGCTGCTCAGTATTGAGGAAAGGCGTAAGAATATTCAGCAGAAGCACTGGTCTTATCTTGGGTTTACACCTAGTGTGCTACGGGCAATTGGGTTGAGTTCTTCGGCATTTAAGCTAGTCCAGATGGTGGAGGACTTTGATAAAAAGGCGATTCGGTACGTGTATCCCATTGAGGATCGATTCGACACACGTAATGCAGTGCAAGCAGTGGAGAGTATCAGGCCGGTCCATTGTAATGGAGTTGGTTTTGAGCCAGTGGCTGCAGAGAAAATCGATTTAAAAGATATATTGGTTGTCGGGATAAAGGAGTATCACAAGGTCAAGGAGTTTTGCGTAGGGATGACACCCATCAAGCGTTATGAGGAGGTGGTGATGTGATTCATGAGAGTTACTTGAAGACGGTTCAGACAGATTTGATGGAACGGGTTACGGATGGAGATATTTTACTAAACGATTTAGTCTCCATTCCTGTGAACGCTGCAAAGATATCCTCACATCCAATTGCAGGTATGCAAAATGCCATTGCTTTGCAGGTATCATCATTACCAGTGGTAAGTTTGCCAGTAATTAAGAACGCAAAGCTTCGTACTCGTACCGGGGCAATTGTTGCTGAAAAAGATACTGTAATTGAGATGAATGAGGCTCAGTTCATGACCATTGCCTTTGTAATCCAAGTGAAAGGAGCCGTGTAGATGTTATATCAAGCGAAGACGAACTGGATGCCTGACGATCCCGTGACTGAACACGATTTTAACAGGATCGAGCAAGGTATTAAAAATGCCTACTCAGAGGTAACCAGAATAAAAAATCGCACAATGCGAACAGAAGTAAATCTGTTGGGGGTAGCAATTGAATTAGAGACTCTGAAAGGTGCGGTACTGAACGGGTTAACCAAAAACATTTTTATCGAGACTTTCATGGGCTTAGAAGACGTTAAACTACTGAATGGTTCTACAAAACACGACAGTGTAAACGAGAAAGTTTACCTAGCGTAGAAGGATGATGAAAACATGGGCTATCCAACGGGAATAGAAAACATTCCCTTTATTAAAACAGGTAAACGTACGACTACGATAGATGCCCACACATTTCCAGACGAAATTGTTCACGTAGCCGTGGGTCTTTATTCTTCGTCTTCTGGTTTGTATGGCGTTGTTTTGGCAAATGGCGATTTATACATTAAGTCGAATATGGGCATGACGAATTCAGACGCTATAAATTTCAGAAGTGCATACGGCTTTACGGGAAGCTGGCAGAAGTTTAAGACAGGAGTAGCAAAAGTCGATACAGGCGGGTCGTACCTTCATGTTTTGTATAAAAACAGAACACTGGAACGGTACACTAGTTCAAACACTATGCCTACCAACCTAGGAACGGCTCAAGCGATGTGGGACGGGATTAGCAGCGAATTCGTTTATGTTAAAGCCGACGGTACGTTAAACAACACAGTTTTCCCAACAAACAAAAGCTTTGTTGCGGTACGTATCGGGCAAAGAGGTACAATGGCACTGGCAAGTGACGCTACGCTATATTACGCATATTCTTCTGGTGTTGTACAAATCGGAACGAATGTAAAAGAAATGTCTATGTCGGGTGGAAGTACAGGACGACTTAACTATTTGAAACATGATGGTACAGTATGGTCAGCCGTCGCTGTAGATATCCCATCATTTGCACAGGTAACGGGATTCCCTTCATCGGTTAAGTCATTGGTAGACGTAGTAGACGGACAAACCTATGCACTATTGGTAGATGGTAGCGTTTATAGCTGGTCAGCTCCGGGGGCTGCGGCTGCAACGTCTATCGTAACTGATTCGGGCTACATTTCTATTTACGGAGATGGGGGGGAATTTATCACCAATAACACTCCAGGCAAGCCGATACCCGACCATATCCCTGATACACTGCGGGTAACGAGGCGGCCTGTTTTCGAAGTCACAGTAAACGATGATATAGAGAACGATGCGCAGTCTTTCGTCCTGCAGCTGGCAACCAACAGCGATTTTACGCAGGGACTACTTGAATTCAAGAGCCACTTTAGGGTGGAGGGCTGGGAGTATTTCGACGGCCAAGCCTGGCAGCCGTTCCCCTATGGTACTGGTACAATTCCTGCGACAAACGAAGGCCGCAAAATTAGGTATACCATAGGGGGGGACCCGCACTACGGCATGCTGGTAGATGGGACGACGTACTACTGGCGCATGGCAGCCGTAGACGGGACAACGGGTACATTTTCCGAATGGACAGACCAGCAGACGCTTACGAACTTATTGGGGAGTAATGGGGCATGTGACAGTCTGGAGGGATGGATTACTACAGGACAGGCATCCTTAGCAATTAGCACCACAAAAATACAAGGTAGCGCTAGTATAGAAACGCATTTTAAAAGCGTAAATTCTGATTTTACACAAAATTCGAAGCTGGGATTTTCTATAACGAAAGGCAAGTATTATTTGTTTGGTGGAGCATTTGAACTTATGGACTCTGGGGGAAAGGCTTATTGTAGGTTGTACTCCTACAAATCATCCCGCACGCCAAGCCCATCAATCATTATACCGGAGGGCCCGTTTAAGACCTATCTTGCAGCATTTCAAGCGACAGAAGACGAAACAGAAGTGGTGTTTAATGTAAAAGATTACGGTCAATCTGTTGATTATAAGGTTAAGTCAGACGCTTTGAGAGTATACGAAATCACGAAGGCCGAATACGATCTTATCCGGGATGGGACCGACCCACGTTACAGCGGCGATATGTTGGCTGTCATGTACCCTTATGTAGATAATACGCAGACCATCCAGCGAAAAACGCGGATACGCTGCGGCACGACCCTAGCGGTACAAACAAAACCTATTAAGACGACGGCTCAAGTAGACCGTAGTGTATTTTCAAAATTTGCTACGTTGCCGATTAATGTGCCAGCGGTAAAACGGGTAGATAACAATGACCCGTCCATCGTTTATACAGGAACCTTTTATACAGGTAATGCATCGCCTGCTAGCGGCGGCGATTACAAATTTACAGATGCGACGGGTGCTAGTATTGAGTACCCATTTTACGGTACAGGTGTGCGTTGGATGGCGCAAACGTTAGAACTGGGGGGTATTGTAAATGTGTACCTGGACGATATTTTCATAAAAAGCGTAGACACGTACACAAGCAAATATCTCTATCAGCAGATTTTGTATGAAATCCTGAACCTGCCATATGGCAGGCATAAAATTAAACTTGTGAATACGGGGACGAAAAATACTGGAGCTAAAGGAACGTATATCTACTTAGACGCATTCGAAATCCTAGATACGAAGGCCCCAGCCGTCCTAACTGTCCAAGCATCCAATAACGCGAACGACGCGGCCCCGTGCTGGGAGGATGTAACGGACGTCTTCTTATCAGGTGAGCAGCATTTTTTTGCAAACAACGCAAAAACCGCGTCTGAATGGGGCCTATCCGTAAAAGTACTGGTAGACGCAAAAGATCGGCTAGATCCGATCGAAATTGATGCCATAGGATTTAGTTATGAATAAGGATGGGATGAACCGTGGGTAAACACTTGATACAAACGGATTTGGCACAACTACGGGCAAGCGAACAGCCAAAAATAAATCCAGAGGCGCAGATCGCATTTGAAGCAATCGTTGCATTACATGGAACAGTCGAAGCTTTACAAAAAGAAATACAAACATTGAAAGGGGATAAAAAATAATGGTGATTGAATATATGATTCCAGTCTATGCCTACCTAGTAAAGTACGGATGGTTACTAGAACCTACAGGTACAGAAAATGAAAAAGTAATCCCAGAACCCTATCGCCGCTCTGTTGCTGAACACTTGGCCACTAGGCTTACGTAGCTCCTTCTTTTTATAAAAGCGAAGGCGTTTTTCATTGGGAGCTGCTAACGTGGCTCCTTTTACTTTTACAAAAAAAAGAGGAAATCAAATTCAAAACCAAACTCAAACTACAAATGCGGAAGGCACTAAAACACAAGGCCAACTCATCGGTAAATCGTTTCAATGATAGAGAAATTCATCACTCGACTACTCCAAAACCACCCTCATAATGAAGATGCCCGGCAAAGACAACAAGTTCATGTAGAGTGACGACGTGGTAGACAACTTGGTAAACACAGGATTTATTACTGCGCAATAGTTCGGTGTCAATGTTGAGTTATTTCGTGGCAGCCCGATCACCGTTAGCATTACAAAACCATTCAGTGGAGATACAGATATTTCCAAATGGGTAAACGCAGGGGAGTCTATCAAGGAGACAAATACAGAAGCATCCACAACAGAACAGAAGGCAGAACAACAAGCTGAGTCCCAGTAACCGACTCTAGTACTTTCGAAGACCTCATCACATTAGCTGGCCCTTAACTGATAGGGGCTAATTTTTATTCCTAGAGGGGGAGGAGGAAGAATCACATGAAATTTTTGCAGAGCTTAGAAAACGTATCCACTCCCGCAAATGGATTAGCAGCAACAGTGGGAGCATTTCTGACCCCGATCTTTCAATACTTCTATGGCACTGGGCGGCTCGATATTTTGATCGTGTTCTTTTTCATGATTGTACTCGATTGGATCACGGGAGTAACTGCCGCGAAAAAGGACCAGTCGTACTCGTCTGAATACGGCTTGGCAAGAATCCCGCGAACGCTATTTCTGTTGGCCCTACCAGCAGTAGCCAATCTCTTAGACCGCGTCATGGGCACTCCAGGCTTCTTATTCTACGGCGTCACCTTCGGCCTCATCTACCACACGTGGACAAGCCTGACCGCCAATGCCCACCGCGCAGGCTGGCCGATGCCCAAATCCGTCGAGAAATTAGTCAGCGCCGAAATCAAGGCAAAGGCAGAGCGTGCCAAACGAAAGGAGTCCTAGTAAACAATGAATATCACCGAGATGCTTCTAACCAACGTAAATTCCCGTCCCAAAAAGAAAATTGCCCCAAAAGGAGTCGTCATCCATTGGACGGCCAACGAGCGCAGTGGGGCAAATGCCACCGCAAACCGAAACTACTTCAACAAACCAACGACAGTAGCGAGCGCCCACTACATCGTGGACGACAAGCAAATCATTCGCTGCCTGCCGGAGGACGAGATGGGCTACCACGTCGGGGCGCAGACTTATTCACAGGCCGCCTTGAACAAATTGAGCAACTACCCGAACAACTGCACGATTGGGATTGAAATGTGCGTCAATGCAGATGGAAGCTTTACGAAAATGTACGAGCAAACAGTGGCACTGACCGCGGATATCTTGAAGCGACATGGCTGGGGAGTCGAGCACCTGTGGCGTCATTACGACATTACGGGGAAAAACTGCCCGGCCTTTTTTGTCGTCAATACGACCGCGCAAACCTATACGGGAATGCCAGCCAAGGACGCATGGGCAAAATTTCAACAGGATGTCCACAGGTTTCTCACAGCTTATCCACAAAAACCACAGCCTGATGTGGATAAGTGCATGGTTGAGCTGACACTTACTTCTACAGGCAAACTAATCGATGATGTATCCTATGTACCCATCCGTATGATTGCCGAGGCAGTGGGTGGAGCAGTGGAATGGGAGCCTTCCACGCAAAAAGTGACCGTGAACGGACAGGAAGTCTCCTATGTAAACGACCAGGGAACTGCTTTTGCGAAAACAAGAGAGCTTGCCGCCTTACTTGGCTTGCAAGTGGAGTGGGACGAGCCGCGAAAAGCAGTCGTATTGAAGAAATAAAAGAAAAGCCGCAGATTCCGTCTGCGACTTTTCCCATACATACTTTTACCCAATCCGAATCTGAATGATATCCGCTGCACTCAAGACAACACTTGGCTTCGTCTCCTGCTCATTTAGGCGAATTTGCCCGTCTTTGATCTTGCGGGCAATCTGGCTGCGGCTCCAGCCTTCTATCTGTTCGGACAGCAGCTTGTCGAGGCGGAAGCGGGCCTCTGTACTCTCTATATGAATCGTCACTTCCTGAACGCCCTTTTCCTGGTATTCAAGCAAGGGGAGAGTAGGGAGAGGCGCGATTTCTTCACTGAACTCCGTATCTGGCACCTCCCGATGATCTGTAAAGGCTTTGTAGATGGCCAGCTTTTCATTCCACGTATGATTTTTTTCGCATTTATAGATAGCGAAGCGATAGATGTTTTTGCCGTTAGCGTTGTGGCGGCGGACGTTGGTATCGAAAAAGAGAACGGTTCGCCCGCAATTGCTGCAATATCGCCGTACTGGCTGATTTTCATGATTTTCACGTAATACCCACGTATGCTCGATGGTATGCATGGTCCTTCACCTCGTATAAAAAGTGAAAGGAACGCACCTGCTATTTGGATGTCCTGTAGGGCAGGCCTGTTTTTGAACACAAAAAAACGGAGATTCCCCATAGCGAACCTCCGTTAGGATATACACCTACAGATTTCGTTACGTTCCTTTGTAATGGGAAAAAAGGGCAGACTGCACCTGTACGAAAAACCGTATGTTTTCCGAAGGGCAAGCTATCCAGTTTTTTAGGCCATTACAAAGTAGTTGTTGGCATACGTAGTTACCGTACCTTTCCATCCAAATAGACGTGACACCAATATACCAGATAATGGGTCAGTTTCCAAGGGGGATTGTATTGTTGACGACAGGAGGATGAGTGGTTTTGACAAGTAGCTCCTTTCCCCTTACTATTCTTTTTTGCTAAAGTAGTAAAAATATTTAGTTAATTAATGATAATGATAGTATAATGGGCTGGAAGGTGAGTTTGCCTATAATTCGGAGTGGGGATAGATGCCGATGGATGACTTGGCAGTATATTTGGACGAGCACGAGGCAGCGATCGTAAAAGAATTCAAGCGACGAATTGCCGTTTCGGACAGTGATCAATACAAGGGATTGATCCATCTGAATGGCCAAGCACTGTATCGTATGGTTATTGAATATTTTCGTTCGGAAATCACTCTTGAGGATATTAAAGAATTGGCTTACAAGGTCGCATATGAACGAAACAGGGCAGAGACCAACATTGGCGATTTTGTTTCCAACGTGTGCATGGGCCGGGAATTGGTTATCGATCTTCTCCAAAAAGGTCCTTTTACGCCTGCCACTTTAATGCCTGCCCTATTGAAAATAAACGAATGCTTTGATGTCTTTTTGGTACATGCTGTTTTCAAATACACCGACCTCAAAGACAACGATTTGGAAGAGAAAAAGCTATTTATCGAGCGTTCTCACAAAGACAGGCTCACGATTCTAGGACAAATGGCATCCAGCTTCGTCCATGAATTCCGGAATCCGCTTACTTCCATTATGGGATTCTCGCGTTTGTTAAAAGAAGATTACCCGAACCTCCCTTACGTAGACATTATTGAAAATGAGCTGCGGCAATTGAATTACCGGGTTTCGCAGTTTTTGCTGGTCTCGAAAAAGGGAGCGGTCTATAAGCAAATAGAGATTTTTAGTGTTTGGGAATTGTTTGATGAGATTCTTTCCTTCCTCTATCCGAATATTGTTGACGTGAATGTGGATATCCAATGCAGTATCGATCCTACCTTTCAACTAAAAGGCTACAAGGATGAGATGAAGCAGGTGTTTATCAATATCATTTCCAATGCGCTGGATGCGTTACATAAAAAAACAGGCGATAAGGAGATCGTCATTGAGGTGTCCCAAACGCCTGACAGCTCCTTGATTACCGTTTCCAACAATGGATCGCCAATTCCACCTGACCTGCTCTCGGTTATTTTTGAACCGTTTTTCACGACGAAAGAGCTCGGTACTGGAATTGGCTTATACGTTTGCAAAGAAATCATTGAGCGGCATGGAGGGACGATTACGTGCGAATCTACTGATCTGCAAACGAAGTTTTCCATGCAATTCAAGCCCTGCGACACTTGTACAAGTGGCTTGCTGTCGATGAGCCATCCTATCTAACGCTATAAAAAAACGACCTATTCCTGAAGGCACGCTCGAGAACAGACGTGCACCATGAATAGGTCATTTTTTTGTGAAAAAGACGTGACTGTTTATTTGCTAGCGTGAAGCGGCCTGCGTGTTTGGCGTATGTTTTTGGAGATACGCTCCAGTTTGTTTACCATCCAGACCAGCATAAGCGCCAACAGACAACTACACCCGATAATCAGGAGCAAATACAGCAGCGAGTACAACGTGTTTTCAAACAGCCAAGCGACCTCGCCGTATTTCGCAAATAAATAATCTTTGAACATGATCAGAAAAGCAGAGTGAAACAAGAAAATAAAATACGTCAGCCCTTTTCGAAACTTGATGTGCAAACGATCAACGCGTTCCAAAAAGAAGACCATGAGCACGAGAAACGACAACAGCGTGGCGAAGACAAAAGTCAAATGCACAGCCACATACAGCTTGTTTGAGATAACAAAAAACAGCGCAGCCGCAGTAGAAACACCCGTCATCAGCGTCAGGATTGAGCGGTTGTTTCGCAAAAAGGAAAGGATCGATTCACGGTACCAATACAACACGTGCCCCATGTACAGGGTAAAAATCCAGCTCGGGAGCATATGACGCGTGGTGAGCCCGAACCAGCCCTGATGGATGAAGTTGATGTAGACGTACTGAATACCGAGCAGAATCCAAATGACATACAAAATATTACGCTTCGTGATCACACGACGAAACAGATAGGCAAAAACGTAGTACTGACAAATCATAAACACAAAGTACAGATGGTCACCCGTTTTGCCTAAAACAATGTTCGTAAAGTCTTGGGCAGTATGAGGCATCCCTTTTTTCAACAAGTAATGGTACAGGATACCAGATACTAAATAAGGGACAAAAATATAGAGAAGCTTCCCTGAAAAAAACTCGCGAGCAGTAGGGCTCTTGGCTTCAAAAGAATAAGCAGTCAAATAACCGGTGGCGATCGTCAACAGGACAGTGCCGTAACGACTGATCTGATTGAGGGCCACGATCCAGAACGGATCTGTAAACGAAAGTGCAGAAGCCGTGAAATGACCGACTACAACGAGAAAACTTGAGAAGAGCTGGATGTAAAACAGAGATTTCAAGATTTTTGAATCTGTATACATTTCGATATTCTCCATTTCATCGTTTGTCGGCTGACGTTGTCGCTCAAACAATAAACTGTGAATGGTTTTATGATAATAAAGTTTTCTTTGATTCGTATTTGGACAGGGGAGGGGGATTCCGGAAAAAAATAAAAAGAAAGAAAGCCACACCCGCGCGTGTAGCTTTCGCACGAGAATGGCTTTCATACATTATTTCGGATTCTTTTTCATTTCATCGATGGTCTCACTGACCACAAACGCCAAAT
This sequence comes from Brevibacillus sp. HB1.3, assembly GCF_013186635.1. Classification (NCBI taxonomy): domain Bacteria; kingdom Bacillati; phylum Bacillota; class Bacilli; order Caryophanales; family Paenibacillaceae; genus Brevibacillus; species Brevibacillus sp. HB1.3. Next base: position 36,819 of record NZ_JABMIT010000009.1, on the reverse strand, counting down.
CGTCATTGCCAAACAATGACAATACACCGAGGAGAGTCGCATCAGGAATGTCCTCAGCTTCTTCTTTGGGAACGGTATTGTCCAGCATTTGAGCGAGTAACGTATTTTCCCCTTGAGCGGGATAAGCGCGGCGGTATAATTCGCGTGCATCGAGACCGTGATTCACACACCATTGGGCAAAAACGAGAATCATCATACCCTCATCGCGCTGGTAGGCTTGAATCACTTGATCTTCCATCTCTTTTCGGTTCATGGGCATACTCCTCTAACATTCGTACGTCATGAGCCTATTGTAGAGAAGAGGAAGAATACCCGCAAGAAAAAAGAAAAGAAGGACTCAAGAGTTCCGTTTGCTGCTGTGATTGGTTAGGACCGGTAGCATGCGCGTGTCTTTTACCATACGGGCATGGCAAAAAGGGCAGCTCGGGCTCTTATCAAAGGAAAAGTTATCTCTCATCCAGCACGTACAGCCCTCGTTACTGCACGTCCATACATCTGTTTCCTCTTCTTCGATTGGAACGACTGCTTTTTTTGAGAAATACACATGAACTCCTCCTTTGCAGGGCAAAAGTGCACAAAGTAACCTCTATTAATGTGTGATGGAAAGCTCATGAATATACCAAGATTTTCTTTGGTAATAGGTAAAAAAAGAGGCCGCGCTTTCATTGACGCAGCCTCTTTTGTCCATACCCTCTTTACTGTTCGTCGGGAATGAGGATCTGTCCCGTTGCTTCATGATTCGTGATGGCCAGTAAAATCGCTTTAGACAAGGTATCTGGATGATAAGGCTTGATCAGATAGCCGGTTGCTCCCAGATCAAATGCCTTTTTCTTTTCCTCAAAAGCACTGGAGATCACGATCGGAATCGTTCGTAAATCTGGGTTGTTGCGTATCTTCTCAATGACCTTCCAACCACTCTCGCCGTCCTTCAAGTTAAGGTCAAGCACGACAGCATCCGGTCGCAGCCCCTCGATTGCTGCTACTGCCTCAGACGCCGTAGAGAAGGAATTAACGCTGAATCCAGAGCATGTTAACTCATGACGCAGCAGCTCGGTTAAGTTCAAATCGTCCTCGACGATCACAACGGTTCCTTTGGATTGACCAGTTGGAGAAACAGCCTCCTCACTTCCCTCTGGATAGCCAGGGGACAAAGCGTGCTCAGCCAGTGGAAGAGTAACCGTAAATGTACTACCCTTGCCCGATTCGGAAATAACGGAAACTTCTCCATGATGCATATGGACGATTTCCTGAACAATGGCGAGCCCCAATCCTGTACCGCCGATCTCGCGACGATCCGAGTTATCTACGCGATAAAATTTGGTAAACAAGTGAGGGATGGCTTCGGAAGGAATGCCTAGCCCTTCATCCTGCACCTCCACGAGCAAGCGATTACCATCTTGTCGACAATCCACCCGGACATGACCACCATGCGGGGAGTATTTGACGGCATTACTGATCAGATTCAAAAATACTTGATGCAACTTGGCTTGGTCTCCATAAACAACGGTTTGCTCCGTTTGCACATCGAGTTCAAACCGATGGAGAGGGGACTGTACTCGATGAAGTTCGAAAATATCCCGAATCACTTTATCAATGGCAACATTCTCTAGCTCATACGTCTGTCTGCCGGATTCCATGCGTTGTAAATCCAAGAAATCGTTGATTAGTGCAGTCAGGCGAGTCGCTTCTTGATAAATGGTCGCTATGTACCGCTGTTGACGTTCGGGCTTGAGCTTTTTCGTTAACAGCAGCTCCGCAAAACCAAGTACGCTGGCGAGAGGAGTACGCAGCTCATGGCTGACCGTACTGACGAATTCCGATTTCATTTGGTCGATCTCGTATTCCTTGGTGAAGTCACGGTAAACGAGCAAGGTACTCCATTTCTCTTGGTTCCGGTACAATGGCTCTGCATAGAGCTGAATATAGCGTACTTGCGGTCCAGTCATCTCAAACACAATACTGCCTGAAGGAATGGCACCTTCGTCTAAAACGACAGATCTGACATACTGAATCAGCCGATCAGGCTCAGAGGTTCGACTCTGTAGATGGGAAAGGAACTGTTCCAAGTCAAATCCTTGCGAAGCGAGCTGATGGTCGTAACACAAGAGCTCACAAAAATTCCAGTTCACCTGAAGTGTTTCCCCACTCAGATCAATAAGCTGAATGCCTTCTTGAACAGAATCGAGCATATCCTGCGTCATTTTACGCTGTCGCTCTGTCTCCTCATACATCTCGAGCTTGTCGAGTGCCAAGGAAATCTGCTTGGCGATGCCGATGATGACTTGTAGCTCCTGATTCGTAAATTTTCGACCGATACGGGAGCAGATGATACAGGCAACGATTGTCTGCTGAGCATCTAGCACTGGGAGGTAAAGCTCAAATGTTTGTGACTTTTCCTCTGTGTAGCCGCGCTCAGCGTCAGTGCTTTCACGCATCAGGACATATGGCAGGCCCGTTTCCCTGATTCGCACGAAGGGACCATCATCCAATCCTTTGCGCAATTGTTCGAGACCGTTCTGGGAAACGCCAAAGCTAGCTGCATCCCTGTCCGTGTTCAACATGACGATAACGCCTTTATCGGCATCCAGGACTTCAGTTATATTGCGAATGATACTGGACAATAGCTCGCTTTTATCCAACGTATTCGACAAAGAGAGGATGAAACGGTTTTTCTTTTCCAAATACCGTTCGTTTTCCTCCATCTTGCCCAATGCTTCTGTTAACTCTTCTTGCTGCATCATCAGTTCATCCTGCTGGGCTTGCAGCTCTTCGTTTTGCGCCATGAGTACTTCTTCTTTGGCTTGAATTTGCCTGATCAAATAGTCGAGGGAGCGGGAGAGCCTGCCGATTTCGTCAATCCTGTTCAAATCCTGCAAATGAGGTGTACCGCCATTAGCGAACTGTTCAGCATTTTGGGATAGACGAACCAACGGCCTGCCGATATCCCGCGTAGTTTGAATGGTGACTATTACCATGATCACCAGCACCAACAGCGAGTACAAAAGAAACCAGTTGCTTAGCTGTGACAACTCTTCGAACAGTAGTTGGTTTTTCGTATATAAAAGCTGATCGTGCTCTTCCTGATACCGCACGGCGTATTTTAGCAGGTTGTTCACTTCCTGATTCACGCCACTGGCCGAAGCTTTTCGCAGGGATTCAAAGTCTCCGTTCTTTGCATAACTCGAAAAAGTAGGAAACACATTGGCGAAAAAGTTCGTGAAGAAGGATTCGATCGAAGCGACAAGCGCTTGCTCCTCATCATTGAGCGGAAGCTTCTTAAATTTATCCAGTGCCTGTTCCAGCTTCTTTTTTTCAAGAAATAGCTCATTGTACTCAGATGGGCTCAAGAAAGCATAATAACCCCTTGCGCGAAAAAAGATCTGGTTCGTGTGCTCAGCGATGTCTGCGACCAAATTTTGTTTTTCCTTGGTATTGTATATCTCCGTCTGATAATGGGTTAATGCGTTGCTATTCAAATCTTGAACGATGCCAGCCCCCGCAATCAGAAGTAAAAGAAAAAGAAGCATCATCGCCATGAAGCGACGTGTGATGCTTTTTCTGATAAACGCCCAGGACCCCGTCATGCGAGCATTTCCTCCACTTTCCGGACGAGATCCATCGGGCTAAAGGGCTTCGGCATGAAGTCATCAGCACCAGCTTCACGCATTTTTTCCTGTTCGGCATGTTGACTTTTTGCCGAGAGGATCAGGACCTTGACTGCCTTTTTATCGTCCATCTGTTTGAGCTGCTGCAATACTTCAAAGCCTGTCAGCTTTGGCATCATATAATCTAAAATAATCAAGTCGTACTCATTTTGACCGATTTTTTGCAGGGCTTCCTCTCCATCACAAGCGATATCGAGCTCGTGTCCCTCGTCTTCGAGCGTGTCGCCAATCAACATGCGCAGAACGGCCTCGTCTTCGGCCAGCATAATTGTTGCCATCTTGCTACCTCCTTACAGCATTCGCTTAACCAGTCGCGTGATGCGAGCCTCCAGTTCGCGTGTGCGGAATGGCTTGGTCATATAGTCGTCAGCTCCGAGCTGAAGCGCGCGGACTATGTCTTGCTCTTCCGTACGACCTGTTAGCATAATCACCGTATATTTCTTGGCATTCGGCAAATTCCGGATTTTCCGGAGAACCTCGAGGCCATCCATCTGTGGCATCATTCCGTCTAAAATGACCAGATAAGGCTCTTGTCCCTGATGCCAGGTGGAGCCAAAGAAAGCTGCTCCTTCTTCGAAAGTCTGGATGTCGACGTGCATCCAACCGTCAAAACTGGTTTGGATGGAATCGGCAAGCATCACGCGAATCATCGGATCGTCATCGATTATGGCGACCTTCAGTTTTACCTTAGGGGTATCATGTGTCTCTGTGATTTGAGCGGTTTCAATTCGGCGCCGCCCTGCATTTTTGGCTGCATACAAAGCATTGTCTGCAGCTTCTACCCAATACATATGCGGTCTATGAGGATCATCTACTTGTACGATTCCACCGGAAAAGCTCAAAGAAAACGTTCCTTCAGGAGCATCGAACGTAAGCGAACAAAAAGCAGAGAGCATTTGTTCCAGGCGTATCTTTCCTGTCTGTACAGTGGTACGCGGCATCAACAGGATAAATTCCTCTCCGCCGTACCGGAATAATACATCCTGTTTTTCCGCGCTCTGCCCGATGAAAGCAGCAAATCGAGTCAGCACCTCGTCCCCGATCAGATGACCGTATGTATCATTGACCCCTTTGAAAAAATCGATATCTAAAAATGCCAGTGAGAAGGGGGTGTTGGTTCGTTGGGCATCAGAAAGAAGCCGTTGGTATGTATCAACAAAAGAATTGCGATTGTTGACACCCGTGAGCTCGTCCAAAAACAAAATGCTGTTCATCCAGCGCTTCCGGCGAAGCTGGCGTTCGAGGCGTACAACCAGCTCTTCCATATCAAGCGGTTTGCACATGACGTCGTCTGCGCCCAAACGATAGGCATTCAGACGGGTCTCCCGTCCGCAATCGATGCTGATAATGGTCGTAGGCACATATTGCTTCTTTATTTTTTCGCTAATTGTCTGTATCACTTGGAAGCCGCCCGTTTCCGGGATGTTCAAATCCAGAATGAAGCAGTCAGGGTTCATGTCGTGAAAATAGTCGAGAGCCATATGAGGATAGACCGTTGCGATGACAGACCAATTGTGGTTTTCTAAATATTCCTTTAGATACATAAGCAGGGTGACGTCATCATCAAGGATGAGGACCAAAGGCTGTTGCTCACAAGGGGATTCCCGTTGGAGAGTGGGGTTCTCGATAAAAACTTCCTGTTCCGGCTTCTGTTCGTAACACAAGCTGATCAACTCGTGCAAAAACAATCGCCATTCACCGAGCGACCAATCCTTGGCCGGCATGTCATCCATTCGATCCAGGAGGATCTGAGAAAGATCAGACAAGTCGGTCAAGCCAATTGTCCCGGATGTCCCCTTCAACGAATGAAGAAAGCGATATAGCTCTTCATGAGAGACGGGGGACTTCTGGGTATACCACGTCTCAATCTGTTTGTGAATATTCGTAAGAAGTGCATCTCTGTACTTGATCATGTTGTACGCCCCCCTGTGTTGGGATGGCGCAAGCGGTAGGATCACCTGCGCCCATTTGATCAAAACGTCTACGATTTGGTATGGTACATGTAGCAGGGAGGAGGAAGGGCTTATTGTTGAAGGGAAAATCCTTCTTCAATCAGATACTGCTCCGCTTCTACGTACGATTCAAAGGAAGCTTCCAGGTTCATCCCGTGGTATACGTTCCACAACGCGTCTTCCTGTTGCAGCAAGAGCGTGCGGTTTTGCTTGTCGACCCACGTTTGCTCCAATTGTTCAGCTTCACCAGTCGCTTTTGGAGCTGGTTCACGTTTTACAGAGAGGGACTGGATCGAAGCCTCGACTACCTTGCGCAGCTCGTCCGCCGAGAAATCACGGATGTTGACATAACCCTTGTCGTCTTTTTGGTAGCCCTTCAAAAACGCGGCAAACACAAACCCGTTGCCGTTCGGATGCAGATGATAGACCACTGTCTTTTTGTCATGAAGGCTTTCCTCATAATGAAAATTAACCCGTTTCAGGGAGACGTCATTCCGAGTCAGTTGTGGAAAAGATTCAATAATCGCTAGTTTTTCTTCAAAAGTAAGCATGGATTCCTCCGGTGAGATGGATTTGTTTGTAGATTATATCATAGGTGGGACATAGAACGAAAAAAGGAGAAGGGAAAAATGAACGGAAAAAATCGAAAAGACATCGCAGCGGGTCTTGAGGTCGAGATTGTATTGAAACAGGACCAACGCTCAGGCAAGCGCACCCGTGGAATCGTCAAGGATATCCTGACGAACTCCAGTACCCATCCGCATGGAATCAAGGTCCGTCTGACGGATGGACAAGTGGGGAGAGTGCAAGAGATCATCCGAAAAGGGGAGTAATCTTCTTCAGCAAAAACGGACAGACCACATGGGCAACTGTCCGTTTTGCTTTTCATGAACGGTTCCGGTTCTGCAAATGCTCAATAGCTGGTACGGCGAAGCAAGCCAGATTTGACGGTAGTGCATCGAGCGAAAACCAGCGCATGTCTCCAATCGCCCCGCCTTCCTCTAAATTGCGCGCTTCTCCACCGAGAATCGTGACTTCGTAAATGATCGACACCCAATGCTCGGCACTTTCCGGGCGGATGGTTTCTGCGGTGCACAGCAGAGCTTTTACCTCGACATCGAGATTGACTTCTTCTTTGATTTCGCGGATAACACTCGTCTCCAGTTGTTCATAGGGATCAACTTTTCCCCCAGGAATGCTCCATGTATTCTTCTCAGGATCTCTGTTTCGTAATACCAGCAAAATTTCATTCTTGTCGTTGAGGATGACAGCTCCTACGCCCAATCTTGGTATAGCGATAGTAGTCGACATGGTTTCTCCTTCGATAGGCAGATTCGTTTCTTCTATTATAGCAAGATCAAATCGTAAGCTGGACAAAACAAGAAACCGCCTGAAGAGACGGTTTCGAGAAGTTCAGCAAAAACGTTATCGGTAAGAATCATGGGTAGGAGCAAAGATATCCTCGGTTGATTCCCGCACCAATATAAATGGCTCAATATTCCCCAATCCATGCAAGCATGTATTGTGATGGGCGATGATTTGTTCCGCAGACAGCACTTTACTGTCCGACGTAGAGTGTCCGTCTTTGACGAGCGTCACATCATAGCCAAGTGTGGTCGCTTTGCGGCAGGCGCTGTCGATACAATACTCGGTTTTGCAGCCTGTGATAACAAGGTGGTTAATTCCGAGTGCTTGGAGCTTTTCGTGCAGGTCTGTTCCGTGAAACGAGTCAGTCGCTAGTTTTTGAATCACTGTTTCTGATGGTAAAGGTGCGATCTCAGGGTGGATGGCAAAGTCGTCTGATCCGACTTCCCCGACATCCGCATCCTGAACGTACAGCACAGGTATACCCTTGCTATAGGCATCTTTTCTTACTTTTTTCAATGTTTGGACAAGTATAGACGGCTGAAAAACAGGACCAAGTTGCCCTTCGATAATACCTACTTGCGCATCAATAATCAGTAGAGCTGTTTTTCGAATCAATCCATTTCCTCCTAGGTGAAAGGGGGTTAGTGTTGGTGTTCCCCTTTTTGGTTGTTTGGTACACGCACAGCTTTATAAGAACGTTGATTCCTGTCCTTTTTCATAACTGACCACTCCTTTCATCATAGAAGAGCGTGAATTCGCTCTGGATAATTGTACCACAAAAAGACTCGTTCCAATTGTCAGGAACAAGTCTTTTTCGACTGCGTACTTCTTAAGATTCATTTTCCTTTTTCGGTACAAAATCAAAGATATCATGGGATTCGAAGGAGTCGATCAAACGGGACAGCCACAGATAATACTCCAACCCATTTTCAATACGCTTGATACTGAGGTCCACACGCTCGCTGATTTCTTCGGAAAGCTCTTCGGATTGCTGGAGCGCGCGAAGCTCAAGGAGCGACTTTTTCAAGGCGTGTGCATTATGTTCACAGGCGTGACGCCACTTCACGGAAAAGAGGTCAATGAAGTTCTGGTACCAATCCAGATTGACCTCGTAATGATCCTTCCGTGTCCCTTTTTTCCATATCTTTTCTACCATATTTAAGTCCATCAATGTGCGGACGCCAGTGCTCATACTGGTTTTGCTCATGCCCAGTGCTTCGCCCATCTCATCGAGTGTCATTGATTTGTCCTGAAAGAGCAATGTGCCATACAGCAGTCCCGTTGACATGGTGATTCCATATAGATCCATGTTGCGAGCAAGCGTTTCAATCACGCGTTCCTGAGCTTTTTCGAGGATTTTTTCCTGATTGGTATCCATTTTGAAAAAAGCAGCTCCTCTATCATAGTAACCTGACTAGAATTGTACGTCTCCAACTGAAAAAAGTAAATGGAGATATTGTACAGTATATACGCGATAAACTGAGAATACAGGAAGTAAAGTACGTAAAGTTTTTTCTGAACGCTGAAAATGACGGATTATCATGCCTCACCCAGTTTGAGGTAAAAAAAATGGCTGGTTACAATTGTAAGGGTAAAGAACAGTCCGGATGCCGGGCGTAATAGTTGGAGGTGACCATATGCCCAAGATCAAAGTAGAGAATTTGACCAAAATCTTTGGACGCCAACCCCAACGCGCATTGTCCCAGGTGAAGCAGGGGAAGACCAAGCAAGAAATCTTGAAGGAAACGGGTCTTACCCTTGGGGTGAATCAAGCGAGTTTTGAGGTGCATGCAGGCGAAATTTTCGTCATCATGGGGCTTTCGGGAAGCGGGAAGTCGACCTTGGTTCGATTATTGAACCGGTTGATTGAACCTACAGAAGGCAAAATCCTGATTGACGGTACGGATATCGTCAGTATGAACACGGAGCAGTTACAGGATGTAAGAAGAAAGAAGCTGGGTATGGTATTTCAAAAGTTCGCTTTGTTCCCGCATAGGACAGTACTTGAAAATGCGGAGTACGGTCTGGAGATTCAAGGGATGCCAAAGGCCGAGCGTGAGGCAAAAGCGAAAAAGTCACTCGCACTTGTCGGGCTCGGCGGCTGGGAAGCAAGCTACCCGGATCAGCTGAGTGGCGGGATGCAGCAGCGTGTGGGCCTGGCCCGTGCACTTGCGAATGAACCCGATGTGCTGTTGATGGATGAGGCGTTCAGTGCCTTGGACCCGTTGATTCGCAAGGACATGCAGGATGAGCTGTTGGAACTCCAGAGCACCATGCAGAAGACCATTATTTTCATTACGCATGACCTGGATGAAGCATTGAAGATCGGGGATCGAATCGCTCTGATGAAAGACGGTGCGATCGTGCAGATCGGCTCGCCGGAAGAAATCATGACCAATCCAGCAAACGAATACGTAGAACGCTTCGTAGAGGATGTGGATCGTTCCAAGGTGTTGTCCGCAGAAAAAGTTATGAAACGAGCAGAGACGATCACACTGGACAGAGGGCCTCGCGTCGCACTCCAAATGATGCGTGAGCGCGGTGTATCAAGTCTGTACGTAGTGGATAAACGAAAAACATTGCTGGGTGTGCTGACGGCAGACGCGGTGAATGGAGCCAAGGAAGCAGGACAGTCGCTGGAATCCGTGCTGCGAACAGAGGTACCAACAGTCGGACCGCAGACACTTCTCAATGAGATGTTTGACCTTGTTGCGTTTTCAGATATTCCTGTGGCGGTTATCGGGGAACAAAACCGTCTGTTGGGCGTGATTGTAAAAGGAGCCGTCCTGGGCGGATTGGCAGGAAAAGTAAATCAACAAGCTCCAGAGTCAACGATTGAAGAGGGGCAGGTGAATCCATCATGAGTCAAAATCAATTTTTTCCGAAGCTGCCGCTCGACAGTTGGGTAGAAACGATTGTAGATGGACTGGAAAAGAATTTGGGCTTCTTGTTCGACTTCCTATCAGCTGGAATTGGTGGAACCGTTGACTTGTTTTCGTGGATTCTAACAGGAATCCCGTTTTGGGCCCTGATCATTTTGTTTACGCTGTTGGCGTATCGCGCTGGCAAAGTGGCAATTGCTCTTTTTACCTTCATTGGACTTCTTCTGATTCAGAATTTGGGTTATTGGGAGCACTCAATGGAAACACTTGCTCTGGTATTGACGGCAGGGCTGATCTCGGTGATTATCGGGATTCCCGTCGGTATCTGGTGCGCGAAGAATGATTCTGTGCAAAAGGTCGTCACACCGCTGCTTGATTTTATGCAGACGATGCCGGCGTTTGTGTACTTGATTCCTGCTATCTTTTTCTTTGGACTCGGTAAAGTACCAGGGGTTATCGCTTCTGTCATTTTTGCGATGCCACCGACGATTCGTCTGACCAACCTGGGAATTCGTCAGGTTCCTGCCGATCTGATCGAGGCTTCTGAAGCGTTCGGTTCTACCTACTGGCAAAAGCTAACGAAGGTACAGCTGCCGATTGCCAAGACGACAATGATGGCCGGGATTAACCAGAGCATTATGCTCGCGCTGTCCATGGTCGTGATTGCCTCCATGATTGGAGCGAAAGGCTTGGGAGCGGACGTGTATCGTGCCGTAACACAGATCAAGATCGGTGAAGGTTTTGAGGCGGGTCTGGCCATTGTTATTTTGGCGATTTTGCTGGATCGTCTCACGCAAAGTGTTGGAAAGAGAAAAAACGCGTAGGAGGGGTTTTCATGAAAATGAAAAAAGGCGCCTTGAAAGGGCTGGCAGTCGCACTTGGACTCAGCATGGTAATGGCAGGATGTTCAAACGCGGGAACACCGCAGGGAAATCAGTCTACCGAGGGCAATACGGGTACGACTGCACCGAATAGCGTTGGAGCACAAGTGGATCATAAAATTATCGGAATCGATCCTGGCGCTGGTCTGATGAAAGCGACGGAAAAAGCCATGAAAGACTACGATCTGAAAGATTGGGAACTGGTGGAGGGCTCCAGTGCAGCGATGACAGCAGCTCTGACCCAAGCCTACAAAGAGAAAAAGCCGATTATCGTGACTGGCTGGACACCTCACTGGATGTTCTCCAAATTCGAAATGAAATACCTCGACGACCCGAAAGGCACTTTCGGGAAGGATGAGCAAATTCATACCATCGTGCGCAAAGGACTGAAGGAGGAGCAACCAAGTGCGTATGCGTTCCTCGACAAGTTTTCGTGGACACCTGCGGACATGGAAAAAGTGATGCTCGATATCGAGAGCGGCAAAAAGCCGGAAGAGGCAGCAGCCGAATGGCTGAAAAATAATGAGGCTACCGTCAACAAGTGGGTAGAAGGCATCCAGCCTGCAGAAGGTAAAAAATTGACGCTCGCCTATGTCGCGTGGGATTCGGAGATCGCCAGCACGAACGTGGTGAAGACGGTCCTGGAGCAAAAGCTGAAATACAAAGTGGAGCTTAGCCAAGTAGAAGCTGGCCCAATGTGGGTCGGTGTATCGAATGGCGATGTGGATGGAATGGTAGCAGCTTGGCTGCCAACGACGCACGCAGACTACATGGAAAAGCTGGGTAAAGACGTAGAGGATCTAGGTCCGAATCTGCAAGGAACCAAGCTGGGATTGGCTGTTCCAACCTACATGGAGATTAACTCCATTGAAGATTTGAAGAAGTAACAGACCCAATACAGAAGGCACCGCTCACGATGGGGCGGTGCCTTTTTGCGTTTGTGTTACGGTAATGGGTTGCTTTCTATCACAGCGGGCCAAGCGTGCTGTTTGTCCAGCGTTGCAGGCTCTGGTGCGAATACCCGCAAAACGAGATTGAACTCGCCTTCAGGGAGCGGGAGCCAGTTTCCTTCCTTGCCTTTGGGCGGTTGCTGTTGCAAATACAGATCGAGGGAGCCATCGGGATTGTACGCAAGCGTTCCTGTATTGCTGCGAACCGATGCGCGATCAGCTGCTGTTTTGGCTAAAAACAACTGGTTGTCATAGACGTTGATCGACCAGAAAGCAGACGTCTTGGGAAGCTGTTCCTTTGTAAAATGCAACGTGTAGCTTTTGGCTCCCGTAAGTGGTTTTCCCGAGCCATCTGTCAATGCGCGATAATAAGCTTCCTCGCTCGGCACATTGGCCCCAATGCCGGAATAGGCGATAAAGGAACGAGCGAGAAACTGGTTTCCATACGTGCCGATGGGGGAAAAGGAGCCCCAGCCATTACGGAAGGTGGCGTAGCCGGGAAAGCCATTTTGCACGATGGACGGAGCATCCTGTAAAGCTCGCTGTAGGCCCGCAAGTTTGGCTGGACCGAGTGCGGATGGATCAAATCCTTTTTGGAGATCGATCCCGACTTGTGCGAACTGATCGAGCAAGACACGATCACATTCGGGGGGAGGATTGCTCTGGATCCATTTCGTCATCACTTGGAAAAAAGAAAGGGACGACAACACATCGGGGGGAAGTGCTTCGGGAACATGTGCCGTCTGCAATTTTGGGTGGACAGGGGCAATCGCGATTTGTTTTTCAAACGAGACTGCCTGCGGCAAATCAGCTTCACCCTTTACCTCGACACGACCAATGAGCCAGACGGTATTCGTAGGGGCATAGATCACAGGGATATGGGCTGGTGTAGGACCTTTCCATTGTGGGCTTGCAAGGATATATTGTCCGGCCTGCTGTTTAGTGGAACGATTGGAGACATTGCGAAACGTATTCGTGTACGCATCCAGCATTTGCACGGTATAATAGCGGTTTTGCGGATTGGCGGGGACAGTCAAACGGACGGGTGTCTCCGACAAATCCAGCCATGCGCTCATATACAATGTATCGGAGTTTGGCGTCACGATATCCCGATAAGCTGGGGAAGCGAGGGTGTCCGCATAGTAAAACTGGTTGATCGGCGCCCGATTTTTGACCATGGCTTCCATCGTTTTGGCGGACATCACTAACGGATAGCCGTAAATGTATGCTTGAATGCCAAGCGAATAGGCAAGCTTCTCTTGTGATTGAAGAAACGTCTTCGATTGGAGGAGATGGGACTGTTGAACAGCTGGAGCGTTTGTTGTCGTTTTTGCAAAGGAAAGGCCGGACAGGTGAAGCGTCATGCAAAGCATAGAAACGATCAGTGTCAGGCGCTTTTTTAATAACGGAAGCATAAAGCCCCTCCTCATTACCAGAAATGGGGTTCGCACTGGTAGTTTTCTTCATAAGAAAGGGGCTTTATGCAAATTGCACTGGAATATTTTATTTTTAATGCGGCTCCACAGAAATGGCAGGCGCTCGCCATTCTGGGCAGGTCGCATACAATGTCGATGCTCTCTGTAGCAATTCCCTATCACGCCATCGCTTGCCCACACACTGTATGCCAATAGGGAGACCTTGCTCATCAAAACCAATCGGCATCGTCACGACCGGACTTCCGGTTACATTAAACAGATTCGTATAAAAAGTCGTAGCAGCCCAGTAGTTTTGCGGGTTCTCGTCTACGTACAGCGGTTTGGTGTAAAGCGGCTTGTAGCCCCATATTTTCGACTTTTCCATATGTGGAAAAGCTGTTGTGCAGCTAACCGGACACAAGAACAAGTCACAGTCTGCCATAAATTGCTCGAAGCTGCGAATGAGCTGCTCCCGAATGGTTAAGACACGCATGTAGTTTTTGAATGTCAGCGGGATGAGCATGGTAGCCGTGGGAAGCTGGCGATAAATCGGCATGGCCATGAGATGAGCCAAACCGCGAATGAGTGGGGGTGTCGTAGAGTTTAACTCCGCGTCGATCATTTTTCCCCATGTTTCCCATGCTTTGCGTACATCCAAAGGTGGTGCCGTTACTTGTTCTACATGCATACCTTGTTGCTCCAGCACTTTGACAAAGCGACGCAACTGATTACGGATAGCTCGACTCGTCGGGTAGCCGGGCAGCTCCTCCATCCAGCGAATGTGCAGGGGCTGTTCCTTGAGGGGAGGCGGCAACACTTGTGGTCCATGAGGCAGGCCAGCGTTGCCGTTTCCGCCGCTAATGATGGAAAAGGCCACTTCCAGATCCTCGATCGATCGAGCGACGGGGCCATAGCAAGCAAGATGACGTGAGGAAGTGTAATCAGCGGTTCCTTCAAAACCGGGCATGTGTCCTCTTGACGGAACGGCTCCTTCTGTTGGCTTCATGCTAAGTACGCCACAGAAATGAGCCGGAACACGCAACGAACCGCCAATGTCACTGCCGATATCCAAATAGGAAAGCCCGGCAGCAACTGCGGCTGCAGATCCTCCGCTGCTTCCGCCTGTGGTTCTCTCCAGATTCCATGGATTATTCGTCCGACCGTAAATATCATTGTCTGTTTGCATGTCCATCAGAAGAGGAGGGACATTCGTTTTGCCCAGGATGATGGCTCCGGCCTGCTTCAGTCTGCTAACGATTGCTGAGTCGTGTTGCGGAATGTAGCCTTTTAGAGGTGGGAAACCAGAAGTAGTGGCGAGTCCTGCTGTGGCAAAAGAATCTTTGATTGTGATGGGTACCCCGTGAAGAGGCCCGCGATAGATGCCTTCCCCTATTTCTTTATCTGCTTGTTTGGCGGCTTCGAACGCAGCCTTTTCATCATAGGCGACGATGGCGTTCACTTTGCCATTGAGGGAGTTGATTCGTTTAAAAATATGCCGGGTAGCTTCCTCGGCGCTTATTTTTCGCTCGCGAATCCAAGTCCCCATCTCCGTTGCTGTCAAATAGGTCAGTTCATTCATTCGATTCACTCCTTTTCACACATCCAGCGTACGACAGGAAAAGGAGGAAAACTTGATCGAAAATGCGAACTGCTACCGACTTATTCTTGGGCTAGAACGGGTATATAAATGAAACAAAGCGAATCCGGATGGTCATTTCCGAGAAAGCGGTGATCGTAGTATTCAAAATCGTATCGGGCGTAAAGCTGGTCGGATGCGGATGCGTGTGTCATCCAGCTTCCGTATATGTATTGATACGTCAGCTTGAGATTTTGCACCGATCCTTTGTGAGGGAACACAAGATAACTTGATGCAGGCAATGTGAGCATTTCCAGTCCGTCGATGTCAGCATGCTCCGATGCGGGCAGACTGGCGAAATACGTAAAGCTCAGCTCCAACCCAAATGTATCTGGGTAGCGAAGGACACCATAACGCTTTTGCGTTGGCTGCCACCCCACTTGTTGCCCTAAGCGACCCCAGCAACCGGTAATATCACGAACCGAAAAACTAGGGGAGTAACAGCCTGCCAGGTTCAGTGCTTCGTAGGTAGGGACATAGAAGGGCTCAATGGACTGTCGCTGAATATTTTCTAAATACGGCAACTCCATGCGCTCCAACATCATGTATCGCGGCATCTTACCAGATCGGCGAAGAGCAGAAGGAGGCAGGCCAAAGCGTTTGGTAAAGGCGCGAGTAAAGGCTTCGTGGGAATCAAAGCCATAGGTAAAGGCGACTTCTGTCACGCTCTTTTGTTCGAGCGACAGCGCTTTGGCAGCCTCCGTCAAGCGCCTCTTCGAAATGTACTGACCGACCGTTTCTCCTGTCACGTGAAAAAACAAGCGTTGAAAATGGTATTTGGAATATCCGGCGGCTGATGCCACTTCATCGAGTGTGACTTTTTCCGTTAACTGCTTTTCGATAAAAGAGAGGGCATATGTTATTTGCTCCATATAGTTCATAGCGTCACCTGAAAAAGGAAATAAGGATTTTTTTTAGGATACCATATGCCCTGACCTGATTTTTTTGTAAAAAAGCCAGAATGCCAAAGAATAGGGAGAGAATACAATGAAGTAGGACAACATTATTGGAGGTAGCCGTGGAGCAGCATTTGGATCTTTTTTTGATGAAATATGGATATGTCGGCATCTTTTTTTCGCTCACACTTGGTGTTGTGGGGCTCCCCATACCCGATGAGGTACTGATGACGTACGCCGGTTATGCGGTTTCCCGCGGTGTTTTGCACATGCCGTTAACAATACTGAGCGCTTTTTTGGGAGCGGCAGTAGGGATTACGGTCAGCTATACCATCGCGTGGAAGTGGGGGCTGCCGTTGCTTATGAAGGTTGGACCGTACTTGCATATTACGCCGAAAAAAATAGAGTCAACCCAAAAGCTGTTTGCCAAGTACGGTCCATACCTGTTGCTCATTGGCTATTTTTTGCCCGGCGTCCGTCATATTACCGCCTATTTGGCAGGAGTCTCTACGATGGGGTTTCGACGATTCGCTTTATTTGCTTACGCCGGCGCATTCCTTTGGAGTGTCACTTTTTTACTGTTGGGACGGGCGCTTGAGAAAGAGTGGCTCAAGGTAGTCGTTTATATACGTCATTATGGCATCACATTTTTGCTAATCGGTTCGGCGATTGGCATGATGGTCTATATTTGGATGAGATACAGGCGTGACACCAAAGCATAGGAACAAGCATTAGTTCCTTTTGATCGCCATGCTATCTTTTACCAAGCGGACAAATTCTAACTGTTCCTCTCCAGTGGCTGTGGCTTCCGCCAGTTTGAGTACATCGGCAAGGGAGCTTCTTTCGGCATACGGACTCTCTCGCAATATTTCCCCGTATTCTGCTACAGCAGCAAGGAACGTCACATCAGGAGACAAAGTATTTTGCACCTTCACGGGCTCAGAGATTTCCTCTACTTTTTGGGAAGAGGCATGATGATAGCGTACGCGAACCGTCCCGAGCTCTGCATGGACAGGGGAAGCTAGCTTCACTTCATAAAGAGCGGTCACGCTATGGCCAGCGCCGATCTCGCCTGCATCTGTCTTGTCGTTGCGAAAATCTTCGTCGCGGACATCGCGATTCTCATAACCGATTAAGCGATACGAGTCTACCTTCTTAGGGTCGAATTCCACCTGAATTTTTACATCTCGAGCGATCGTTTGGAGGGTGCCTGTCAAAGATTCCGTAAAAATGCGGCGTGCCTCGGAAAACGTATCGATGTAGGCGTAATTGCCTTCTCCTTTATTCGCTAATTGCTCCATCATGACATCATTATAATTACCCATGCCGAAGCCAAAGGAGCTTAAGTAAATGTCTTTTCGCGCATAGTCCTCGATCGAACGCAAAATGCCCTCAGCCCCTGTTTCTCCTACATTGGCCACGCCATCGGAGCATAAAATCACCCTGTTAATGGCAGTAGGCTTAAAGGAACGGGCCGCCATTTCATAACCGAGCATCAGTCCTTGTTCCGCATTGGTGGAGCCTTCGGGTTGCAGTTCATTGATGGCTGATAAAATTGCCTGTTTGTCTTCGGTAGAGGTTGGGGGCAAAAGAACGCGTCCCTCTGATCCATAGACGACGATCCCTACTGAATCTGTAGGTTGGAGTTGATCGACAAGAACATGTAAGCTTTTTTTCACCAGCTCTAATCGGTTTTCCTGATTCATCGAGCCAGATACATCAATGACAAAGACGAGATTAGCGGGCTTCCGCTCTCTTGGGCTTAATTCCTTTCCTTTGATCCCGATTCGCACTATGTGAAGATTTTTTTGAAACGGAGAGGGGCCACTATCGGCCTGAATCGCAAATGTCTGATTGGTCGGCGCGGGATACGAGGTGGGGAAGAAGTTGATGAATTCCTCCACCCGAACGGCTTCTGCTGGCGGGAGATTCCCGTCTTTTATAAAATTGCGCATTATGGTGTACGAGGCGGTGTCCACATCTGCGGCAAAAGTAGACAGGCGGTCCTTCGCCGTAGAGACAAATTGGTTGGTGCCGTAATCTTTGAAGTACATGTCATTGGGGAGAGGATCGCCCGATTTTTTCAGGGCGTAATCAGCTAGTTGGCTGGGAGGACTTGGACTGGAGGCTACCTGATTGTTTTGGCCTTGCTCAACAGATGCTGCTGGTTTGTTTCCACCTTCGCTTCTTGATACGAACTGCTCGCTCGAGCTGCATCCGATCAAGGATGTGACCAATAGGGTGATGCCACTGGCTTTCATGATTTTTCTCATCTTTTGTGATTCCCCCTTTGCCTATGTGACGTGGTAAAAAAAGGAATGTTACATAAGGAGGAGAAGTAGGCTTGCCCGCCTCTGCGTTAATGATATGGCGTAACACAAGCTCTTCCAATGCGATGGATGCGAGTAGCAAGTTTGCGGCTTTCCTTTCTTTCTTGCTCCTTATTCAATCTTCTTGTAATATTAGGAAATATTTGTGGTGTGACGGTCGCTCTACTCAATGGAAATCAATCATGGAAAGAGGTAGATTGCTGCAAACATTAATCAAACAAGAGAGGTTATGAAATGAATCTAGCCATTCAAGTAACGCAAAAACAACTGATGGATGTGCTGCTAAACGTTGCAGTAGCTCGTCCCGTATTTATTTGGGGCGCACCAGGTATCGGCAAGTCGTCTCTCGTCGAGGCGTTTGCCGAGCAGGTGGGCCTGCCTTGCGTATCGTTATTGGGTAGTCAGCTGGCACCGGAGGATATTATCGGTGTCCCACAGATCGTAGATGGGAAAAGCAGATTTTGCCCACCTGCACAAATTGCGCGAGAAGAACCGTACTGCTTGTTTCTTGACGAATTGAATGCATGCTCGCAAGAAGTGCAAAAGGCGTTTTACAGTCTCATTCATGAGAGGAGAATCGGGGATTACCATCTGCCAGAAGGGTCCATTGTGATTGGAGCAGGAAACCGCGCGCAGGATAGCGCGATTGTCAAGCCGATGTCGTCTGCTCTGATCAACCGGATGTTCCATGTCCAATTGCTAGTTTCGTATGAGCAATGGATGAATTGGGCGTACAGCAACGGCATCCATTCCTACGTGCTGCAATTTTTGGAGGTGCGCCCGGACTATTTGTGGTCGCAGCCACCGAAGAGCGAGGAACCGTTTTCTACTCCGCGTTCCTGGCACATGCTTTCCGATGCCCTGAACGAATTTGGTGAGAACTTGACGACAGAGATGGTGGGGGTACTGGCCTACGGATGCTTGACGCCCCAGCATGCGGCTCAATTTCGGGCTTTTCACAAGAACATTCAAGGGAAATACCAGCTCAATCGTATTTTGGAGGGAGAGGCTTCTTTTCCGACGGCTCCAGAGGATCGAGATGTACTGTATTTTCTGGCGGATTCTTTCCGTTCGCAGATCAAAAAAGAACTGCCAGCGGATAAAGTCTCCGTGGGGGAACAGCATAAACGGTTTGCACACCGAGCGAAAGCTCTCTTGAAGGAGCTCTCCTCCATCTCACTGGAAATGGCGCAGATGGTAGTGGCGCGGCACGATGATGGCGACGGACTGCCAGACTGGTTCGTTGTGGAGGTCATTCGTGATTTACCGCGATTGGCCATGGACAGGAAGGGCAAATAGCCAATGGCCAGAGGAGTTCAAAACGACCCGGCGACACAAAACTATGAACAGGCCGTCCATTTTTTGAGTCATCACCCGATGTTTGGTCCGCTGTCATCGCGAGCGCACTTTATTCGTTCCGAGCGAAGTATTTGTCCGGATAACGGTTGGGTAGTTGTAACCCGGGAGGGCAGCTTGTACGCGCATCCGAAGCGCAGAGGGGAAGTCGGGGAATGGATTTATGTTCTCGCACATGCGCTTTTGCATTTAGGCTTCGGACATTTTGTGGAAAAAGAGCAGCCGATTTTGTGGAACATCGCTTGCGATTGTTATATTACGCGTTTTTTAAGAGACATGAAGCTGGGGAAGCCTCCTGCTGAAATGGCCTTTGAGCTGGATAAATCGGGAAAGAGCGAAGAAGAGCTGTATGACTGGTTCGTGGAGCATGGGGTGCCGGAGCATTTGAAGCTGTTTGGAACGGGCGGGGAAAAACAGGCAGATATGCTTCTCGCGGATAAATATGCTCGGTACACCTACAACCGTGATGTGAAGTGGGAGCGTCTCTTGGGGATCGGGCTGGCACAAGCAGTGCAAAGTGCTGTCAGCGTAGCGGGCGGCTATTCCGATGCTCTCGGGAATGAAGAGAACCAGCTGTCCGAGGCACAAAAGGCCAAACGCTGGTTCATCAATCATTATCCATTGCTGGCTTCCTTAGCGAGTCATTTCACGATTATCGAGGATTCACAGATCTGTCAGCGGCTGCAAATCTCGGTGGCAGCCATAGATGTAACAGCCAACGAAATCTTCATCAATCCTGCGGCGGGCTTGGATGAAGAGGAATGCAAATTCGTGATGGCACACGAGCTCTTGCACGCAGGGCTTCGCCACCATGAGCGTTGCCAAGGCCGCGACCCGTATTACTGGAATGTCAGCTGCGATTACGTGATCAATGAATGGCTGATGGAGCTCGGTGTCGGACGTTTTCCGCAAATTGGCGGACTGTACGACCCAGACTTGAAGGGACTTTCGGCAGAGGCCATCTATGATCGAATCGTGACGGACATGCGTACGTACCGCAAGCTTTACACTTTACGAGGAATCGGCATGGGCGATATTCTGGATGGCAACGATCCACGTTTTTGGGAAAAGGGCCCAGGAACGACGCTGGATGACTTTTATCGTAGTGCGATGTCGCAAGGCTTGATCTACCACCAGGAGCGGGGACGAGGACTTTTGCCTGCGGGTTTGGTAGAAGAGATTCGCGCCTTGGGGCAACCGCCGATCCCGTGGGATGTTCAACTTGCCCGCTGGTTCGACGAGCATTTTCCGCCGTTGGAAAAGAGTCGCACGTATGCAAGGGCAAGCCGCAGACAATCCTCAACACCCGACATTGCCCGTCCTGCCTGGAGCTTTCGGGAAACGGATCGGCTGGCACGCACGTTTGGCGTCGTGATCGATACATCCGGCTCGATGGATACCAAGCTGCTCGGCAAAGCATTGGGGGCGATCGCGAGTTACAGTGAAGCGCGAGATGTTCCGTATGCGCGCGTGGTCTTTTGTGATGCACAGGCGTATGATGCAGGCTATCTTTCTCCCGAGGACATTGCAGGTCGCGTCAAAGTAAAAGGACGTGGAGGAACGATTCTGCAGCCGGGCATTGACATGCTGGAGAGAGCAACCGATTTTCCAAAGGACGGACCGATTTTGATCATTACCGATGGGGAATGTGATCGGATCAAAGTAACTCGTAGTCATGCCATCATGCTGCCGAAGGGGAGTAACCTGCCGTTCGTGGCGCGAGGACCGGTTTTTCGGATGGAATAGCAGTGTTGAAGAAGGCTCCGTATTGATGCGGAGCCTTCTTCACGATCTTTTTACAAGGAAAGGGTAGGAAAAGCGATAAAATAGCTTGTATGATGAAGCGGAAAGCAAAAGAGGTGTACAGCGAAGTGAAGAATAATCTTCGGGAAGAAGTAGGGCACCAAAAAAGTAGTTGGAAGTCTGTGATGGAAGTTCTGCTCGTTTCTGCCAAGCTGGGTGTGACCTCATTCGGCGGTCCCATCGCGCATCTCGGTTATTTTCACAACGAATACATTCGACGTAGAAAATGGATGGATGAGCAAAGCTACGCTGACTTGGTTGCGCTTTGTCAGTTCCTCCCTGGCCCCGCAAGCAGTCAGGTGGGGATCGGAATTGGCATTATGCGAGCCGGATTGTGGGGAGGGGTTGCAGCGTGGCTCAGCTTCACTCTGCCGTCGGTCTTGGCGCTCCTGATATTTGCGTTCACGTTACAGGGAGTGGACAGTGGCAGTGCTTCTTGGATTCACGGTCTAAAATTAGTAGCTGTCGCGATTGTCGCTCATGCCGTATGGGGGATGGGACAAAAGCTGGCCCCGGATCGAACACGGGTAACGATTGCGATCACCGCTACTGCCATCACGTTGTTATGGCATTCTGCATGGAGTCAGGTCACAGTCATGATTCTAGCGGGAATAGCAGGATTGCTTTTCTTCCGGCAGCCAAAAGTTTCGGATTTCCCTGAACTTCGTGTGCCGATCAGTCGTGCACTAGCCATTGCGTGCTGGATCGTTTTCTTCGGACTTTTGCTTGTGCTGCCTATCCTCCGAGAGAGTACAGGCTTTTCCTTGCTAGCGCTGTTTGAGAGCTTTTACCGCGCGGGCTCACTTGTTTTTGGCGGAGGTCATGTCGTATTGCCTTTGCTAGAGAGGGAAGTGATCCCGACAGGCTGGGTAACGCAAGAAGCGTTTCTGACAGGCTACGGGGCTACACAAGCAGTACCGGGGCCATTGTTTACATTTGCCGCTTATTTGGGAGCATTGATCGCAGGTGGAATCGGTGCGATAGTGGCTACTATAGCCATTTTTCTACCGGCCTTTTTACTCGTCATCGGCGCATTGCCGTTTTGGAATTCCTTAAGGAGAAATTCCAAAATCCAAGGAATGCTGGTAGGGGTGAATGCAGCAGTCGTCGGTATTTTACTCGCAGCCTTGTACGATCCGATTTGGACGAGTACCATTCTTGCTCCGATGGATTTTATCGTAGCGGCTATTTTGTTTATCATGCTGGAGCACTGGAAGCTGCCGCCATGGCTCGTTGTGGTTTCGGGGGCTTTATACGGTCTATTGCTTTCTTAGACTGACAGGTCTCACGAACCAATACAGCTGGTGAGAAGAAAAAGCACAGAGCTCGTAGACCTTGACAACGCCTCCCCAGTCGGAACTTCCAAAAGAGGACCACGCTCGTCGAACACTTCATCCTTGAGAAACTTCCGCCCGTAGGGTGGCTTTGGCTCGACGGTCCCCTTTTGGAAGTGGAGACGGCCAGTCAATCCCCCAGCTGGCGTGTCAGAGTCGAAGAGACCTGTGCTTTTTCTTCTCCTCCACTATGTTGACTCAAACCAAGAAGGTTTGCCAACTATGTATGTAATGCTTATAATACTGAATGAAAGTTCAGTATTATAGGATGGGAAGTTGGTGAAGAACCGTTGAATAAAAAGAAGCAGCAAACAGAGCAGACAAAGAAGAAGATAGCGGACGCGTCCAGAATTTTATTTATGCAAAAAGGCTACAAGGCCACATCAATAGAAGATATCGTGAAAGCTACTGGATACAGCGGCGGCAACATTTATTATCATTTCAAGAGCAAGGAAAGGCTGTTTTTACACCTGATTGAAGCTTGGAACCGCGAATGGGAAGAGCAATGGCTGGCCAAGGAACAGCTCTATACGACCTCGATCGATAAATTGTATGGAATGGCTGAACATTTTGCGACCGATTTTATGAACCACCCGCTGACCAAGGCTGCTGATGAATTTTTCGACATGTCGGAGAAGCCTTCTGATGTGGAGGAACGTATCAACGAAATGATCCAAGGCTATATTGACTTTAATCAACAGTTGCTCCAGAAGGGGATCGATAACGGCGAATTTGAAATGACGAATGTAACCGGAGTCGCCATTATCTTGGACAGTCTGATGTTTGGTTTAAATCAACACTCGCGCCGAATGGAACGAGAGGAAGCGCTGGCAACTTTTCGGTTAGCGATGGATGTGTTTTTATTTGGAATTGCCAAACCGTCCCGCTAGCTTTTTTTACACGATTATCTAGAATGGATATTCAGTGTTTAGGTAATGGATTGGAGGGAGAGGAAATGGTTTTATTATTAAAAAATCAGGGAGCCTTATTGATTCTGATGTTCAATATTTTCCTTGTCTTTACGGGGATCGGGCTTGTTATACCGATTATGCCAAAGTACATGGAGAGCTTGGGAATTACCGGGGGGACTATCGGTCTGTTAGTTGCAGCCTTTTCGCTGACGCAGCTTCTTTTTTCCCCCATTGCCGGGCGATGGGCCGATTCGTTCGGAAGAAAAAAGATCATTGTGATCGGCTTGGTCGTATTTGCAATTTCAGAAGTGATGTTTGGAGTAGCGAATTCTCCAATCCTGCTGTTTGTTTCTAGGTTGTTAGGCGGGATTAGTGCCGCACTGATTATGCCGGCTGTAATGGCGTACTCAGCAGATATTACAACGAATGAAGAACGAGCGGCCGGTATGGGATATATTACGGCAGCCATTACTACCGGTTTTATTATTGGTCCAGGGATTGGAGGATACATTGCGGAATTTGGTATTCGCGTACCTTTTTTTTCGGCAGGAATTGCGGGATTGATTGCTGCGTGCATCACGTTGTTGATCCTCAA
Source organism: Brevibacillus sp. HB1.3 (assembly GCF_013186635.1). Taxonomy (NCBI): domain Bacteria; kingdom Bacillati; phylum Bacillota; class Bacilli; order Caryophanales; family Paenibacillaceae; genus Brevibacillus; species Brevibacillus sp. HB1.3. Next base: position 12,845 of record NZ_JABMIT010000009.1, on the reverse strand, counting down.
AGAATCGAAACCTACGGAAGAATCATTAGCTGACGCTTCTTCAAGTGAGAAACAACCTAGCAGTCTTCTCTCCCAATTAATGTACTCCTATCGAGAGCCTTATTTTTTCAGTTTGATCATTGTGTTTGTCATGTCTTTCGGACTGGCTAATTTCGAAACGGTCTTTTCCTTGTTTGTCGACCACAAGTTTGGATTTGAGCCGAAAGATATCGCGTTTATCATTACATTCGGGTCAATAGCAGGCGCAGTAGTTCAGCTTACTGCCTTTAGCTGGATCATGAATCGCTTTGGCGAGAAAAGGGTCATTTCGATCTGCCTGCTCTTTGCTGGATTGTTTATTATCCTGACGCTTTTTGTTCACGGATTTTGGATGATTTTTGCTGTTACCTTTATCGTATTTCTGGCGATCGATATTTTGCGACCGGCCATCAGTACCCAAATGTCGATGCTTGCAAAGGATCAACAGGGGTATGTTGCTGGGCTTAACTCAGCCTTTACCAGTCTTGGCAATATTGCAGGTCCTATCGTAGCTGGCTTTTTATTCGATATCGATATCAACTATCCATACGGGCTAGCGTGTCTGATTTTGCTTATCTGTTTTGTCTTATCATTAGGAGTGAAAAACCGCAACCTGAAGGATGCCAAAACGGCTTCCAGTCAAGCATCCATTCATGGATGAGGGAACACGGAGACCAGTCCATTGGGGCTGGTCTTCTTGTATTCACCGGACATAGCCATATCCGGGATATTTGACTACTGGCCATTTATCCTTGCGCAAGGCATCCAGCAATTCAGGACCTACACGCAGGTTGGAAGCGACAAGATCATGCGGGGTGAGTGCCATCCATTGATTCAGCGACACATCGACAAAGCGGTCGCTCTTGAACATTTCCAAAAACCACACTGTTTCCGTCCCGGTATTTTGGATATAATGCCCCGTCGCAAAAGGAACGTAACCGACATCACCTGCTTGGTAGTCAAAGGTTCGCGCGTTGCCATTTCCGGTAAAAACGGTCATGCGTGCTTGGCCTGAAATGTAATATTGCCACTCGTCGTTATTGGGATGCCAATGCAGCTCTCTCATGGCACCGGGACGTAGCTCTACGAGTGCTGCCGCGATTGCTTTGGAGATCGGAAAATTGCGTGAATCGACGATGCGCACACTGCCGCCAGGTGTGATCAGTGGGCGTTGCGCAAGTAGGCGGTGGGTAAAGGGAAGGGGGACGGTTCCGTATGGGGATTCTACTTCATCTGCCTCGATGGAACCGGGAACCTCGTCTTGATAAATGTATACTTGCTCGCTAGGAATGTCGGCAAAGGCTGATTCAGGCACACCAAAATTCGCGGAAAGCACATCTGTTGGCGTATGAGCAAACCAATCGGAGATCGATAGCGTATTCAGATCGGAAAAATGCCCATCGTCGAAAACGAGCAAAAACTCGCAGCCTTCCTCAAGTCCCTGAATCGAGTGGGGGATGCCGGGAGGGAAATACCACAGATCGCCTTTGCCGATATCTGCGATAAAATTACGTCCGCGTTGGTCAACGGACGTAATTCGTGCACGACCGAGCAGCATGTAGGCCCATTCCGCCTGCTGATGCCAGTGCAGCTCCCGCACACCGCCCGGCGTCAGGCTCATGTTTACACCCGCAAGTGTAGTGGCGATTGGCAACTCGCGAATGGTGACTTCCCGGGACCAACCACCATGATTTAACGTCATGAAGGCATCTGAAAAGGAAAATTTCAGATTGGGCAGCAAGCCTGCATCTGTGACGGGAGGCACGAGCATATTCGGATTTTGCCGATCACGCATGACATTCCGTGGGCCGAGATCGACCCAGCCGGTCCCGTCTCTCCTCATCGGTTGAGGAATTTGATTCCCTTTGTCTGGCGGATTCATTCGGGGCAACCTCCTTGTCGTACTTCATCCACTAACCATGACTATGCAACGGCTTGCCCGTTATGCATCCAAGCTGTTCTATTGTTTCTATGGGTGATTCTGTATAATTTTAGGAGTGATTGACAAATTGACAATAGTAGGATGGGAATAAAGATGAATAAGCTTCCAAACGAGCAATGGTTAGCACGATATGAGCAAAAAAAACAGATGTTAGAGCCCCAAGTTGATTTACACGCCTATTTCACATCCGCGGAGATCAGTGGGAAATCAATCAACCTGCTTTCTTTGGGGGATATTACGATCCCCACTGGAGACATCATCGTTCGCGATCCGCTCGCGTATCTGGAGAGAAATAGTGCCCCGTATTTTCGGAAAGTCCCTACAGGAACCTTCCCAGTAACCGTTTGTGTGGTAACAGTTGAAGAAGATCATTATCGCTATGCAGCTGCTAAAGTGGAGTTCACAGATAAAACTCCCCAAAAATTTACGGAAGCCCTCATCGGAGACGAGAATCTCGAAAATCTAGAGGAAGGTGAATATTTTGGCTTTAATGTAGATGCAGGCCTTGCTACTGTGGTAGATGTCAAAACGAGAGATGCTTATCTTGATTTTTATGATAGCTGGAAAAAGGAGAATCCAGACGGCAATATTTACGATGGATATTTTGCAGATGTTTTTGCACAAAGTTACAAAGACCAACCAAAATATCAGAGAAACGCTGGAGATTATATCAATTGGAGGATACCAGGCACCGATTTATCGATTCCGATGATTCAAACGGGATTTGGAGACGGAGCCTATCCTGTCTATTTTGGGATAGATGAAAACGGTCAAATATGCCAGCTGGTAATTCAATTTATTTGTATTGAGCTTGCATTTGATGAGGATGACAGTGAAGACGAGGATCATGCATAAATAAAGGAGCCCATGAGAGATTCTTGTAACATGAATCACTCATGGGCATTGTTTGGGCAGGAAAGCCTCTCACCAATCCTTTTTGGAAACGGTGCCTTGCTTATCTTTCTTTGGAAAAAGAAAATAGCTGGCTGTAAACAACAGATCAACCCCCAGAACAACAGTCCATAGCCGGAGAATTTGCCATAAAGAGGCAGTTCGTTCTGCATCATCGATAAAGTAGATGGTCCCCGCTAAGAGAGCCGCCCCAATTACATAGGAGAAGAGATGTCTAAACCAGCTTTTGGCGTAATACTTGGCATACTCCATGCCGTATAGCTTGGGTTTAGGCGTACCTTGCTTCGTGACGTATTGCTGAAATTTTTCATCCGCCCATTGAATCATGCTTTTCCCAAACGCAAGCGATACCCCGATATAAACAGCAGCAAGCGCATGCGGAATCGTTGCGGTAGCTCCGCGATACAAATCCACGCTCGTGACGACGAGCAAAACCACATCAACAACAGGTGTCAGGGCGAGAAGAAAAAGCCCGGCCTTTTTTTGTTTGAGCACATACCTTGTGAAAAGGCCAAGTACAATGACCACCCAAAATGCGATTTCGCATGCGACAATCATCCATGCAACAAAATTCACTATACAAGTCCCCTTTTCGGAAGTTTCTTCTCCTGCATGAGGAGTTTTTTTATCATACATCCGTGCTAGCAAAAAGAATTTTACCACCGCTTCTTAAATAATACAACTGTATTGTTAAGGGTTGCTTGCCCTTTGCAAAGCTTGTTAAAATACAGCTATGCCAAAAATAATCGATCATGAGAAAAGAAGAGAACAAATAGCAGAAGCAACGTGGCGTGTCATTGTCGAGCAAGGAATGGAGGGGGCGACGGTAAGGGGCATTGCAAAAGAAGCAGGACTTTCATTAGGTGCTCTGCGACATTACTTCGCAACACAGGATGAACTGCTGATGTATGCTATGCAGCTCGTAAAAGAGAGGGCGACAGCTCGGATTGCTGAAATCGCCGCCAATGAAGAATGGGAACCAAAAGAGAGGGTCACGAAAATTTTTCTGGAGCTTCTTCCTACGAATCAAGAAAAGATGGTTGAAATGGAAGTGTGGTTTGCTTTTACGGTGTACTTCCGACACAAGAAAGAAGGCTTTGATGCACAGCACGACGGGATCTATGCCGGCGTCCGCAAGCTGTTAGACTCCGCTGATGAAATGAATCTATTACGCAAAGAGCTAGACAAAGAGATGGAAGCAGAGAAGCTCTATGCCGTCATCGACGGTCTGGCGCTGCATGCCTATCTCGAACCACAGCGTGTCGATGGGGAGCGGATTACGAAAGTGTTGGAGCATCATCTTGCATCCTTGTTTCATTAAAGGACTTTTCCCAAACATACAGCGAATCCAACCAAACTAAAAAACCGGGATCAGTCATATTAGACTGGTCCCGGTTCGTTTTAATGCTCCCGAATCTTGGACAAATTTCCACCGAACAGCTGCAGCTTTACATCTATACGTGAAATCGTATCGGGACGTAGGGGCAGCTCCCCGTTTTTCGTTAGCTTGTGCCATGCTTTGGGGTCTTGGCGATAGAGAGCGTCCGATAATTGAAGCACATCCGTCTGCGTTTTTTGTCCCAGCTGGTACGTTTGCATAATCTCCTCAGCGATGCTTTTTTCCGCCCATTCCCTCAAGTCCTTCTCTGGAACGGCTTTCACCAATTGGGGCATGTTGGCCTTTGTACTCACCTTGAGATGAAACGTCACCTTGTCGTCTTCCACTTGCGGGATGATCTCAGGCTTGATCTTTTCCATGACGAGTGTGGTGATGGGCTCTCCATTATGGAAAACGGTAATGCCAGGACGGCGTGAATTTTTATCCAACCAGCGCAGGCCCATGATTTCCGAGCGCTGCAGGCAGAGTTTTCGTTTCTTGTTTTGCAAAAAGCAGACGCCACTCATGATCAGGGTAGGATGCTTTTTTTTGTTTTCGGTCCACTGTACTTTGTTGGTACTCAATATAGGCAATTGCACGGTTTGTCCACTTTCTTTCCACTTCCAAATAAATTTATAGAGGAACAAGGGGGCTATCACAGAGCTTTGTCGGTAAACATCCTCCGGGTCATTTAATTGGGAATAAAGAATGGAGATGTTGAGAATCGGCTTGGCGTTAAATAAGTCTTCAATCGGCTCTCGCGTTGCAAACGTCCATACGGTGTAACGAAATTCGTAATAGCGGTCGATCACATCCAATAATTGATTAATCACATCTTGCTTCAAGGCATCCTCGGAAAAAACAATGGCCTTGATATGACTCCAGGACAGACGCTGCTGGGCAGTCCGATACAGATTGAAGATGGCATCATCCAACGTTCTTCCTTCTCCCTTGCCGACGGAAATCGTTTGCGGATTGCGTTGTCCGCCCGCTTCTTGTTTGGCAATGTTATTGAAACTGATAATTTGCGCGTAAAACACAAATTTCCCTTTTACATAGTCGATCCCGATGGAATTGACGTAGATCATGTGCTCGATTTCCCTGGCGCCCCAGCATCCGCTTAACAGGGAAGAGATCAATACAATTGTGAAAAAACATCGTAGTTTATGCATAGCGATTGTTAATTCTCCTTGTTTGATCTGGTTTTTTGCAGCATTTTGGGGACGTTTCCCCATTTTCCCCATGGGATTCGAAAGACGACTTTCCACAGATCCTGAAAAACAGGAGGAGAGATTGGTTCCAGGTAGTAAACCCCAAAGGATCGCAAGTTGGTCAGGTACAGTACGATGATCCCAACCATGATGAAAAAGCCAAACAATCCGGCCATGCCAGAAACGATCAAGATAAGGAGTCGAAGCAAGCTAACCGTGCCGACGAGGTCTTGATTGACCAGCGAAAACGTAGAGAGTACGGACATGGCTACAATCACCAGAATCCCTGGAGCGGTTAAGCCTGCACTGATGGCGGCTTGTCCGATGATCAGCCCGCCGACGACGGACAAGGTTTGGCCAAAAGCCATGGGAAGGCGCATGCCCGCTTCCCGAAATAACTCAAACAATAAGAGCATCACGATTGCTTCAATAGGGACAGGGATAGGGACTCCTTGTCGGGATAATACAAGTGTGGCTACCAACGTGTACGGGAGCTGGTCTTGATGATAAGTGATCAAGGCGATCCAGAAGCCAGGCAGAAACAAGGCTAATACGAATCCGAACAATCTCATGAGCCGGGTAAACGCGCTGTACCAAAAATACGAGTAGACATCTTCCGGCGTATTGAATAGATAGGTCAGCGTAACAGGAGCAATCGTGGCGGAAGGAGACCCTTCCACAAAGATGACGAATTTTCCGTGCAACAAGGCGTTCACAGCAAAATCGGGTCGGCCTGTATACTCAAACAGAGGAAACAAGGGGATGCGGGTGCCTGTCAATATATCTTCCAACTGCGTGTTGCTCACAAGCGCCTGTACTTCCAAATTGGAAAGCTTTGTGCGAATTTCTTCTAAGGTATCCGGATTGATCCGATTTTTGAGAAACAGTAAATTGACCTTGGTGTGCGTCTCATCTCCCAATCTATACTCTTCTACGGCGAGCCGATTGGTTTTGAGTCTCTTCCTGATCAGCCCGATACTGATGTGCGGTTCTTCGGTAAAGCCATCTCGCGGTCCTTTCACTGAGACTTCTGTATTTGATTCTTCGGGGGCACGTTGCGGCGGGTCGGAGAGTTCCATCCAATACAGCTTGTTTAACGAATGAAAGAAGAGGAGCAGTTCCCCTTCGAATACTTTTTTGACAATATGGTCATGGTTTCGATCATCGGTGACCTCTTTCAAAAATAGCTCACTGTATTGCTGCATGTCCAAAGAACTCATCATGGGAGTCGTTTGATGTGTTTTGGACAATTTCGGTACTACATATTGATTGATTTGCTTGATATCACACAAACCCTCAGAATAAATAATGGTCACGATAGATGAACCCTCCCCATTTCCTTGATAAGGGAGGCTAATCGTATCAATAATGACATCCGCACATAAAGCAAACAATTGGCGAAAATAGTCCTCGGTTAAAGGCTGGTCATCTGGAATGGATGGTGGATGGTCGTTTGGGACAAATACATCAATCCCCTTTTTTCTCCTCATGAATCATTCCCCTCCTTCGACTGGTACAGTTTACGAGCACGATAATGACGAATGAGTAGACGACCATCGTATAAAACATAATTGGAAGGATATGAGCGGTTAACATGTCTAAAAACACGTTATCGCTGAAGGGGAGAATGGCAATGGCAACCAGAAGGGAAGCGAGCAGGATAAGGACCATCATTCTTTTCGCGTTGCTATCCAATCGAAGAATATCGACGATGAGAAATAGCGTCAGAGACATACGAATAAAAGCACCTGAGAACCACTGGTAAATACTTAAAAAATCCATGTGCTCAATATATCGCCCAATATTAACCAAGCGCCACTCCTCGTAAGCCGGATATCTCAGCTTCTCCGATTGCGCAGGGCCAAATTCGGCAATGGCCCCCGTAACTGGTCCAAAGGTTAGGCCAATTAAAATGACTGCAAAGATCAAAAGGGATAGTAGCGAATACTTGGACCGGATATGCTGCTGCATGAACAGAAGGATGATCAGTTCAATCAATCCCGCCCCGACAAAGACCACGCCTTTCCATACAGGGAGCATGCCGTATTCCAGAAATGGTTTCAGCAATATATAGCTTTTATGCGTGTAGTTGGCAGACATGACGAAGAATCCAAGAAAGATGACAAGCGGCAGGAACAGGACCGCTGTGTTTGCGATGGAGCGTATGCCCAAGTATGCATTGGTCAAGCAAATACACGCCAACAGAAGGGCGATAAAAAAAGTGGGCATTTTCGGGGAAAACGCGACATGAATCCAGGTAACCGTATCTCTCATCGTAATTGCACACATCATGAATAAATAGACACTGGCAATGGCCGCCAATATATTGGAAATAGCGGGATGATACGCTTTTTTCAGCAAGAGAAAGACATTTTGCTGACGGGTTTTGGTAAAAGCCGAATAAAGAAGACAGACCCATACGATAAAAAAGACACCAGCCAAAATAACGGAAATCCAGGCATCCCGTTTTGCGGCATCCATCAAAATCGGGATGACAATTACATGGTTCATTAAGCCAATGGTGAGCATTAGCATGCAGACTACCTGAAAAAAGGTTAAAGTAGCATCTTTCATGAACATACCTCTACGTACTTGGATTGGTAGTAGTATCTGTTCTAAGTGGATCTTTATTCCATGTTTACATGCCGAACGTCCATTCGTAAAATGGTAGCAAGAAGGTGACGAAAATGAATGTGAAAAAAAATATCGCAGCCATATTGGATCACATAAAAACAGACGAAAGATTTCGGGATAACATTGCGCATTGGAGGGTCATTCCTGCTCGTGAAGCAAAGTCCGTTCCATTTCCAAATGAGCTGGACGGACGAATTCGAGATGCCCTAACGAATAGAGGCATTCCCTCCTTATACACGCATCAAGAAACGTCTTTTCGCCATGTGCGCGCAGGTAAACACATCGTTGCGGTTACGCCCACAGCCTCTGGTAAAAGCATGTGCTATCATTTGCCGATCCTTCAGACGTTATCGGAAGACACGCAAGCACGGGCCCTTTACTTGTTCCCCACCAAGGCTTTGGCGCAGGATCAAAAGTCCGAGCTGCACGAGCTGATTACGGAAATGGGACTCTCTATCAAATCCGAAACGTATGATGGTGATACACCTGCAAATATCCGGCAGATGGTACGCAAGGCAGGAAATATCGTCATCACCAACCCAGACATGCTGCACTCCGCCATTTTGCCTCATCACACCAAGTGGGTGTCCTTTTTCGAGCATCTCAAATACATCGTCATTGACGAGCTGCATACATATCGCGGCGTTTTTGGCAGCCATGTCGCCAATGTCATTCGGCGGTTGAAGCGCATTTGCGCTTTTTATGGGAGCCACCCGCAATTTATTTGCACATCGGCGACCATCGCCAACCCGAAGCAATTGGCGGAAGCCCTGACAGAAGAAGAGGTGGAGCTGGTCAACAACAATGGTGCTCCGTCTGGCATCAAGCATTTCCTTTTCTACAATCCGCCTGTGGTCAACAAGCAGCTCAATATTAGACGCAGTGCCACATTGGAGGCGCGAGACATTACTGAGCAGTTTTTGACCAATGGCATTCAGACGATTCTGTTTGCGAGAAGCCGTGTACGTGTAGAGATTTTGCTCACGTATTTGCAGGAGCTGATTCGCCGCAAGCTCGGGCCAAAAACGATCCAAGGGTATCGTGGCGGCTATTTGCCGAGCCAGCGCAGAGAGATCGAACGCGGTTTGCGCAATGGCGACATTATGGGCGTGGTCAGCACCAATGCCCTGGAGCTTGGGGTAGACATCGGACAGCTTCAGGCATGTGTCATTACTGGCTATCCAGGCTCGGTCGCAAGTACATGGCAGCAGGCAGGACGGGCGGGAAGACGGCAGGGGGAATCCGTCGTCGTTATGGTCGGCAGCTCTACGCCATTGGATCAGTATGTGATTGCTAATCCGGAGTACTTTTTCGACCGCAGTCCGGAAACAGCCCGGATCAATCCTGATAACCTGATTATTTTGGTGGACCATCTCAAATGTGCAGCATACGAGCTGCCGTTTCGTGAGGGAGATACTTTCGGACGTGCGGAAATCATGGAAATTCTAGAGTTTTTGACCGAGGAGCAGGTGCTTCATTACTCGCGGGGCAAATGGTTCTGGATGAACGATTCATTCCCGGCTCATAACATCAGTCTGCGGTCAGCTTCGCAGGAAAATGTCGTGATCATCGACATCAGTGAACGGGGAAATGAGCGCGTCATCGGGGAAATGGACCGTTTCAGCTCCATGACGCTTTTGCATGACGAGGCCATTTACCTGCATCAGGGAACGCAATTCCAGGTGGAAAAGCTGGACTACGAGGAAAAGAAGGCGTATGTCCGGGAAGTGCAGGTCGATTATTACACGGACGCCAATCTGGCTGTTTCGTTGAAGGTTTTGGAGCAAGATCAGTCCCGTCGACATGCGCAGAGCACGTTGGCTTATGGCGAAGTGGCTGTGAATGCGATGGCGACGATCTTTAAGAAAATCAAGTTCGAGACGCATGAAAACATCGGCTCGGGACCGATTCATTTGCCGGAAGAGGAACTGCATACAAATGCGGCGTGGATCGGCTTTTCTGAAGCGTTGCTGGGTGAGATCGGGACTGAGGATGTGGAGCGTGGCTTGGTCGGTTTGGCGCATGTGTTGCAGCATGTAGCCCCGCTGTTTGTCATGTGCGACCCGATGGACCTGCACGTGATACCGCAACGAAAGGCTGTTCATTCACAGGAGCCGACGATTTTTCTGTACGACCGTTATCCAGGAGGCATCGGCTTGAGCGAGCAAGTGTATAAGGAAATGGAGACGATTTTGACGCAGGCAGAGCGGATGATTGTCTCTTGCCCGTGTGAGTCAGGCTGTCCATCTTGTGTGGGAGCGACAGATGATGGCAGCAAGGGGCTAGCTATGACCTTGCTGCGAATCGCGCAAGGGGGAAGTACTTATGTCTCTTAAATCCAAGCTGCAACGGATGAAGGGACATCTTTCGTTGGAAACGGACAAAGCGGTAGCGCCAGCAGTCGAACCGGAAACGCCGATTCGCAAGGAAAAGCCGGAGGAAGAGCCGAGAGCGGCTGTACCAGCGGATAGCAACGCCCAGCTACAGATACCTTTTGCCGACAAGTGGAAGGAGATGCAGGCATCGCCCTACATCTGGGATGATGAGTACGTCATGATTCGCGAGGTTCGCTATCCGATCGATCAGCAGCATGGTCTTTACACCTTTTCCGAGCTGCATGAGGCGATCCGTATGTGGGAAGCGGCTGGTCGAGAGCATCCGCTGTCCGCTTCGGGCAGGAAGCCAGAAGACTTGCTGTTTTTCGATACGGAGACGACAGGGCTGTCAGGTGGGGCAGGCAATGCGATTTTTCTTTTGGGGTACAGTCGTTTCGAGGGGGAGCACGTTGTGGTGCGCCAGCATTTTCTCCCGGGTCCGCATGCAGAGGTGACCTTGTACCAATCGTTTTTGGAGCAAGCTCAGAAGTCTTCGCATCTGGTGACTTTTAACGGGAAGTCCTTTGACTGGCCACAGGTGCGGACGAGGCATACACTGGTACGCGATCAAGTACCTGCTTTGCCTACCTTTGGTCATTTTGACCTTTTGCATGGGGCGAGGAGACTGTGGAAGGCGGAGCTGGAATCGTGCCGATTGGGAATCATCGAGCAGGAAAAGCTGGATGTATTTCGCGAGGATGATTTGCCCGGTTATTTGGCACCGGTGCGGTATTTCGACTTTTTGCATGCCCAAGATCCTGATGTCATCGAAGGCGTGCTACGGCATAACGAGACGGACGTCCTGTCTCTGATCACGATGTACATTCACATGACACGGCTATTGGTAGGGCAAGGGAGTGCAACGGTATCCTTCGAGGAAAGCTACGAAATTGCCAGATGGTACGACGCGATTGGAGATCAGGAAGCCGCTATGGCAGGCTATCGCCTCGTCGCAGACAGTGAGCATGCGTGGAGTAACCGGGCCAAGCTCGCCATCGGTCATTTGTACAAAAAGCAAAAGGATTGGCACCAAGCCCTAACCGTTTGGGAGTCGTGCATTCAGTCCACCGGATATATCCCGGAAGAGGTGTATATTGAGGCTGCCAAGCTGTACGAACACCAGTTGAAGGATTGGGAGAAGGCTTTACTTTATACGAAGCAAGCGTATGAGCAGTGGAAGAAGCGCGGGAGTCTGTTGCGAAACAGATCCAAGGCCGACGCAGAGGCGTATCAAAAGCGAATCGATCGGTTGGAGGGGAAGCTTCGCGGAAACGAAGCGGAAGAAGAGAGCTTGTTGTCCGGATTTTTAGATTGGGCGGATGAGTAACCATCTGGGGGATTGGGATGAGGCACATTGCTTGCTTCTGATGGTGTTTCTACTTCTGGGTGGTTGCTCCGCTAATGATGACTGGGTGCATACGTTTACGGGGGAGAGTGATAATTGGATCGTGGTCATGGAAAGAAAAGGGGGAATCAAGTAACGAAGCTGTTTGCCGAAGCCGATTTAGTCAACGGGAGTAGAGCTAGCAACCTCAATCAAAAGCGGCAGCTACTGCTTTTTCAGAAGTTCCCGAATCCCCCCTCACCCGATTTTCCTGGAAAAGATACGCCGAAAGAACAGCTCGAATACTATTTCTCAGATTTGAAAATGAATCTAAAATGGACAGACGAACGGGGAGAGCATCAAGAACAAATCATGCTGAAATTAAAAACAGCTCCCTGGTGAAACAAGAGAGGATGAAAAATGATTTTCAAAGACCTACAACATGCTTGGAACCCAAGTCCAGAGGAAATTAGAGCATGGGCATACAGTAATGAAAAGATCCCTGAGCAAGATTGGGAGTTGGCAGTAGCGAGTTTTGAGAACATACCGATGATTTGTGCGTTTATTGACGATGAAAAATGCACGCACACTTCTTTTTTTCTTAGTAGTCTCTACGTTTTTACTGGGGATATCGTTCGGTCAGGAATAACGGAAGACATAGTGAGTTTATTATGAGTTAGTAGATCATGTAACCAAAACTGCTAAATCAGAACAACTGAAAAACTGGGTCGAACGTTCTAAGCACCTGATCAAGCACCCAAAAGAATATGATTACGACTATTGGGGGCTAGGGTCCAAGTACGTCTATTAACGAAGTCACACAATGCAATGGATAGTTGCGAATATCTGTTATGATTATTTATTTTTCCTAATCCTCCACACGTGCTCTTGTTTCCATTTATTACATTTGATGAACTAAATAGATCATGTTATATTAGAAATCCGCCTTTCAAAAAGAGCGGAACAAAATGAAACACCTAAAAAAATACCTGTTGACTCAAAATGATGATGCATGGTATATTGTGAATCTAGCGCTTTTGAAGTGCTAGTG
>NZ_JABMIT010000008.1:0-278325 GCF_013186635.1 Brevibacillus sp. HB1.3 | reverse complement strand
GGATGGATGTCCGAGCGGCCGAAGGAGCACGATTGGAAATCGTGTAGGCGGTGTCGAACCGTCTCGTGGGTTCAAATCCCACTCCATCCGCCATCTTGGCCCGTTGGTGAAGCGGTTTAACACAGCAGCCTTTCACGCTGTCATACAGGGGTTCGAATCCCCTACGGGTCACCTAGAAAATCCCTACATGTTTGTAGGTGATTTGGAGGCTTAGCTCAGCTGGGAGAGCATCTGCCTTACAAGCAGAGGGTCGGCGGTTCGATCCCGTCAGCCTCCACCATTTATATCAAAGGACAAGGAAGGTCAGCTAAAAGCGCCACGTCCTGTGGCAACACTGACACTCAGTCGTCCTAACTATCGCGGGATGGAGCAGCTCGGTAGCTCGTCGGGCTCATAACCCGAAGGTCGCAGGTTCAAATCCTGCTCCCGCAACCAAATTTTCTACTTGCTCTACTTGATCAAGTGGGATCGGAGCACCTAGTGGGTGCAACCAAATATGGAGCTGTGGTGAAGTTGGAGTTCACGCCGGTCTGTCACACCGGAGGTCGCGGGTTCGAGTCCCGTCAGCTCCGCCATTTCTAATCAAATGAAATTGGCGCGTAAAGCATAGATATAAGGCTCGGTAGCTCAGTCGGTAGAGCAGAGGACTGAAAATCCTCGTGTCGGCGGTTCGATTCCGTCCCGAGCCACCTTTATAGGGGCATAGTTTAACGGTAGAACGAAGGTCTCCAAAACCTTTGGTGTGGGTTCGATTCCTACTGCCCCTGCCATTTTTCAAGAAAATAGTAGTAATCATGGCGGTCGTGGCGAAGGGGTTAACGCACCGGATTGTGGCTCCGGCACTCGTGGGTTCAAGTCCCATCGATCGCCCCATAAATTCATAGTTGGGGATTACTTATTGGGGTATAGCCAAGCGGTAAGGCAACGGACTTTGACTCCGTCATTCCTAGGTTCAAATCCTAGTACCCCAGCCATTAAAATGCGGACGTAGCTCAATTGGTAGAGCGTCGCCTTGCCAAGGCGAAGGTCGAGGGTTCGAGACCCTTCGTCCGCTCCATTTCTCAAATTGTTTTACTTTATATCATGGAGGCATAGCCAAGTGGTAAGGCACGGGTCTGCAAAACCCTCACCCCCGGTTCAAATCCGGGTGCCTCCTCCAAAATATTTGCCGGTGTGGCGGAATGGCAGACGCGCGCGACTCAAAATCGTGAGGGAAACCGTGGGGGTTCAAGTCCCTTCACCGGCACCATACTTTTACAGGCTAACCCTGAATGTCAAGATATCTTGATGATTGGGGTTTTTTTCTGCTTTAATATGCACATAGTGTAGACAGGGAAATAGACAACTTGTGTACGCAAAAAGACGAGGTGGTTGAGGTGTTTTACAAACTGCAAGACAAGCCGCCAATGGGGATTACAACGCTGTCCGTATTACAGTGGATGATCGTAACTGTTTCCAGCAGTGTGGCGGTACCACTAATGATTGGAGATATGTACGGCTTACAGGCTGATGAAATTGGAAAGCTGATGCAGCAGACCATGTTTTACATTGGACTTGCGTCACTACTGCAAGTTTGGATTGGACACCGTTATCCGATGATAGAAGGTCCGGCTGGACTTTGGTGGGGGATCTTTATCATTTTGGCTCAACTCGGAACGAGCATGGGTCTCCATCCACAAGAAATTGGTCAATCCTTTCAAGTGGGTATGATATTAGCAGGTCTACTCTTTTTCATTTTTGGCTTATTAGGCTGGATTGGAAAATTACAGAAGTGGTTTACGCCGTTGGTTTCAGGTACGTATATGATTTTACTTGCTGTTTCTTTGTGTAGTAACATTCTCACGGGCATGCTCGGTATTGGTTTTCAGCATTCAAGAGAGGTACAACCGGGTGTAGCACTTGTGTCCATAGGGATCGTAGCCCTTGTTGTGTTCATTATGCGGACGAAGAGATTCTCCAGTTTTGCCGTTTTGTTTGGCATGGTTGGAGGCTGGATCGTGTACGGGCTTCTTGGATGGACAGAACCTGTCCGGCCTACTGAGCAAATATTTTCATGGCCTTCTATTTTCTTTTGGGGACCTCCACGTTGGGATTGGGGCGTTGTATTAACGAGTATGCTGACAGGATTCGTTTTGTTGACAAACCTCATGACGAGTTTGTCGGTTATGGGAAAAGCGACAGACACGGTGCCTACTGAAAAGCAGTACAATCGCGGTGGTATTTTTACAGGGGTATCCCATTTCCTGTCAGGCTTGAGCGGTGTGGTAGGTATGATTCCACTTTCCTTGGCAGCAGCGGTTATTCAAACGACGAAAATGGCTTCCCGTCTGCCATTTGTCATAGCGATGTTGGGGATGATGCTGATTGGGTTGCTTCCCACTGTTGCCCACTTTTTGGCTGCTTTGCCTACTCCAGTGGCATATGCAGCGATGTTCATTTCCTATACGCAACTGCTGGGCTTCGGGTTGAAGGATTACGTAAATGTGAAGATGGACGAACGTACGATAATTGTTGGGGGTAGCTCGCTTTTGGTCGGGATCGGAGTCATGTTCGTACCTGCTGTAGCTTGGCAGAAACTCCCCGTATTAGCCAGCTTCTTGTTCGGAAATGGCTTATTGCTCGGCGTTATTGTGTGCCTGGTCCTGGAACATATCGTTTTTAGAAAAAAGGAAGAAGATAGCGTAAAGAAAGACGGCCAGGCTGCATGACGGGCCGTCTTTTTCTTAGGCAGTAATGACAGAGGAGTGAGTCAGCTCGCCACCGTTGATTTCCGTAAACATGCGACCAACTGAACCTACGATTTCTTCTTTTTTAGATGGTTCCATTTTTTCATGGAAGAAGATGACCTGGAGGAGAGCGCGGCTTTGTTCCGTTACGCATGAACGCTTGGAATCGACAATGGGACTCCCAAATGCGCCGTTACCATCGGCGAGAAGTAGTTTTCCTTCCATGTTGACTTCGCGTCCATTTAATCCTTCATAGACATCTTCGGCGTGGCCGAGTCGACAAGTGATATCACCCGCTAAGTGATTGACGTCATAAATTCCGAACGGAAGCGCGTGCAAAACCGAGAAAAAATTATTCACATCAACGGCGCTGTTGATCCAGAAAAAAGGATTTCCCTGCAACAGCCGGCGAAGCAATGCTTCGGAGGAAGGGCGGTATCTGGACGGATCGATACCAACTTGCTTAAAGCAGGCTCTCCACTCGCGGATGCCTTCTATTTCTGTCAGGTTTGCGGTGTTGTGATCCAGCCGCAAGCTCTCCACATAATAATTGATACGTCCCTGTAGCATTTTGGGGGAGTCACTGACGGAAGCATTGCTGTATTGTAAAATGCCGAGAGAAAATTGCGGCAGACGCTCGGACACGGAAGGATCTAGCTGAACTTTCATCGATAGACACTCCTTACTGAACCTATTTTTGGTAGTATAACAAAAAATTTTTGTGGAAGCGACTAAGCTTCGATACAATAGAAGAGAACAGAGGAGGGAATCCTGACGATGACGATGCGTGAGGTTGAGATTTATACAGATGGAGCTTGTTCCGGCAATCCAGGACCAGGTGGTTGGGGGGCTGTACTGATGTACGGTCAACACATCAAGGAAATGTCCGGTGCCGAACCACATACAACGAATAACAGAATGGAGCTGATGGCGGCCATCAAGGCGCTCTCTACACTGAAGGAGCCTTGTAAGGTGACGCTGTCCAGTGATAGTGCATACTTGGTCAACTGTTTCAAACAAGGCTGGTATAAAGCCTGGCTGAAAAACGGCTGGAAAAACAGTAAAGGCCAGCAGGTGGAAAATCAGGACTTATGGAAAGAACTGCTGCAATTGATGGACACCCACAAGGTAGAGTACGTAAAAGTCAAAGGACACGCCGACAACAAATGGAACAACCGCTGCGACGAATTGGCGACAGGAGCGATTAAACAACTGTGAACGACTTGCAGTACTGGGAGCAGACAAAGCAGTCCATCATTGATTATGCAAAGGAAATCGGAATCGATAAGATCGGGTTTGCCAGTGCCGATCCATTCACGACCTTAAAAGAACGGCTCATTGTACATCGGGAAAAGGGTTATGAATCTGGATTTGAAGAGCCTGATTTAGAAAAGAGGACGAACCCGGAACTGTTGTTGGACGGGGCACGTTCGCTGATTTCAATAGCACTGGCCTATCCTTCCAAGCTCAAAAATCCACCAAAGTCAGAGCTTGGTGCATACCGGGGAATCTTGTGCCGAGCAGCATGGGGAACCGATTACCATCACGTTCTGCGCGACAAGCTGGACAAACTGACGCGATTCATTATGGAGCTGGAGCCAGGGGCTCGGATCGAATCCATGGTAGATACGGGAGCACTGTCTGATCGTGCGGTAGCCGAGCGAGCTGGGATTGGGTTTGTAGGAAAAAACTGCGCCATTATAACGCCGGAGTTCGGATCATGGGTGTACTTGGGGGAGCTTGTAACGAATCTTCCGTTGCCAAGCGATCACCCAATCGAAGAAGGCTGTGGCGACTGTAATATATGTGTAGACGCTTGTCCGACCGGAGCCTTGATTCAGGGCGGGCAGCTTGATGCACAGCGATGTGTAGCTTATTTGACACAGGTGAAAGACTTTATTCCCGATGAATTCCGCGGAAAAATCGGGAATCGGCTGTATGGTTGCGACACTTGTCAGACGGTATGTCCGAAGAATCGTCGCATCGACAACGACCATCATGCTGAATTTCAACCTGACCCGGAGATTGCGAAGCCTTTATTGATTCCTCTGCTTCAGATGAGCAATAAGGAGTTCAAGGAAAAGTTTGGCCAATCCTCTTCATCTTGGCGGGGCAAAAAGCCCATTCAGCGTAATGTCATACTAGCGCTTGCCCATTTCAAGGATCGGACGGCTGTTCCTCATTTGGAGCGTCTTTTGTTTGAAGACCCTCGTCCAGTCATCCGCGGAACTGCTGCATGGGCGCTTGGAAAAATCGGAGGAGAGCAGGCACAAGAGGCGCTCATTACCGCAAAAGCAAAAGAGGCGTCACCCGAAGTGGTGGAAGAGATAGAAAAAGGCATGAGCATGATCCATGAACAGGCTTAGTTTGAACAATAGAGGGAGGACGTTAAATGGCAAAGGAATTAGGCTATACCATGATGGATTCACCGATTGGACCATTGCTCTTGGCTTCTACAGAAGAAGGGCTATGCTACATTCAGTTTGCCAATGAACAAGACGGATTGGAGCCACTTATGCGCTGGTGCAAAAAAACGTTCGTAGGGATTACCCCAACGCGTAACGATGCGATTAATGAGCCTGCAAAAATACAGCTAGAAGAGTATTTTGCAGGCAAGCGCAAGACGTTTGATGTTCCAACCGTATTGTACGGAACTCCCTTTCAAAAGTCTGTATGGAATGAGCTATCGAACATTCCCTATGGAGAAACTCGTTCTTACAAAGATATTGCCTTGGCAATTGGAGCGGCGAAAGCTGTTCGGGCTATTGGCGGTGCGAACAATCGTAATCCGATTCCTGTCATTATACCGTGTCATCGAGTCATTGGCTCGAATGGTGCCTTGGTCGGGTACGGCGGTGGCTTATCCATTAAAGAATATTTACTTTCCCTAGAAGAAGGTCCACTTTTTGCTCACGCTTCATCCTAATAAGCTGTCTGCTTGCTCGGACAGCTTTTCTTTTTCTTCTGAATGCTCCACGAGCGACATATTCTTCATTGAGATGAACAGTTCATGGGCTTTGTCACAGTCTGGAGGCGGAAAGGAGGAGGGGAAAGTGGAGTGGCGTGAATTTGTTCAGCAATACTTTCAAGCAGTTCACCAGTCATCTACGGATGGAAAGTATGAGCGACTGCTGCCTTTTTATTGCACAGAAGATTCTGGCGTACAGGAAGAGTGGAATCGACTGAACCGGGAGAAGCAGAGAGCTGAGGAACGGGGAGTCAAATTATTGGCTGTCCAGGGACAAGTAACGCCCATGTGCTGGGTAGATACTAATGCCACCATGGAAATAACAGTTCAATGGCAAGAAAATAAAACGCTGGGGATTAAGCAAACCAAGTATAAAGAGGCAAACAAACGATTGTTTCAGCTCCAGTTGCTCAAAACGAACGAAAAGTGGTCGATTATCGGGGCAAGGGAGTCGAATGGTGATCAAAAATTGGTGATCGAGGAAGAGGAGGAGGAGCCTATCATCGTTGTGTCAGGCGTCGAGGATGCCATCGACCAACCGATGCTGATCGTGCATGGAGCGGGAGGGTACAACGCTGCAAATGCAGTCGCGTACGCGGAACGCTACTGGAACACGACCAATCCCGTGTATCCTCGTTTTACGGATGACTGCACGAACTTTATTTCGCAATGTTTACACGCAGGCGGAATCCCTATGCAGATGTCTAAAGAGATGGGCAAGGGCTGGTGGATTCGCACGGGAAAAGGGGCCTCTTGGAGTTATAGCTGGACGGTTGCGCATAGCTTGTATTTGCTTTTGAAATCGGGTGGAGCACCTATGCGGGCAGTTTCGAAAAGCTCTGCGGCCGAATTGGTCCCAGGTGATATCATTTGTTATGATTTTAACGGAGATGGGCGTTTTCAGCACAATACGATTGTGGTCGCAAAAGACGCGAATCAGATGCCGTTAGTGAACGCCCATACGACAGATAGCAGCATGCGTTACTGGGCATATGAGGATTCCACAGCCTATACGCCCAACATGCGCTATGCCTTCTTTCATATAAGAGGGGTGTAATTACCTCTTGCGATAAAAAGCTCGTCGTATAAAAGCGATGCTGCGAACCAGCCAAATCATTGCTGCAAAAACGAGCAAGTCTGAAAAGGTGTGCGGTTCTCCTTTGATGGATTGGATGTAAATCAAGCCATGGAACAAGGCGATGACAAAAAGCCATGGATTGGCGAGATGAAGCCTTTTCCAACTGGAGCCACCCAGCCATTTTTCTGCCTGTGCAGAAGATGTCAGCCACAGGGCTAGTAGAATGAAAAAGGCAAACAGCCCAAGGTAGTTCGCAACGCCTGTAAGCGTCCAGTTGGGAGATGGCCACATAGTCGGATCAGAGGAAGCGTCAAAGAACAGACCCAACCATCCATCAGCCTTTTCTGAACGGTTTTCATGTATGATCATTAGCTGAGGCTCATTTTCAAAAAGGACGAGCACAAGAATGACGTGCAGCAGTCCGGTTAGCCCAGCCCATATGCCGATATCTCGGCGGATGGACAAGCTGTTAGGCATCCAGCCAGCAGGGAGCCAGGACTGGAGTGGACCAATCAATAGGGTGCAGCCAATCAAAATAAATGAGAGATAGCCGAGAAGCATGCTCCATGTTTCCAGGGCAGGGAACGAAGAAAAATCAGCCCACATCCAACTGGCGATTAACAGGATCAAACTCAGGATGCTCACATGTGCGACAAGGCGTCGCCCAAATGAAACGGATGTCCCCATCTAATCAGCACTCCTTTCGATAGCAAAGTTTTCTGATTAGATGCAGCAGGCACTCCATTTGTTACAGAAGCTGGGCACGGTGGTATAATAGGACGTGTACTGGTAACAAGTTCGCAATTTACAAGGAGATTTTCAGATATGCCGTTACATATTGTTTTGCATGAGCCGCTCATCCCTGCCAATACGGGAAATATTGCCCGTTCATGTGCAGCGACAGGAGCGCATCTGCATTTGATTCATCCACTAGGATTCTCAACGGACGATCGTTACCTGAAGCGAGCTGGTCTCGATTATTGGCATGCGGTTAACGTTCACCATCATGAGAGTTTCGAGCACTTTGTTGAGGCACAAGGAGAAGGTGCGGGCACTTTTTACTTTGTGGAGACCTGGGGGGAAAAGTTGTATACGGACGTTTCCTTCCGGGATGGCGACTACATTATCTTGGGCAAGGAGACGACGGGCTTGCCGGAAGAACTGACAGAAAAATATCGGGAACAGACTATTCGTATCCCGATGAGCGGTGCGACCCGTTCTGTGAACCTGTCCAATTGTGCAGCAATTGTCTTGTTTGAGGGACTTCGCCAGTTAGGTTTTCCATCGTTATCGTAAGGCATTTGGGAGGGAGATATCCATTATGACTGTGAACACCATCCTGTTTGATTTGGACGGTACGCTATTAGAGATGCAGACTGAACCCTTTGTCAAAAGTTACTTGGTTGAAGTAGGCCGTCATGTCGGAGATAAGTACGATACCGAAAAGCTGTTGGCGTTGGTCTGGGATGCGACCAAAGCAATGATCATGAACCAAGAGCCTGACAAGACGAACGAGCAAGTTTTTATCGAACATTTTACGGAACATAGTGAGTGGGATCGAGAGGAAATATGGCCTCTGTTCGATTCGTTTTATCGCGATGTATTTCCGACGCTTTCTCACCTGACGTATCCTTCGCCATGGGCAAAGCAAATTATTGCTGCGGCTAAAGAACAAGGTTTTCGGGTTGCAGTAGCGACGAATCCTGTTTTCCCGCGGGATGCGATTCACCATCGCCTCGCTTGGATCGGGATGTCCCCGGATGATTTCGAACTGGTCACCGTGTATGAGGAATCGCATTTCACGAAGCCGAATCCTGGTTATTATAATGAGATTTGCCAAAAGCTTGGGGTTGAGCCGACAGATTGTGTCATGGTCGGGAATCACATGCAGGAGGACATGGTCGCATCCAAGCTGGGAATGAAAACGTTTCTGGTAACCAATTGGATGGAAGACCGTGGTGAGCCTCAGTATCAGGTCGATCAGCGGGGATCATTAGAAGAGCTGTTTACGGCGATTTCTGAAAAAAACGGTGTGTTTGCAGGGTAAGGAATAACTATGAAAGTATAACCGAGAAGCAGGCTGTCCATTTGAAAAAATGGCCAAGCCTGCTTTTTCACATACTTTTCCCAAAATCATCAGGTAGGCTAGGGGTGTACAACCACGTTTTACATAATAAAAGGAGGAAATCTCATGAAAAAACTTGTTTCGTCTCTGGTAATGGCTACCTTGCTGTTTAGTGGTATCTCTGTAGTAGCTGCGGCGGATACAGGAGCGGATGCTACAGTTACGCACTCGAAAGCGGAGAAAAAGGAAGAAAACAGAGCAAAACTGAACGAGAAGGCTGCTAAGTGGGGCGTCGAAACCACGGATCAAACAAATAAGGAAGTAAAAGCAGCGATTCAAGAAGCAAAAGCAGCAAAGAAAGCAGAAAACGCTGAGAAAAAGGCAGCAAAAAAAGCAGCAAAAGAAGCGAAGAAACAGGAACAGCTCGCCAAGCTAAACGAGAAAGCTGTGAAGCTGGGCGTTGAAACCGCAGGTAAAACAGCGAAGGAAGTAAAAGCGGCAATTAAAGAAGCAAAAGTAGCAAAAAAAGCAGCAAACGCAGAGAAAAAGGCAGCAAAAGAAGCGAAGAAGCAAGAGAAGCTTGCGAACCTGAAAGAAAAGGCTGCCAAGTGGGGCGTCGAAACAGCAGACAAGAGCGCAAAAGAAATCAAGGCAGAAATCGAAGCAAAAAAAGCAGAAAACAAAGAGAATAAGAAATAACAAGAAAACAAAAAAAGCAGGTTGCCACAGTAGGCTGCCTGCTTTTTTCCCTGGATGCTTCTTACAGGTTCCAGGTTTTGTCCTCGTTGTAGCCAGCTGTCAGGATGAAAAACAGAAAAGCTACGAAGACCACTGCCACGATAAATGTACCCACGGTTGACAGCTCCTTTCGGAAACAAACTACTCCCATTATAGCGTAGCCTGCCCACTTTGCAAACGCCTTAAAGCTGTTGCTCCCTTACGTAAGTGACAATTTTCGATGGTCATTCACGAGTTTCAAGAAGGCACAAAGCGAAATGGGCACACTCAGTATTTCTCCTGTATCGAGTTCCATTCCTGTCACTGCTTGGTAAATAAATACCGAGAGAATCACCAAGGCTGCGATGCCGGTCAAATAAAGTCCTTTTTTTACTTGAATACGTTCTGTTTGGATGTCCATGTTCGTTCCTCCGTTATTTTACGCCAATCCGTATTGGCTTTCCGTGTATGTTGCTTATGATTGTATTTTACAGGGGGAGAGGGATTACAAACTATCGAATCAACTTACAGCTACGCTCGTTAAACCTTACAATTCCGTAATCTTCCAAGCCGTGAAAAAGCAATGTGCCGTATTTTTATGGGAAGATTGCTGAAACTTGTGCTGATATCGCGCATACACATATGTAAAGGCTGTAAGAGCCTGTTGGCAACCGGAGAAAACGGCTTGCACGTGAATGCGTGACCGCAGGCGGACATATACATGAGAGTACATTGGCGTTGGGAAGAGAGAGGGCTTAAGAGGGAGGAGTGTCGAACATGGACATTTTAAAACGGATCGCTGAGCACCGGGCCCGCGAAGAAAACCTGATGTGGAGAGGAACATTCGCCGAATATTTGCAACTAGTACGTAAAAATCCGCAAATTGCCCAGACGGCGCACTCACGCGTCTACAACATGATTAAAAGCGCGGGGGTTGAAGAGAACGAGGACGGCTCACGTTCGTATCAATTTTTTAGTCGAGAAATCTTCGGATTGGATCGTTCTGTTGAGCGCCTAGTGGAGGAATATTTCCACTCGGCTGCACGTCGTCTGGATGTTCGCAAACGCATCTTGCTCTTAATGGGACCTGTCAGTGGCGGTAAGTCTACGCTCGTGACGATGCTCAAGCGGGGACTGGAGGAGTATTCCAGGACGGAAGCCGGAGCGATCTTTGCACTTGATGGTTGCCCGATGCACGAAGAGCCTCTTCATCTTATCCCGCACGAGCTGCGTCCAGAGGTAGAAGAAGAGCTGGGCATCAAGATTGAAGGAGAATTGACGCCCTATAACCGGATGAGGCTGGAGTCCGAATATGGGGGGTGCATCGAGGATTTCCCTGTTCGCCGGATTTTGTTTTCCGAAGCCAATCGTGTCGGGATCGGTACATTTAGCCCTTCCGATCCGAAGTCACAGGATATTGCCGATTTGACGGGGAGTATCGACTTTTCGACGATTACGAAGTACGGCTCTGAGTCTGACCCTCGTGCATATCGTTTTGATGGGGAGCTGAACAAAGCCAATCGTGGGTTGATGGAATTCCAGGAAATGCTGAAATGCGACGAGAAATTTTTGTGGCATCTCCTGTCGCTGACGCAGGAAGGAAACTTCAAGGCAGGTCGTTTTGCCCTCATTTCTGCAGATGAGCTGATTGTTGCGCATACGAACGAATCGGAGTACAAGGCTTTTATTGGGAATAAGAAAAATGAGGCACTGCAATCTCGGATTATCGTCATGCCGATGCCGTATAATCTGCGTGTCAGTGACGAAGAAAAAATATACGCGAAATTAATTAAGCAATCCGACTTGGGGCATGTGCATATTGCACCACATGCGCTCCGGTCAGCAGCAGTCTTTTCCATTATGACCCGCTTGAAAGAATCGAAAAAACAAGGGGCCGATTTGCTGAAAAAGATGCGGCTGTATGACGGTGAATCGGTGGAAGGCTTCAAGGGAGCCGATCTGGAAGAGCTACGTAACGAGCATGCCGATGAAGGAATGTCCGGTATTGATCCGCGTTATGTCATCAACCGTATCTCCAGTGCACTGATCCGTCGCGATACGGAGTGCATCAATGCGCTTGATATTCTTCGGGCGCTAAAAGAAGGTTTTGACCAGCATCCGTCCATAACCAAGGAGCAGCGGGAGAGGTATATGAACTTCATCTCGATCGCGCGCAAGGAATACGACGAGCTGGCGAAAAAAGAAGTGCAGAAGGCGTTTGTCTACAGCTACGAAGAGTCGGCAAAAACGCTCATGGATAACTATTTGGATAATGTGGAAGCTTATTGCAACATGAACAAAATCCGTGACCCCGTTACAGGTGAGGAGATGGATCCAGATGAGCGCCTGATGCGTTCCATCGAGGAGCAAATTGGTATCTCGGAAAATGCCAAGCGGGCCTTCCGTGAAGAAATTCTCATCCGTATCTCGGCCTACGCGCGTAAAGGGAAGCGTTTTGACTACAGCACGCATGATCGTTTGCGGGAAGCTATCGAGAAGAAGCTGTTTGCCGATCTGAAGGATGTTGTCAAGATTACGACCTCGAACAAAACACCGGATGAGCATCAGCTCAAGAAAATTAATGAGGTTACCAAGCGTCTTATCGAAGAGCATCAATATTGCCCGGTTTGCGCAAATGAGCTGCTGCGCTACGTGGGAAGCCTGTTGAACAGATGACAGAACGTTGGCGACATGAGGGGCACGTCATAATCATATTCGGCGCAGATTGCGCCAGTTGCTAGGAGGAGACGGCATGAAAGATGAATCATCGTTCATTGTCTCCCGGGAAGACTGGTCGCTGCACCGCAAAGGGTACCAGGACCAAAATCGACACCAGGAAAAAGTGAAAGAAGCGATCAAAAAAAATCTGCCCGATCTCGTCAGCGAAGAAAACATCATCATGTCGAATGGTCGGGAAGTCATTAAGATCCCTATTCGCTCCCTGGATGAATACCGATTGCGTTTTAACTTCCAAAAGGGAAAACATGGCGGTCAAGGTAAAGGAAACAGTAAAGTAGGCGATGTCGTAGCCCGTGACGGCGATCCGGCGCAAGGGCCAGGAAAAGGTCAGGGAGCGGGCGATCAGCCAGGTGTAGACTACTATGAGGCTGAAATCAGCGTAGAAGAATTGCAGGAGATGCTTTTCGCCGAGCTGGAGCTGCCGAACCTTCAACAAAAAGACGAGGAACAAATCGTCGTGGAAGAGACTCGGTTCAATGATGTCAGGAAAAAGGGCTTGATGGGCAATATTGATAAAAAACGTACGCTGATTGCGGCCATTCGCCGAAATGCGCTGGCAGGCTACAGTGATATGGAGCTGGGGATCACCGATGATGATCTACGCTTCAAGACGTGGGAAGAGATCATCAAGCCTCATTCCAATGCTGTCATTATTGCGATGATGGATACTTCCGGATCGATGGGTGTGTTTGAAAAGTATATCGCCCGCAGCTTTTTCTTCTGGATGGTACGGTTTCTGCGCACCAAGTACGAAAAGGTCGAGATCGTCTTCATTGCCCATCATACGGATGCCAAGGAAGTGACGGAGGACACCTTTTTCTCGAAAGGGGAGAGCGGGGGGACGATCTGCTCCTCTGCTTACAAAAAAGCGTTGGAGATTATCGATAGCCGCTACCCGACATCGCAGTACAACATTTACCCGTTCCATTTTTCCGATGGCGACAACCTCACGTCTGACAATGAACGTTGCGTAAAGCTGGTAAAAGAGCTCATAGAGAGATGCAACATGTTCGGCTATGGCGAAGTGAATCAGTATAATAGGCACAGCACTCTTATGTCAGCGTATCGCCACATCAAGGAGCCGAAATTCATGCATTGTGTCATTCGGGAAAAGGGCGAGGTATACAAGGCGTTGCGTACTTTCTTTGGCAAGAAAGAAGCTGTGAGGTAATCCATGGAAGCAACCGGGCGAGAAATCGTCCGGTTGACTTGTATTTGTTTGCATGAGTCGGATGAACAAATTGTGAATGTATCCACAAAAACATCGGATGCGCAACACGGAAGCCTTCACTCCATGAAGCAGGTGCTTGGTCACCAGGAGTACCCCGGTTACGCGTGGAAAAACTGCCCTGCATTCCCGATGGGCAGATTCCGTACAAATTACTCACAATTCTTGCAAAGAGCTGTGGGTAAAGTGGAGTGGATAGCAGCTACGAAGACTTGCAACTTCAAATCGCTAGTATCGTGATCAACTTCTGTCCTCCCCTCGCCATTAATTGGGTGAGGGGCTTTTCTATCTTTACTAGGACATTTGTATGAAGTGGTTACACTTACTTACAAAAGTTTACACTTCCAGCGATTTCACCGAACAAAAAATTAATCGGTAAAATAAAAATAGAAACTCAATAACTTGGGCATAAGGAGGAGTTTAATCGATAAAAAGCCCAGACTTGAAAGCGAGGGAAGTAATTCATTACACAGTGTATTCACTAAGAGGAGGAAGGTAATCTAAAGAATTTTACAAACGCTGAATAATTGAAATGCTTAAAGAATTTGAGCGAGAAAAATAAAAAAACACAAATTATCAAAAAATGAAATGTTTTACATATTCAGGTTATTTAATTATAGTGAAAAATGTTAAATCATAACTCAAAGGGGATAATCATGAAAAGGATTAAAAATTTCTCAGTAAGTCTTCTAGTTTCTGCTTTGCTTTTGATGCCTACAGGACAAGCGTTTGCATGTGAAGAGCACGAAAAAATTGAGTTAGTAAGTGCTGGGAGTAATCACTCGCTTGCTCTAAAAACAGATGGAACAGTATGGGCCTGGGGAAATAATATGTTCGGGCAATTAGGGGACGATTCCACTAAAGAGAGTACAGTCCCAAAACAAGTGTCTGCACTAGGTAATGTAGTAAAGATTGATGCGGGTTCTGGAGTGCATTCATTGGCATTAAAGAAAGATGGAACAGTATGGGGGTGGGGGGGGAATGGGCAGTGGCAAGTTGGTAGTGCAAGTGGGAGTATCGTGACTACACCTGCCCAAATTGAAGGACTTGAGGAAGTAAAAGATATCGCGGCTGGAGCGGAATTTAACCTGGCATTGAAGGAAAATGGAAGTGTATGGGCTTGGGGCAAAAATGAACTAGGACTAGGTGACGAAGCTTCAAGTAAAGCATCCAAAATTCCTGTCGAAGTGGCAAATCTTGATAATGTGAAAAAAATCAAAGCAGGGAGTTTCCATTCTCTTGCATTAAAAAATGATGGAACAGTATGGGCATGGGGAGACAATAAATATGGCCAATCAGGTCTTGGAAAGAATATTTATAATTCAAAGGTGCCTGTGCAGGTTGAAGGGATGACGGATGTTATTGATATTTCAGCAGGTTATTATTATTCCTTGGCATTGAAAAGTGATGGTACAGTATGGTCTTGGGGAGAGAATTCATACGAGCAATTGGGTATTAATAATAAAACTACCCAATATACCCCAGTACAAGTATTGAATCTTGAAAATGTAGTAGAAGTTGAAGCTGGTAGATTTCATTCTTTTGCCAAAAAAGAGGATGGAACAGTATGGGCGTGGGGCGGCAATGGAAGTGGAGGATTTGGAAATGGCAAAACAACAAATGACTCCTTACCAGTTGAAATTACCAATTTAGAGGGTTATAAAACTTTATCATCTGGAAATGTTCATTCTTTGGGTGTAAGTGCGGAAGGATTTGCTTTTGGCTGGGGAGGCAATACTTTTGGACAAATTGGAGATGGAACCAAAAGCGGCAAAAACATACCAATTCAAGTTTTAGGACAATAAATCTATTCAAAGATTACTAAATTAACGAACCCCTCCTTCGGAAAGGTCTGAAGTGCCCCCTGTCAAGGAGACAGTGAAAAAAGAAAAAGCCTAGACACCAATCTGAACTTAGGTTGGTGTCTTCTTTATACCACAGAACTTTGTAGATATTGCCTATATTCTAGAGGCGTCATACGGTTTAGCCTTTTCTGGTATCGATAATTATTATAGTAAACTATGTGTTCCGTAATGGCTCCTTCTAGCACTTCGTATGTATTGAATTTCTGGAGATAGTACATCTCTGATTTTAACATTCCCCAGAATGATTCCATTGGACCATTGTCGATACACCTAGCTACCCTCGACATGCTCTGAGTCATTCCTGTATCATCTAGTTTCTTCTTGAACATTTTGTTTGTGTATTGAAATCCTCGATCACTATGAAAGATGGGTTTCGCATTAGGATATGCCCGATAGCAACAGCCCAAAAGCCGGAGTTAGAATTTGGTCAATTGAGAACTACGCCAAGAGGATGGGTGCCATTCGGATGTTGTAAAAAAGAACGAACCGGAGCCCAGTAAAAACACCGTGAGCAGTGAGCCTGGGTACAGAGAAGTTAGATCGTGACAAAGACGGAGTTGCTGAAAAGTACGATTTAAGCCTTCTCATTTGAGAGGCATTCTATGGCGAATCAAAATCAATTGTCACTGGTGAGAATCGGGATTATGTTTACATTCAGCCTTAAATTAAAGCACGCGTCAAAATGTGGAATTGGACGAAGAGCGGCACGCTGCGATCATCAGTATTTGTTGGCTCTACTCTTTTCTGTATAGTCAGCGTCTTTAAAAACTTGAGGCACCTTCCTGTTAGAGAGGAGGTGTCTCGTCGTGATATTTGGTATACTCCATCACTTCAAACGATTGAATCTTACTGAATGCTACATAATCTTTTCTAGAAGTAAATGCCCCCTATTAAAGTCTTTATTGAACATAAATGTTTCTTTGCCACGTCCGTCTGCACGACCACCATACCAGTCGATGAAGTCTTGTACTTCAGATGCAGTTAGAATCAAAGGCAGGTTGTTTTTTTATTTGCTCGATGATGACCCGTGTTCCGGTGTTAAACGGATACCAAGCTGACTTTTTATAGATGTCTGGAGGAATTGCGAAAAGTTCAAGCCAGCTTCTTCTTCTGTCTGCATCAATCTTTTGAGTAATTTTTCGGCATTGATTTGGTTACTTCTACATCTCGGTACGGTGGCATTTAGATGTCGAGGATAGGAATGCCGTCATCCTGGATTTTTGGAGGGCAGAAGGGGGAGTATGTGTGGAAGGTTGCGTGTTGAATATTTTGAAAATATAAATTTTAATATATCGACATCTAACGACAAAATGTAAAATAATTACATGTTATGGTAAAAATATACAAATTAAGGAGGTAGTTTAAAAGCATGAAAAGAATATTGTCAGTAATACTGGTAGCTTCTCTAGTATTTACTTATTCTGGAGGTGCTCAGGCTGCAAGTCATAATACAAAACTATTGTCGGAACAAAGTGAAGAGCTCAATCACTTTTTCTCAGAAACAAAAGATATCTTTGGAGAAGATGGCGAAGTCATCGGTGAAGAAGTCATAAATGTTTTTAGAAAAGTAGAAGTTGATGAAAATGATACAAAGAAGGTTACAATCACTAAACAAGTAGAAGAGAAATATATTGACGATCGCGATTCGATCAAGAGTGAGAAAACATTTGAACTGGAAATCACAAGCGATGGAAAGTATTTTATTAATGGAGAAAAATTAAGCGAAAAATTTTTACAATCTCCTGTATACGAAGAAAGTAACAATGAAAATAAATCTTCAAAGAAACTAAAGGCAGAATATGATGGTCAATCGGGTGGGATATACAACATTTGCTCTTACGACGAAATTAATAAGCGCTATTATAAATTAGTTGCAACACCTGATGCTGATGACTATCTGGAAAAGGGTAAAGGAAAGCGATTAACGAAGTATTCTTATAATGATGAAAACGTAAGCGATTTTAAAAGGTATTGTGATAAAGTAGAAGATGCTAGGGGCGATTTAAGAGAGGCACAAGCTGAGCTAGCTGTAGTTATAGGTGTTGCTTTGGTAACGTGGGAAATGATACTTCCTTTAATTGCTGAAGGGGCAGCAGGTGCTGTTCTTGCTTACAAAATCTATGATTCCAGTACATCGGGGAGAGAAGATTTAGGAACTGCATATAACATACTAAAAAATGATATTACTCCATACTAATTAATGATAAACGATCCGCAGTTAAGTAGTTTTTCTGCGGATCGTTCTTAGATTATAATAATTTTAGGAAGGATATAGGCTAATACTTAAAAAGAAAGGATGGTGAGTCAATATGGTAGCCATCATATTTGTCGTATGCACCTTGTTGTTTTTACTGCTCGTATCATTGTTAATTTTCAAAAAAAATAAGAACCAAAAAGAAATATTTGCTTATATTGTATTGGCTCTAATAATGTTACACCAAGCCATCGATTCGTTTGGGAAAATGAACCAATGATATCATTGAAACGAAACCATAAATATGAAGTGTAAAATCCTTGCTGAAAAAAAGTTTATTTTAGCTGGCTAGAAAATACCCCGTCCCTGTTTTGAGGAGACGGGTTTGCTTATGATTTATGAAAAAAGCCCTCTCCACCTAATGGAAAGGGCTTTAAAATAAGGGAAGGAGAGAGGGGACTTTAAGTGCATATCATTTAACACAGAACAAAATCCGTGATCCCGTTACCGATGAGGAGATGGATCCAGATGAGCGCCTGATGCGTTCCATCGAGGAGCAAATCGGCATCTCGGAAAATGCCAAGCGGGCCTTCCGTGAAGAAATTCTCATCCGTATCTCGGCCTATGCGCGTAAAGGGAAGCGTTTTGACTACAGCACGCATGATCGTCTGCGGGAAGCTATCGAGAAGAAGCTGTTTGCCGATCTGAAGGATGTCGTCAAAATTACGACCTCGAACAAAACGCCGGATGAGCATCAGCTCAAGAAAATTAATGAGGTTACCAAGCGTCTTATCGAAGTAGCGTCAATATTGCCCGGTTTGCGCAAATGAGCTGCTGCGCTACGTGGGAAGCCTGTTGAACAGATGACAGAACGTTGGCGACATGAAGGGCACGTCATAATCATATTCGGCGCAGATTGCGCCAGTTGCTAGCACGAAAAGGCATACTATATCGCATGCACGCTTTTAGTAGCAGTTGGATCGATTTTGACACAAAAAGTAGTGAGAGATAATGCAGAGGATCGAGCGATTATTGAGGAGCAGGAAAGAGAATTTAACTTGAAGGTATCGAAAGTGGAGAAAGAAACGCCGAAATAGCCCAATAAAACCGTCAGAGTCATGCCCTGACGGTTTTTCGAATGAGCCCGATAAACTCCTCTGCTTTCTCGATGTGTGGAGCGTGCCCCACATTTTCCATGACAATCTCCTGATAGGAACCACCAGCGAGCTGATATTGTTCAAGCACGTTACGAATTTGGGAGACCATCGGCTGCGGGGGATATTCGTCTTCCCCGGGCCACCCGGGGACATAGCCAAGCTTGCCGAGCGTACCGAAATCAGCCAGCGACTGATCCGAGACAATGGCATCATCTGCACCGCGAATCCATAAAATCGGACACTTCGGCTCCATCTGGACAATACCGGACAAATTTACGTATTTGGGAGAAATCGCATTCGTAATCCCTGTCGTTCCAGGAGCAACACCGGGCCAATCGTTCACGTATTCAAAGGTACCGGGGTAAAAATCTTCTCCTATTCTCGTAGAGAGTATGGCGCTCACATAACGGTCTTCCTGCTCTGGGGCAACTTGGAATGGGGGCTTGAAATAAAGCTGATTCATGACATTGCGAGGGCTGGAGGGAGATTCATTGCTCATATCTTTGGCTGCAATCCTTTTGACCAGCTCGGAGTTGACGGCTCCCCCACCTGAGCCCGAGAAGCTGCTGTAGCAAGGGGTGCCAGCTATATCCTTGGTTCCACCAAAGCCGTAAGGGGACATAGGGGCGATGAGAATCAGAGAACGGACTTCCTGCGGGTGATCGATGGCAAACTGCATCGCGATCCCGCCCCCCAACGACCAGCCGGCAAGATGGATAGGTGTTGGCAAGTCCAATGCCCGAATAAACGAATGAAGGTCATCCGACCAGTCTCGCAAACCGCGTGTCGCATCAATAGGCAAAGCTTCACTTGCTCCATAGCCTCGCATATCAGGTGCATATACACGGTACTGGTCACATAGAGCCGCAATGGTATCATCCCAGAACAAGTTGGCTGACGCATTGCCGTGAATGAGGAGAAGTGGTTCTCCTTCCGGTACGCCTGCTGTCAGGTAGGAAACGAGCAATCGATCGGTCTGAATCGTTTTGGTTTCGATTCGTGCATCCATCAATGATGTGCCTCCTTTTAAGTTATTACTATCAGAATATTCATATTATATACCCGTTCAGTTACAAAATGAAAAAAAAACAACCGCCATTGAAAAGGCGGTTGCAGGAAGGCTACATATGGAGACCACGCATTTGCTGTTCGATTTTCTCAAAGCCGCCAGAAACCTTAACGACCTCGTCTTTTTGCTCAGAAACGAGAACAAGCACTTCTTCCAGGCTCTCTTTGTTCTTGTCGGTAATATCGGCGTTGACTTCTACTTTTGCGCCGACTTCCTGAATCATGCTGTGAACATGGACGATGAACTCTTGCAGGTTCTTCGTTTTATCTGCGAAGTTTTGCATGTAGTTGTCTACATTGGTGAACATTTCTTGTACTTCGAGGATGCCCTCGCTATTTTTCTCAAAAGACGTCTGTGACTCGGAAATCATATCCGATACGAGCTTCATTTTTTCACGAATGGTCATGAGCAGGCTCGAGATCGACTCGGAGGATAGCTTGGAGGATTCAGCCAGCTTGCGTACTTCATCTGCTACGACAGCAAATCCTCGGCCGTGTTCGCCTGCGCGAGACGCTTCAATCGTGGCATTGAGTGCCAACAGATTGGTTTGTGCAGAAATCTCGGAAATGGTTTGGATGATTTTCCCAATCGATTCGGTTTCTTTATTGAGCTCTTGAATCAGCTGGTTCGTGCCTTGGATGTCCGTGATGAATCGTTCAAAGTCATTGCCGATGTTGCCAATGCGTTTTCCACTCTCGCTAGTGGCTTCTTTGGTCGATTCTACGTACTCATGCATCTCTGTAACAGAGCGGGTCATGTCCTCAACTTGCAGATTCGTCGAGCTCATTTCCCGACGCAGCTCGTCTGTATTGCTGGTCTGGATCGTAAAGGACTCCATAATGTCTTGCAGGGAAGCGACGGTTTCGACAGCGCGAACATTTACACCATCTGTTACCTTGTTTAAATTCTCTTGATAGTCTTGCATAGAGGTGAGAGATTCATTGATCTGATCAAGAACACGTTGCAACGATTCCTTCGAGGCAATCGCTTCTTGCTTTTGTTGCTCACTTTCCTCTTGCAGCTTGTTATTGAATACAGCATGCATCATGCTCGTGATAGAGACGAAGCAGAAGGTGAGCAGGAAGTACATCAGATCGAGATTGCTTGTCGAATGGAAAATCGTTTCTCTCTGTGTCAGGAAGTAGTAAGAGACAATGCCTAATGTCGATACAATGGTCAAAATATTGATGAGTCGGTCTTGATAAATCCCCATGACTGCTACAAAGAACATAATGGTCATGATATTGATCATATGCGGGTCCAGTCCAACAATGATGAACATGAAGATTCCGATTACAGCGAAGTTGAAAAACTTCATGAAAGGCGCTGCTTTTTCACGGAAGTTCGGGCGATTGGATATGTACGTAAACGGTGCCAGCACGCCATACAAAATACCCAGTACTGTGAGAACGAATGTGTACGGTACGCCTAGAAAGAGGTTTAAGACCTGAACAACCGTAATGATGCTTGCGAATACGATAACGACCCAATTGTTTCTTCTTCTCAATAGCTCAATGTTATCCATGTTACCCACCTACCTCGACTTTTACTTGATTGGACGACGACGAATTGTACCAGGAATATTTCGGATCGTGCTTATTGTCATAGACATCTTTTAGATGAAAGAGGGTCGGAATAGCATCGGCCCCTTTGTAAAAGACGATATCTTTGATCTGAATCGCCTTTACATGATACTTCGTGTTAATGAATTTAAAAAAGGTTGGATCTGCTACCCCGATTGCGTGGGTATAGCCATGCTTTTCAGCGTAATCTATCATCAAGCAAATTCCTTTTTGCCCTAGTTGTCCACGGTATTTTGGCAAAACAGCGAGACTGTCTACCTCCATTACTTTCATATCTTCTGTAATAACATCCTGAAATAGTGTTTTCATATAAGCACTTGATTTGGAAAAGGGTGTCATTTCAAATGTTCCACCTGCTTCACCATCATCGGCAAGTAGGAGGAATTGTGCGGAGCCTTCTTTCGCGTACTCCATCTCGAAGCCCATGCTTGTCCATACTGTTTCTTTGATTTCATGAAATTTAGCTAACTCTTGTACAGTTTCTACTTGTTTGTACATAACTTCCCCACTCCATCATTTACTGATTACCGTGTTGTGTATGTTTGACGTCCCAAAAGTTATGTTTTTCCATTCTGTTGCAAAAATGAAAGAGCTTTCATCCTCCTTTCAAAAAACGAAACACAAAAAAAGGCCGTTCCATCGAAATGGAACAACCGAAGCTACCAACATCAAAAAAATTGTTCCAAGATGATGGCAACCCGGCTATCATGGTCAAAGACTGTAGACCCGTGGTTTTGCGTCGCCACCTTTCGATGACTTTGCCTTTTGCATTTATTAGCATAATTTGTAAAACTATGTCGAATTTTGCTGGACATAATCATGCAAAATATAAGCCAAAAGATATACTTTGTCAAGTTTTGGTAGGGTAAAGAAACTAATTGTTCATAAAGTATAGACGAACAAAAAACCATTTGTGATATCAATTGGTCCTTCATTCATAGGCGTTAGGTTAGGGTACGCAGAATGTCTTCCCCAAGGATATCGAATGTGAATTGCTGCCTATCCGGATTTACTTTATATAAACGTACTTTCCCCATTTTGATGAAATAGAAACCTTCTGAAAAAGTTTCTGGTGTTTGAATGCACGTAGCCGCTCAGGAGTTGAATGGAATACACAAAAATCACCCGTAACAAAAATTTTCCAACCATCCGATAACTAGAAGGAATAGGAGGGGATATTATGAAGGAAGCAAAAGTGATTCAATTCTACTTTTCCGGAGGCGGTGAAACGATTAGCATCGAATCCACGGAACCGGAAGAGATCATTCAAATGGTCGCTAATCAAAACAACGGATGGCTCCAGTATGATGATGTTGTCATCAACGTGAGAAATGTTTCATATATCAAAGTGAGTAATCAGGCGTAAGGATTGGAAACGGGTATATAGCTTCAGCACGAAAAAGTTCTCCATTAAATGTGGAGGGCTTTTTCGTGTTGGAGATAGCCGGGCATTTTCCCCAATTATTTGGCGTATATTTCTAAGGTGCTTTTGTTTACTAAAGTATCGACTATTCCTTGCTAATGTGCTATCATGATAACCTGTTAACGTATTACCACTTTATCAGAGTAAAATATAGAGTAGGGAAACGAGGGGGATCATCACGATGAAGAAAATAGCTTGGATGTCATTGTTGTTGGGTGCGGTGGTTTCGTTGGTAGTGGGCTGTTCCAGCGCAAAAACTGGCGCTGACGCAAATAAGCTGATTATCGGAATTGATGATAAGTTTGCACCGATGGGCTTCCGGGATGAGAAAAATGAACTAGTCGGTTTTGATATTGATTATGCACGTGCAGCTGGCGAAAAAATGGGAAAACAAGTTGAGTTTCAAACAATCGACTGGAGTGCAAAAGAGTCTGAACTAAACAGTGGTCGTATTGACTTGATCTGGAATGGATATACGATTACAGATGAGAGAAAAGGGAAGGTTCTCTTTACCAAGCCTTATCTGAAAAACGCACAAGTAGTGGTCACGAAGGCAAATAGCAACTTGACCAAGCTGTCAGACTTGGCCGGGAAAGCAATTGGTTTGCAAAAGCTGTCTTCCGCAGCTGACGCGATTAATGCGAGTGAGATCAAAAATCAGGTCCAATCGATTACCGAGTTCCCTGATAACGTACTGGCACTGAGTGATTTGAAGATCGGTCGCGTAGAAGCAGTCGTCATCGACCAGATTGTGGCCGATTACTATATGGCAAAAGAGCCGGGAGCATTTAAGCAGTTAGAAGAATCGCTGTCTCCTGAGGAATATGGAATAGGCGTCAAAAAAGGCAACGAGGCATTGCAAAATGAGCTGCAAAAAGCACTGGATGCAATGAATCAGGATGGTACAGCTGCAAAAATATCGGAAAAATGGTTTGGCGAAAATCGTGTATTGAAATAAGCAGAACAGCGATGGCTTCGCCGCATGATTGGCGAAGCCACGCTTTTATTTTCAGGATTAGGAGCATACCCAGATGAGCGTAGACTACATTCTCTCCATTACGAAGCCCATGTTAGAAGGAGCGCAGATGACGGTGCTGTTGTTTCTCATCGCCATTCTGCTTTCCATTCCATTAGGTTTTCTGATCACCTTACTGGCAAAGAGCAGTAATAAGGCGCTGGCCTGGCTCGCGCATACGTATGTGTATGTGATGCGTGGGACGCCTCTCTTATTGCAGCTGTTGTTTATTTGCTTCGGGCTGCCTCTCTTGCCCGTAGTGGGAGATTATTTGGTGATGGATCGGTTCGTCGCTGCATGTGTCGGTTTCGTGCTGAATTACGCAGCGTATTTCGCGGAGATTTTCCGTGGAGGACTGCTGTCGATCGACAAAGGACAGTACGAAGCGGCGCAGGTACTCGGCTTTAGCAAATGGCAGACAACCAACAAGATTATTTTGCCGCAAATGTTTCGCGTGGCTTTACCTGCCGTCGCAAATGAATCAATCACCCTTGTAAAAGACACAGCGCTGCTCTATGCAGTTGCCGTCCCAGAATTGCTTCACTTTGCACAAACGGCTGTGAATCGTGACTTTACCATCGTTCCGTTTTTTATTGCCGGAATCATTTATTTGTTAATGACGCTATTGTTGACGTTGTTCTTTAAGTGGCTGGAAAAAAGGTTCAAATTCGAATAAAGGGCTGGCGCAATATGGATATCATTCAAGTATCGAATCTAAAGAAATCGTTTGGAAATCAGGAAGTTTTGCGAGATGTCTCGTTTTCGGTGAAAAAGAACGAAGTCGTGGCAGTCATCGGGCCTTCTGGCTCCGGTAAAAGCACGATGCTGCGCAGCTTGGTCAACCTCGAGCAGGTGAATGGTGGTAGCATTCGTGTGCAGGATGATTATTTGGTGAAGGACGGCGTCTATGCCGGTAACCAGGAAATCAAACAGATCACGTCGAGAATGGGCATGGTCTTCCAGCATTTTAATCTGTTCCCTCATCTAACGGTGAAGGAAAATCTGGAGATTGCACCACGTGTAGTCAAAGGTGAGGTGTCTTCAGACATCCAGAGAAAGAGTGCAGAGCTCTTGGAAAAGGTCGGTCTGTCTGATAAGGCAGACGCGTATCCAGCGAAGCTCTCAGGCGGACAGAAGCAGCGTGTAGCGATCGCCAGAGCACTGATGATGAACCCGCAAATTTTGTTGTTTGACGAGCCAACGTCTGCACTCGATCCTGAACTGACGGGTGAGGTCCTGCAGGTCATCAAACAGCTTGCCCAGGAGCATATGACGATGATGGTAGTGACGCATGAGATGGGATTCGCACGCGAGGTGGCGAACCAAATCATGTTTATGGACAAAGGGGAATTCGTAGAGTCGGGGACACCGGAGCAATTGTTTACAAACGCTAAATTTGAGCGGACCAAATCTTTTTTGCATCGCGCGTTAAAATAGAGAAGATCAACAACAAATGCCCTCAGTGTCGAGAAGACAGACTGAGGGCATTTTGTATAGACAGGCTACATCACTTGATAGTTCAAGTACCGTTGGCTGATGAACGAATGAAAATGATCGCTGAACGAGTCAGCATTTAAAAACGCATTATAGGCGTAAGGAGTGACCCGACAGTAAACGAGCTCGCGTCCATCGTGAAAACGGATGTAGAGGTGGCTTGTGGCCAGATCGTAGCGTGCAGCTTTGATCAATTTCGAATCCAGTTCCTTGTAGGTAATTTCTTGAGGTTGATTCTGACGTGGCAGAAATTGGCGGAAAAAAGATCTCAATGTACGTGCAAACCCCTTTATCTAAAAATCGGCTTATCTATTTCTACGAGTCTTTATTTTACGCAAAAATTTGGATTCGGAATACAAAAATAGCACACCGATTGCAAAATAGGCTAAGAGAACCGTATTCAGAACAATCATTGGAAAGTGGGCAAGCATGTAAGTGCCTCCTGTTAGAGAGAATGAAGTCACGAATGAAAAGTAACCTGCTCCAAAAAAGTGAAAATCTTCTTTTTGCTTCGTTCTATGGGCCTATCATCTGGTTGAGTGTAGAAAGGAATGATTCATCTGAAAGTATGTAGACTCATGAATAACGTTGTCGAATATAGTCTATATTACCTATTTTATTATTGTCAATAATTACATAGCACTAAAAGTTCTGCCCGCAAATTCCCTTGATAAACTACCTTGTATCACGAGGTGTAGTGTGATAATCTCTAGGCATATCACAGGGAGGAGATGCTTTTGTGAACAAGGAGTTGTTGAAAGGAAGCATTGATCTATTGCTTCTCTCGCTGATCGCACAAAAAGATCAGTACGGTTATGAGTTGGCCAAGAAGATTCGCGATAAAAGCGATGAGCTGTATGAAATCGGTGAAGGCACATTATATCCTGCTCTTAAGAGACTGGAGACGCAAAAGGCAGTGGAGTCTTACTGGGGGGAAGCCAACGAAGGCGGACGCCGCAAATATTATCGGATTACCAAAACGGGCCAAGGGCTTCTGCAAGACAAGATGAAGGATTGGCAGAGCTTGAGTAGACTCATTTTGCTTTGCAATGAGGGAAGTGAGTAAACGAATGAAGCTCGAAGAATATGCAGAACAGGTTGTCAGTCGCTTGCCATGCTCGAAATGGGAAAAGCAGGATGTCAAAGATGAGCTGATGGATCATTTGAATAGCTTGAAAAGTGAGCTGGTCGAAGAAGGCTATGAAGAACAGGAAGCCATTTTACTGACCATTCAACGATTTGGTTCGACGAAAGCAATCAGTCAGCAACTGTCTGAGTCCATGCCGCTCATTGATAAATACATCCGCAAATGGGTTATGACCTTGTTTTTCTTGTATGTAGCTATCTCTGGTTATCTCTTGTTATTGTCACCGGATCGCTTCCGACGCAGAGCTTTTACCCTGGAATGGAAGCAAAGAATGCTGGAATACGGCGTCCCGCAATATACGCATTTGTTCCAAAATACGAAACCATTTCAAACCTTGGTGGATTACGTTTTTCATTATGACAATTACAGCTTTGGCACTGTCATGTATAACCTGGTTGGCAATGTCATGTTATTTGTTCCGCTCGGGTTGTTACTGCCGTTGATATTTATGTCCTTTCAAAGCGTGCATCGCGTGTTCTTTCTCACGCTTTCGGCCAGTCTCATCATCGAAACCTTGCAGCTATTGTTTTCGTTAGGCAGCTTTGATGTTGATGATTTGCTGCTAAACGCACTCGGCGGTTTAATTGGCTATGGGATATTTCGAGTAGGGGCGGCGCTGATCCGCAAGCGACGGAACTATAACAAATTTGATGACGATCTGTCTGCCTCCTCTTTTTAGCAGGACAAAAGTTGTAAAAGCTTTTTGAGTGACCGGGGTCGCACAATTGTAAGGCGGCCTTGGTAAAGGCTTTGGCCATTTTTTTTGTATATGTACATCGTATTACGATATACATAGCGAATCGATTTAGGAGGGTTTTTATGAAACGATCACCGATTTTCCTCATAGCATTTGTGCTTTTGCTCCAATTCGTAGTTGGCTGTGAGAGCAACAAGGCTACCGAACAGTTACAGTCGAAGCAGCATGCAGATTTTACTTTTGATGTGAAGCCAGATACCTTCGAAGTATTCGTCGAGAGAGACGGGATGAAGGAAAGTGCTTCAGAGCCGATGCCTGCGCGTAAGGTAACGAATGTACAAAAAGGTGAGCAAGAGATTGCTTGGAGCTACCCAGACGATCAGCTGGATGTCTCGATCAAAAAGAAAGAGGATTATTTGCAAATCACCCTAACCTCCACAGGAGCAGAGAGCTTTTCCTGGCCGACAGTAAAAGGAGCAGGCTACATGGTGCCCTTGGGAGAAGGGAAATGGATTCCTGCGAATGACAGCAAATGGAAGTCCTTTTTAAAAGAAGAGAGTCTTAGCTTTGCTGAGTCTTTTTCCATGCGCTTTTTTGCTGTGAACAAGAGCAAGTATACGCTGATGTACGTCGTGGACAATTTGTTTAACAACACCGTTGATTTTGTCGTTGATCCGACGATTGGGTTTACGTTTTCGCACGAGTTCCCCAAGATTAATCCGGACAAGACCTACGGGTTCCGCTTGTATGTCACAGACAACGATCCGGTTAGTGTAGCAGGTGTTTACAAGCAATATGTCAAGGAGCAGGGAGGACTGCTGACCCTGGCTGAAAAAGCAAAAGCCAATCCGAATATTGAAAAGCTTTACGGCGCTCCGCATTTTTACTTGTGGAACAAGAGCTTCTTATCGGTCAACGATGTGAAATGGAATGCACTGAAAACGAAACTGAACGCGAGCTTCATCGGGGCACTTGAGAAAATCCTGGCTTCCAATGAAGTGGACGGAAAAGAGAGCATCCAGCAATTCCGCGAGATTCAGAAGCAGGATTACGTCGCCGATTATCAAAAGAAAGCACTCCTTAG
Source organism: Brevibacillus sp. HB1.3 (assembly GCF_013186635.1). NCBI lineage: Bacteria > Bacillati > Bacillota > Bacilli > Caryophanales > Paenibacillaceae > Brevibacillus > Brevibacillus sp. HB1.3. The sequence goes on along the minus strand of NZ_JABMIT010000008.1, from coordinate 250,076 downwards.
CGGGTTGAATTATGCTTTGCGTTCCCGTGAGTTTTACAATCCGCAGCGATTTCCACATGTCGATGAAGAGGTAAAAAGATCGTTTGGAAAAGGGATCGACACGTTGACAGAATCACAGCTGTACGACATGAACAAAAAGGTGCTGAAAAGTGTGCTCCAAGATGTCGTTCCACCTGTGGAACAGTGGGGGAATGAAGACTCTACTGATCTCTTGAAAGAAATGAAAGCGGCGGGGATTGATCGGGCATGGATCGGTTTGCCGGATTGGACAGCAGCCTACATGAAGCCAGCGTTCATTCAAAAGGCGAATGAGACAGGCTATTTGATCGCCAGCTACGATTCCTACCATTCGATTCATCAGGAGGAAAATCCCGATTGGAACACGGCTATTTTCAAGGATAAGAGCTTGTACGAGAACGCAACGATCTCAAAGAAAAATGGAGAGAAGAAAGCTGGTTTTCTCCAACAGGGGAGATTGCTGAATCCGACTCTATCACTGCCGAGTGTCAAACAGCGCATGGATGAAATCATGAGTAACGATGTTGCTTTTAATTCGTGGTTTATTGATGTGGATGCAGCAGGAGATTTCAACGATGATTATTCGCCACAGCACACGACGACTGAGGCAGAGGATCTGAAGGCAAAGCTTGCGCGTATGGACTACATTCGCGATGAAAAGAAGTTGGTTATCGGGTCTGAAACTGGAAATGATTTCGCTAGCCGGAGTATCGCCTTTGCGCATGGCATTGAGACGCCTGTCATCAAATGGGCCGATCCGGACATGCGAAAAAACAAGCAAAGCCCGTATTATGTAGGAGGCTACTGGTCCCCGGCGGGAGAGGTCCCAGAACGATACGCCAAACAGGTTCCGATCAAGGAAGAGTATCGCCATGTATACATTGATCCTGCCTATTCTTTGCCACTGTACAAGCTCGTGTACAATCATGCAGTGATCACGAGCCATCACTGGGAGTGGGGCAGTCTGAAGATCAAGGATGAAGTCGGCACCCGTATGCTCAAGGAGCTGCTTTACAATGTACCGCCGCTTTATCATTTGGATAAAAAAATGTGGGATACAAACCAAGCATTAATCACGAACTATTTGAAGGTATGGTCTCCTTTCCATAAAAAAGCGGTGCAGCAAGAAATGACCGATTATCGCGTCTTGTCCGAGGACAGGCTGGTGCAGAAGTCGGTTTATGGCGAGGATTTGCAAGTGATCGCCAACTTCTCAGAGCAAGATTTCACATACGAGGGGCAAGTGGTGAAGGCTAGATCAGCTCTGATTATGAACGGGAACGATAAACAAACCTTCTTTGCTCCAGCGCAGTAAGAACGATTTGAAAAAGGCTGTCCGCGAAAATGAAGCGGCGGCCTTTTTTATGCTAAGGAGTGGGTGGGTATTTCTTGCTTTTCAAATCGTATTGGAGTCGATTGATGAAGTTCATGGAAATACGGGAATAATGCCGTTCCTCCGAGCGTACCCACCCATAATAGACGGGCTGTTGATAAGGAATATCCAAATCAAGCGTAATTGAATCGGAGTCTTGCAAATGAGGTTCATGAACAAAAGAGTAGTCCAGTCCGATGGTTACCGCGAGATTTTGCCGGATTGCATTGCGGAGCGCTTCTGTGTTGTTTGACGTAAACAAAATGTCGACGGGACCGTAAGTCGCGGCAAAATCCTCTACGAACCATTTGACGTAGTCGTCGTTGTACAGGACGAAGGATTGCTTGCGAAGCTCTTCAGGTGTGACGGAATCCTGGTAGGCAAGTGGCGAGTTTTTGCCTACACCAACGACCATTTTTCCCTCTAGCAACTGTTCGAACACCAAGCCGAGGCCTTCGCTCTTTTTGAGAAGGTTCTCATGGATAATGACCAGACCAATGTCCAGCTTGTCCTGGAGAATGTCCTCTAATATTTCCTGTGTGCCTTTTTCGGCAATTTCGGTACGGATGTAAGGATAATCTTTTTTAAAGCTCGCGACGGCATCGACCAGAAGATTCATGGGGCCGGGAATGGTCGCCAGCCTGAGCTCTCCACTCAACGTGTTCGTATAGTTTTGTGCTTCCTCCCAAATCTCCTGGATCTTTCCCAATGCTTCAAACGCTTTTTTGATGATGATGCGCCCTTCAGAGGTCGGTACCGCTCCGAGACGCGAACGCGAAAAAAGAGTAACGCCCAGCTCAGCTTCCAAACTGGAGAGCGACTGGCTGATGGCGGAGAGTGTGACATGCTTGTTCTGAGCGGCTTTGGTCAAGGAGCCTGCCTTCGCTATTTCTACGATATATTCCAGTTGTTCCAGATGCATTTGGTAAGATCACATCCTTTAGTCGTACTTAAGGAAGGGTAAGTATGTTTACATATTTTTAAATATAAAAGAGTCCTATAATGAAAGCAAGGCAAGAGATCAGGTACAAGAGACATAATAGATGGAGGCGTTTACCATGGCGAGACTCGAAGGGAAAGTAGCGATCGTAACAGGTGGAGCAAGTGGAATCGGGGAAACGACCGTCCGTCTCTTCGCAAAAGAAGGGGCGAAAGTCGTGATTGCTGACTTCTCCCCACGTGGAAATGAATTGGCGGAAGAGCTGAATCAAGCGGGCTTCGATGCGTTGTTCGTGAAAACGGACGTAACGAAAGAAGACGAAGTAAAAAATATGGTGAGCGCCACTGTAGGAAAGTACGGAAAGGTAGACATTTTGTTTGCCAATGCGGGTATCGCGAAAGACGCACCTGGTCATCTGTTGAGCCTGGATGACTGGCAAAGAACAATTGATATCAATCTGACTGGCGTATTCTTGTGCGATAAATATGTCATCGAGCAAATGCTGGCGCAAGGGACTGGCGGCGCGATTGTCAACTGCGGCTCGATCCATAGCCATGCCGGAAAAGCTGGTGTGACAGCATACTCTTCCGCGAAAGGTGGCGTGAAGCTCCTGACCCAGACACTGGGACTTACGTATGCCAAGCAAGGGATTCGTGTAAATGCGGTCTGCCCGGGCTACATTGATACACCACTAATTGCTGGGCGCAATGAGGCTTTGAATGAGCACTTGATCGGGTTACATCCGATGGGACGCTTGGGTAAACCAGAAGAAGTCGCTCAAGCCGTTCTGTTCCTTGCCAGCGACGATGCCTCCTTCGTCACTGGGACAAGCCTGCTGGTCGATGGCGGTTATACCGCACAGTAAGATATTCTTTATCCTCGCGTAGATTTGTCTACTCGGGGAGATTTTTTTTGCTAAGACTCATCGGACAAATGCCCTCGACCATCGTCCAAGCGGGCGCAAAACCGTTCGAATAGGATGGGAATAAGCGATTACGCAACGGGGAGGGAGGAGTTTTGCCAACTTTTATAGGCAAGGTGACCATTACCAATAATGTCGGGAATATCAACTTTGGCGATACGGCAAACAACTCTCCGAAAAGTGTAATCAAATCGTTTTCCGGTTCGGGTGGCAACAATAGCGGCAATGTAGTGAAGGTCATCAATGAAAATAGCCAAACCAATACATGGGTGGGTTCAGGGGCTGCTGGAATGAAGACAGTGAAGGAAAAGAAACGGGTCCGTCGCACAGCCCGAAAGTGCAAAAAGAAAAAGTAGCCTTGAAAAAGGCGTGTGTGAAAGTGGACAAGCTCGACAATAGCGTTTAGATTAAGACTATTGCGAATTTATGTGAATTGAGATAAAAAAGATGAAAGACGTCGTAGAAAGGAAGCAAACCAGATGACGAAAACAAATGAGGAATCACTCTTATTTACCCGTGTGAACAAGGACACGCAGGCACTGCCGATTTCTATTGAGGATTGGGAGAAAAAGGCGCGAGAGGTTTTGCCAGATGGGCCATTTGATTATGTTGCCGGGGGATCAGGGGCAGAGGAAACACTGGTAGAAAACCGGACAGCTTTTTCTCGTTGGGCAATCATTCCACGGATGATGCGGGATGTAACGAATCGCACGCTTGGTATTTCGATGTACAATCAAGCGTTGCGCACACCGATCTTTTTGGCACCTGTAGGCATGCAGACGATTTCACATCCCGATGGAGAGCTGGCGTCTGCCAAGGCGGCAGCAGCAGCTGAAGTGCCGTTCGTAGCCAGTACAGTTTCCGCCCACTCACTCGAGCAGATTGCTGAAGTGATGGGCGAGGCATATCGCTGGTTCCAGCTCTATTGGTCGAACGATCGAGAGGTTTCTGCGAGCATGGTCAGACGAGCGGAAAAGTCAGGCTATTCTGCCATTGTCCTCACGGTAGATACCGTCATGCTAGGGTGGAAGCGCAGAGACTTCCGCAACGGGTATTCGCCACTGCGCGAAGGAAGAGGACTGGCGAATTACTTGACCGACCCTGTTTTTTGCTCGCGACTCCCTGAGGTAACACCGGAGAATGCAGTGGAGGAAGTGTTGAAAAACATTTATCATCCAGCACTGAATTGGAACGATATCGCCTTTTTGCGTGAGCATACCCGTCTGCCGATTTTGGTAAAAGGCATTTTGCATCCGGATGATGCGCGCCTTGCCCTAGAGCATGGTGTAGATGGAATCATCGTCTCCAATCACGGGGGGCGGCAGATGGATGGCGCCATTTCTACGCTGGATGCGTTGCCAGCGATTGCCGAGGTGGTAGCTGGCAAAATACCTATCTTGCTCGACAGTGGCGTGCGTACAGGAGCAGATGTCGTTAAAGCGATTGCTTTAGGGGCGAATGCCATTCTGATTGGTCGTCCATTCTTGTATGGATTGGCTGTTGCCGGAGAGCAAGGCGTAGCGAGTGTGTTAGATACACTTATTCATGAATTTGACGTTGCGATGGCGCTGTCTGGAAGCAATTCTACCGCAGACCTTAATCGCAGCATTCTTGCCCGGTTGTAAGGAATGCAACCCGTTTATACCCATTGTTGAAAAAAGTGAGCCAGGCTACCTGCACTGGTTCATTTTTTTCGCAAAAATGTAATTTCTACTGCAGCTGTTTTCGTTGATCTTTCGGAAAAACATGGTAAAATGGAACGAACTTGTATTCAGAACGTTACGATCCTTCTGTAAGGATCATTTTTTTTGACTGTATCCAAAGCAGGTGATGGAAATGAAAAACCAAACGATGTCTTCACTGACACCCCAAGATTGGGTAGGGCTACTACGCGAAAAAGATGGTGAGCTGAACATGGTTGTGAATGAGCTGGCAGATGTCAAATACGCTTTGGACCAATCCACGATCTTGGCAATTACGGACCATAAGGGGATTATTTTGCGGGCAAATGAGCAATTTTGCCGCATATCGAAATACGAACGAAGCGAATTGATTGGAAAAGACCATCGGATTCTTAATTCGGGTTACCATCCGAAGGGCTTTTTTAAAGAAATGTGGGCTTGTATTCGAGCTGGTCAGGTCTGGCGGGGTGAAATTCGCAATCGCGCAAAGGATGACAGCTATTATTGGGTCGATACAACCATTGTGCCATTTAAGAACCAAGCGGGCGAAATCTATCAATACCTTTCCATTCGCAGTGATATCACAGCTCGCAAGCAGATGGAAGACGAGCTCAAGCGGAGTGAAGAAAAGTATCGCATCATCGCAGAAAACACGTCGGATATCATCAGCATCATCAACCTGGATGGGGAGTTTCTCTATTTGTCTCCGTCTCACAAGCGCGTATGGGAGCATACCGTTCCTGATGAGGAAATCCATAACCTGTTCGAGTGGATTGTGGAGGATGACCGAGATATTTTTGCTTATGCGATTCAGCATGCCTTCTCTACGCGTAAGGAATACATGGTAGAATGCCGAATTAATACCCAAAGAAACGATGTTATCTGGACGGAAAGCAAAATCAATCCGATTATGGATGAAGAAGGAAATGTAACCAAGCTGCTTCTCGTTACCCGTGACGTCACCGACCGGAAACAGTCCGAAGAGACGATTCACCACTTGGCTTATCACGATGCGTTGACAGATCTGCCGAATCGACGAATGTATGTCCAACAGCTCAGCAAGGAAATGATGCAGGCCAAGCGTTTCCAATCGAGTCTGGCTGTGCTGTTTTTGGATTTGGATCGCTTCAAGGATGTGAACGATTCATTCGGTCATGATGTAGGGGATATGTTGCTGATCGAAGCATCCAAGCGTCTACAGGCATGTCTCAAGCCAGGAGATGTTGTGGCTAGGTTGGGTGGAGATGAATTTACGATTATGCAGAACCAACTGCTAGATCGCAACGAAGCGACTGCGTTGGCAGAGCAGATCATGTATCAGTTGCAGCGGCCGTTTGAATTGGAGGGCCATGTATTCAACGTGTCGTGCAGCATCGGCATCGCCTTGTACCCGCAGGATGGGGACAATCCCGAAGATTTGTTGAAAAGAGCCGATACAGCATTGTATACCGTGAAATCGCGCGGGAAGAATGGCTATGACTTTTTCGATCCGACGATGGAGGCGAAGTCGCTGGAGCGTATCTTGATGGAAAATGAGATGCGGAAAGCCATTGAACAAGAGCAGTTCCAAATTTACTACCAGCCCAAAATCGATATCGCGACAAGTGCGATGACAGGCATGGAGGCGCTCGTCAGATGGGTGCATCCAGAGCTGGGCATCATTCCGCCGAATCGCTTTATTCCAATCGCTGAAGAGACAGGGATGATCCTGGCGCTTGGGGAATGGATTTTGAAACAGGCGTGCAAACAAAACAAAAACTGGCACGATCAAGGATATACGCTGAAGGTCTCTGTGAATTTGTCAGCGAGACAGATCTATCAAAAAGATCTGGTCGAGATGATCAAGGATATTCTTCAGGAAACACAACTGTCTCCTCATTGGCTGGAGCTCGAGATTACGGAGAGCATTTTTGTCAAAATGGAAGAGGCGACGGCAGTTCTGCAACAGATTCGGGACATTGGAATCCAAATTTCGATTGATGACTTTGGGACAGGCTATAGCTCGTTTAGTTATATTAAAAGCTTGCCAGTCGATACGATCAAAATTGACGCCTCGTTTATTCGCGACATTCACCACAACCAAGAGAGTCAGGCGATTGTAAAAGCGATTGTTACCATCGCACAAAGTCTCAATATGAATGTCATCGCTGAGGGAATTGAGCTCCATGATCAAGTAGCGGCTTTGAAGGAAAATGGCTGTGACCACGGTCAAGGCTATTTGTTCAGCAAACCGCTTCCGACAGATGATTTCGATCAGTTATTGCGTCAAGAGCTGCATTAATATGGCAGGAAGGAAAGCCGGGTGAGAACATCCGGCTATTTCTTTTGTGTGGTACTATAGGAGGCGGACAAAAACATAAGTGCAAGTGTGCAGCTAGAAAGGGAGGCCCCTTGTGGGAAAGTTTTCGGGTAAGACTGTTGTCGCGATTGCAAGTTTGGTGTTGATGTGGGGATTAAGCTGGTCGATCTACAAAATGTCACTCGCCTATACGCCACCGATTTTATTCGCAGGAATGCGTTCGCTGATTGGTGGACTTCTGCTTGCTTTATTCATTTTACCGAAATGGAAAAAGATCAACTGGCGTGAAAACTGGTTGCGCTATTGTATATCTGCCTTTCTGAATACATTGTGCTTTTACGGCATTCAGACGGTTGGACTCGTGTATTTGCCAGGTGGATTATTCTCTGTGTTGGTGTACTTCCAGCCAATCTTGATTGGACTCTTTGCCTGGTTGTGGCTGGGTGAGAGCATGACGGTGCTCAAAATCATTGGGCTGATCATGGGATTCCTCGGGATACTTGCGGTCAGTGCAGATGGACTGACTGGACAGGTTTCCATCGTGGGCGTCATTTTAGGCTTGTTGACGGCTCTGACATGGGCGATGGGCGTGATCTATGTGAAAAAAGTCAGTGCCAAGGTAGATTCGCTGTGGATGGTTGCCATGCAATGCATCATCGGTGGCGCGGCCTTAACTCTTCTGGGGACAGGCGTAGAAAGCTGGTCCGACATCGTCTGGAATGCACCCTATCTGATCGGTCTCAGTTATGGAGCTACATTTGGTGTGCCGATTGCCATTGTCATTTACTTTGGACTCGTGAATGCAGGCGAAGCGAGCAAGGTGGCTGCCTTTACGTTTCTCGTGCCGCTCATCGCAGTCTTCACTGGTACCATTTTCATGGACGAGCCGGTAACGTATTCCCTCATCGCCGGTCTGGTATTGATCGTGTGCAGTATATGCTTAGTGAACTATCAGAAAAAAATGCGACAGCCTGCAATTGCCAATCATCTCAATCGTTGATGGAGAAAACAAAGAAAACAGCCGACACTTCACACAGGGTCGGCTGTTTTTCTTATGGAGACTATACGGAGGGTTCTTTGTAGATTCCATTTTCATAAATGTACTGAAGGCAAGCATCGGGCAACAGGAAGCTGGGATCGCCGCCCTTGCGGATTTCGTCTCGGATGTAGGTAGAGCTGATTCCCATGTTGATGCCCTTGCTCATAATGAGGAAATGCTCGTCATGATTGCGCAGCAGCGCGTCATCCGCAATCAGGTCAGCTGTCGGATAGCCTTCGCGCGACATCACGATGAAGTTGAAGCCTGCGACTAGCTTTTCAGCGTTGCCCCAGTTCGATAGTCCCTCTAACAAATCCGATCCCATGATGAAAAAGAGCTCGTCGTTCGGGTACTTCCTTTTCATGTGCATCATCGTATCGTACGTATAGGTTTCACCTGGCAAGGCATCCATTTCGACTGTTGAAATCTCGAAAAGAGGTTCGCCAGCTTTGTTTGTTTTGTGTGTACTGCCAGCCAAAGCCAATTTGAGCATGTGCAAGCGATGGGCGTCCTCTGTCTGCAATTTTTTATCATGACGCTTTGAAGAGCAGGGTACGAAAATGACTTTGTCCAGTCGTCTCCGATGAGCGACGGTCGCAGCCGTGAACAAATGACTGTACGTGATGGGGTCAAAGCTGCTGCCATAAATACCGATTCGCATAAAAATTGCCTCCTATCGTCATGAGCCCGTTATTTTTTTCGAACAGTCATGCCAAGCTGGTTTTGAAAATGACCGAGAGCCCATTTGTGACCTTCGGGAAGAAAGCTCGCTACTGCATCCTCGTGGATGACGACAGAAAAGCCGTTATAAAAGCCTTCAATCGCTGTATGCAGCACGCAAATGTCTGTGCAGACACCTACTAGATGAATCTCAGTGATGCCTCTCGTGCGCAACAATAGCGCAAGGTCGGTGCCCTGAAAAGCACTGTAGCGCGTCTTATCCATCCAGTGAATCGTATCTTCGAATTCCTCGTAAATCTCCTGAATGCTGCCATACAAATTCCGGCCAGCCGTACCGATAATATTGTGCGGAGGGTAGAGTCCGGTTTCAGGGTGGTACGGGTCCTGCTCGCGATGAGCGTCGACTGCCATGACGACAAAGTCGCCTTCTGCGAGGAAGTCACGGATCAGCTCTCCAATGCGTCCTTCAATAGCCTGACCAGGTTCTCCACAAGTCAATGCACCATCTGTCGCAACAAAATCATTCGTGTAGTCGATCACAATCAAAGCTTTCATAGAAAAAACCTCCTGAATGTGGACTTTTTTAGTAAATCATGGCAGTTGGCGTAAAGCCAGTAAAGCGATAGAGCTTAGCTGGCGAATTCGAAAACTCGGTCGAGTAGACAGGCTGTCCGTCAGCTGATAGAACTGGCTCGAGAAGTCCTTGCCGTCTGGTTGTCGCAAGTAAGCGCCGCTCAAAATTGCCGCGATCTTTTGCCAAAAAGGATGGAACGACGGTCTCGATCACTTGCAGTAATTCACTCAAGGTAAACTCATCTGGCAAAAATGCTTTGGCGATAGTCGTTTGCAGCATCTGCTCACGAACGCGCTGTAAGGCGTCAGTCAAAATTTCACGATGATCAAAAGCGAGGTTGAGGGCAAAGGCTTCCTCAATCGGAAACAACTGCGCGTCTGATGCATCGTCGTTTGCCTGTGCGTGCTTTAATAAGTCTTCATGAACGAGGGAGACATAGGCAACACTTGGGATCCAACCACGAGGGTCTCTTCCCGGCTTGTAGTACGTCTTCAGCTGTTCGATGTGTACATCGCGGTCAATGTTCGTCTCTTCTTTTAACTCACGATAGGCGCATTCGTCCAGTGTCTCTGATTCATGGGAAAAACCGCCAGGCAAGGCCCATTGCTCTCCAAATGTGTTGCTCTTTCGCTTGATCAGAAGAACGGCCAATTGCTTGAGTGGCAACGATTTGGTTTTCGTTTGGCGCGGGATGGAAAGGATCGTAAAAAGGCAAATATCTGTCGGAAGTCCATCCGGCGAGCGGTACTTTTTGGTACGAAAGTGGATGCGTTTGGCTCGAAGGGGAGACGTATTCACAAGATCATCCTTTCCGTTTGCTCGAATCTGTTCTTATACTTTCATATTATGATATTGTTTTAACAATGTCAATATTACAATGTAAAATTCTGTGAAAAAAGACGCCTGTGAAGGTCAGACGTCTCCGTAAGCAGTTCGCGCGAAAAGGACTGATTAAACAGCATCCAACGCGAGTCTCAGTGTAATCGTAATGTTTTCCTCTGCTTTGGCCACGATCGTATGAGGGCTAGTCAATCCGAAGTCACCAAACGTTACGACGGAAGTTCCCTCCAATTGCAGCTTGCCTTGGGAATAAATCGCGTCAGCATCAATTTTTACGTCTTTGGCAATTCCTCTTACGGTCAGGACGCCATTGATGGTGAACGAAGCCTTTTGTCCTTCTGTCCATGTGGATGGCCAGTTTTCAAAAGATTTCGCTTCAAAAGTAGCAGCTGGATGGACGGCCGTATCAAAGTAATCAGGAGATTTGATATGGGTGTCGCGTTTTTCATTACCGGAGTTCAGCTTATTCAAGTCAGCAGAAGCTGTTGCTTTCATTTGGTCGGGTGCAGAGAGGTTCACATCCCAACTGCCAGTAATGCCGTCCATTTCAAAGTTTACCGTTTCTTTCGACGTTGTTACGGAGAAATAGACTTTGGACTGGTCATTAATCGTCCATTTTTTATTCAGTTGATCTGCTGTCAGAGGCGTAGAGGAAGCGGTAGATGAGGCTACGGCTACCGCAGCTGCAGGCCGGATCTCCACATGGTTTCCCACAAAATAGTCATAGAGCATGTAACCCCCGATACCAACCACGAGTGTGGCAACTGAGGCAGTCAGGATAACCGAATTCTTTTTCATTATTGGATAACCTCCATGTTTTTGAAGTGTTCAGACTTGGGGCGTATGTATTTGGCTTCGCAAGGATCATTATGAGAGAGGAAGCTGAGTGGGTCTTGAAAGCTGGCTGAAAGTTTGTTGAACGTGCAAGGGCAAGAGAATGATCAACGTTTTTCTATTTAATTTACATTTTTTGGTTTATTATTTTACAAAAAGCTTTCAGCTCGTACTCAGGGGATATTCAGCAAACATTCAGCTACGCTTATCCTGTTCAGGTAAAATAGAGGTGAGGTGAAAGAAATGAGCCTAAACAAAGGCATTAAAATATTGCTTGTCGATGATGAGCCGACCATCCTGCAATTTTTGGAGATGGGTCTTGAGAATGAAGGCTTCCAAGTATTGACGGCACAAGATGGGATGACGGCCGTGACCATGGTGAAGGAGCATCAGCCGCATGTCGTCATTCTCGATGTGATGATGCCTGGCATGGATGGCTTCGAGGTATGCCGGATGCTGAAAAAGATACAGAATGTAGCGACGATTATGCTGACAGCCAGAGAAGACGTGGAGGATCGGGTAAAAGGGCTGACTCTCGGTGCCGATGATTATATGATCAAGCCGTTTAGCTTTGAAGAGCTGCTTGCCCGTATCCATGCGCGGATTCGTAATCATTACCCACATCTGCTCTCTAAGTTACACCTCGGCCCATTTCAGATCGATGACAGGCGAAAAGAAATTACCTACGTGGACACGCTTCTGGAGCTATCGCCAACGGAATACGCTTTGCTGAAATATTTGGTGACAAATCACGGCTTGGTGCTGAGTAAACCAATGATTCTGGATAACGTGTGGGGCTATGATTTCGGTGGGGAGGAGAATATTGTCGAGGTGTACATTCGTTCCCTGCGTGATAAATTGAACGATCGTCAGCATCGGATTATTCGCACATTGCGCGGTGCGGGCTATCGGGTTGATTTTGTATGAAGAAGAATCGAAACAATCAATGGTCCTCCTTCCTAGAACCGAACTCTTTGCGTTATCAACTGCTGTCTCGTTCGTTATTTATCTTATCTGGGTTGCTGCTTCTAATTGGAATGATTCAATACTTATTGATGGAGCAATTCTTGTATCGCAGCAAAGCGGAAAGCTTGTTAAATCTGGCAGTCACTCTTCCGTATCAGGTCTTGGAGGACACGGAAACGCTCCCAAAGAACGATCAGTATGTCAGTGCGTTGCTTTCCTTGCATACACCCGATATCAAGTATGCCTTTATTGACAACGACGCAAATGTAACGGAGCTGTTTACGAATCCGAGCGAAGGGTATTCCCCGCGCTTTCCGGAGAGTCTATACCGCGAGATCTTGGCTAGTGGCGTATGTACTTTTAAATACAAAATTTTGGAAGGTAGTACTGGTACGGATTATTTGGTCGTACTGGCACCCATCCGTTCACCTGATCAGCTGCAAGGAATTGTACAGCTGAGCACCCCTGTCGGCTCGATGCGAGAGGTGCTGTTTCCACAGTTGATCATTTTCTTTTCTGCATCTGCACTCGCCTTGCTTATAGGTTTGTTAACCTATGTGCCTGTTCTTCGTCGTACGCTGAACCCACTTTCGCGTATTGAGGTTACCGTTGAGCGGATTAATGCGGGTAATTTGGATGAGCGACTGCCAATGGATCAAGGCCAAATGGAGATTGATCAATTATCGGCGGTCTTTAACGGAATGCTGGAACGCTTGGAAACCTCCTTTAAAACTGAGCAGGAAGCTGGGGAGCGGATGAGGCGTTTTGTAGCGGACGCTTCGCACGAGTTGCGAACACCGCTGACATCCATCCATGGTTTTTTGGAGGTGCTGTTGCGCGGTGCGGCAGCAAATCCCGAACATTTACAGAAAGCATTGAAAAGCATGCACGGCGAGACAGAGCGGCTAAACAAACTCGTCAACGATTTGCTGTACCTGGCTCGGATGGATCGGGAACCGGCTTTCCTTTTGCAAGAAGGGCAGTTGGACGCAGTCGTGCACAGTATGGAGTCGCAGCTCTTGGTGCTGGCCGGAGACCGAAACGTTCATTTCCGCGTAGAACCGAATGTTACGGTTGCTTTCGACTGTGACGGAATGAAGCAAGTTATTCTCAATCTGTTTCAAAATGCGGTGCAGCATACTGACTCTGTGAATGGTGAGATCGGGCTTACATTGGGCAAGATTGCCAATGGGATTGAACTGACGATCAAAGATAATGGGGTCGGAATTGCACCAGAGCATGTCCCACATGTATTCGACCGTTTCTACCGGATTGAATCCTCGCGTGCGCGCAAAAGCGGAGGTGCTGGGCTGGGGCTGTCGATCACCCAATCCATCGTAGAAAATCATCGTGGAAAAATTGACGTACAAAGCAGCTTGGGAACAGGGACGGTGTTTCGCGTCTGGTTGCCTAACGGTTTGAAAGAGGTTCAGCAGACAGAAGTTGTTGGTTGACAATGAGAGAAACCGTCATTTATAATCTGAGACATTCAATAAAACAACTAACACAGCCGTGAAAAGGAAAGTAAAAAAGGGATTTTGACGTCCAGAGAGTTGCCTGTTAGCTGAGAGGGCAGCCGCGAACTCTTTTTGAAAGCCACCTTGGAGCTCTGCTTTTGAAAATGCCAAGTAGAAAGCAGCGGATGGCCCACGTTATGGGGCGCATGTCTACGTAGACAGCACGAGTTTGCCTTTTGTGAAAGGGGCAAAAAAGCTGAGTGGTACCGCGATACCTTCGCCTCAGCAACCGGATTCATGGAAATCATGAGTCTGGTTGCTGGGGCTTTTTGCTTTCTGACGTCGTTCAAAAAGTCGACTACTTGAACACGTACTTATGTAAAAAATAAAGAGAAAACTGGAGTGGTGGGGCATGGATCGCTTGAAGCAAAGAGAGCTGTTGCACCTGTTGGAAGAAGACAGTCGCATGAGCGCTGAGCAAATCGGAAAAATGATCGGAGAGCCAACCGAGGTCGTTGAGCAGACGATTGCAGCATTGGAAGCCGAGAAGGTCATTGTCAAATATCCAGCGCTGGTGAATTGGGAGCGTGTGGACGATCATCCGTACGTGAACGCGATGATTGATGTGAAAGTGACGCCGAAGCGCGATGTCGGCTTTGATGAAGTGGCAGAGCGAATTTGCCGTTTCCCAGAAGTGAAGGCTGTTTACTTGATGTCTGGTGCAAGCTATGACTTGTCGATTATTTTGGAAGGCAAAACGATGAAAGAGGTAGCCACTTTTGTTTCGCAAAAGTTGTCCACTCTCGATTCAGTTGTCTCAACAGCTACACATTTTATTTTGAAACGCTACAAGCACGATGGCATTGAGCTGGAAGATCGTGACGAAGATCACAGAATGGTGGTTACGCCGTGAGTACACAAGTCAAAGTCAAAAACCGTTTATCCAGTACAGTTCAATCGTTGAAGCCATCAGGAATTCGCCGCTTTTTCGATTTGGCAGCATCGATGGAGGGAGTCATTTCCTTAGGTGTAGGGGAGCCTGATTTCGTCACTCCTTGGCGCATGAGAGAAGCTTCGATTTCTTCCTTGGAGCGTGGACATACAGCATATACATCCAATGCAGGTATGCTACCATTACGCGTGGAAATTCAGAAATACTTGGAAGAACGTTTTTCGGTCAGCTATCATCCAGAGACAGAAATTCTCGTGACGGTTGGTGCCAGCGAAGCGATTGATATCGCGCTTCGTGCCATTCTCGATCCAGGTGATGAAGTATTGGTCGTAGAGCCTTGCTATGTCTCCTATGAACCAGTCATTCGCTTGGCTGGCGGGGTGCCGGTTTTCCTGAAAACAACGATGGAAAACCAGTTCAAGCTGACACCGCAAGAGCTGGAGACGCACATCACCGAGCGTACTAAAGCAATCATTTTCTGCTATCCAAATAACCCGACCGGGGGGACGATGACGGCTGAAGAGTGGAAAACACTTTTGCCGATCATTGAAAAGCACGACCTTATGGTGATCTCCGATGAGATTTATGCGGAGCTTACCTACGGTCGCATGCACGAAAGTATCGCGGCTCTGCCAGGGATGAAAGATCGGACGATCCTGATCTCCGGTTTTTCCAAAGCATTCGCGATGACCGGCTGGCGTCTGGGATATGTCTGCGCGTCACCTGATTTGCTCGCAGGCATGCTGAAAATCCATCAGTACACCATGCTGTGTGCACCGACAATGGCTCAGATGGCTGCATTGGAAGCACTGCGCCATGGACGTTCGGATATGGAACGAATGATCGAGAGCTACCGTCAGCGCCGCAATTATGTGGTAGATGGATTCCGTCATATCGGTTTGACTTGCCATGAGCCGGACGGAGCATTCTACGCATTTCCATCTGTAGCTTCAACAGGTCTCAGCTCTTCTGAGTTTGCGGAGAAGCTGCTGATGGAGGAAAAGGTAGCAGTCGTACCTGGAGATGTGTTCGGTGAAAGCGGAAAGGGACATATTCGTTGTTCTTATGCAACATCGATGGAGCAGTTGAAGAAGGCGCTGGAACGTATGGAGCGCTTGATGGGACGACTGTCCTAACATTTTCCGGGAAATAAAGGGGGGGCGGCTTTCAAGCTGCTCCCTTTTTGGTGAAGTGGCTGTGGTGGGGAAGAAGCGCATTTCCAGTCTGCACTTCGGCCTACGCCCCGCAAGGGGGATTCACTGGCCGCTTCGGAAAAAATGGCGGGAGCGCTTCAAACGTTGAGGTTTCGATGGAGTGTTTCATAGGTGAAGCTGAAATTCCCCGCCATTTTTTCCGAAGCTGGGATGGCTCCAGAGGCGCTTGACTGGAAATGCGCTTCTTCTTACGCGGCTGCGGTAAAGGAACAGCTTGAAAGCTAATGCAAAAGGATGTTTTGCAAGTAGTTCGAGGAGGGATTCTTAATGATTTCACTGCCGACCCATTTTACCCAAACAGTTGTGAGCGTTCATGAAGAAGCAGGTCGTCTCTGGCTCAATTCCTTTCATGAGCTGATTGCCGAATGCGAAGCACGGTGGTTATTAAAAGTGCTTGAGCCGTTTCCACTCTCCTATAACTTTGTAGCACCAGTTGTGTTGCAGGATGGGAGGAGCGCGGTGCTGAAGCTGGGAGTGCCTGGACTGGATTGGCAGAGAGAGCTGGCAGCGATTCGGGCTTTTGCAGGCAGGGGAATGGTGCAGCTGCTCGATGCGGACGAGGAAAAAGGGATCATGCTTTTGGAGCGCATCATGCCAGGAGAGACGCTGGACAAGCTGAGTAGCGAAGATGAGCGAATGCAATGCTTGGCGGACGTGATCAAAAGAATGCATACACCCGTTTCGAAAGGTGGCAAGCTTGCGCCTACGTTTCCGACGATAGCAGACTGGGCTGTGGGACTGGAAAAGCTTCGCCCTCATTTCCAAGGGGGGACAGGACCGATTCCCGAGCAAATGGTGGAGCGGGCTATGCAATGGTACAAAAAGCTTCTCCCCACACAAAAAGAACTGTGCCTGTTGCATGGTGATCTTCATCATGAAAATATTTTGCGCGCAGAAAGAGAGCCGTGGTTGGCAATTGATCCAAAAGGACTGATCGGGGAGAGGGAATACGAGGTGATTCCGTTTTTGCTGAACCATTTGCCAGAGGATGGGGTAGAAGAGGTAATGAAGCAGCGGGTCGATGGGCTGACGAAGGCGCTATCTTTGCAAAAAGAGAGAGTGTTGGCGTGGGCGTATTGCCATAGTGTGCTATCGGCTTGGTGGTTTATAGAGGATTTTGGTGTAGACGGTGGTCGTCTGGTGATGCCGGGAGTTTTTGAGAGATTGTTAAATGAGTAAGGGCTTCACCCTTTGAGATGAAGCCTTCTTTATTTTAAATGAATAAATGAGATCCTTCGTAATGAGGAATATTAATAGCCAGTTGACTGGTTCAAGGTGGTAACAGCGAGATTGTATTGATAAACCGATTCAATTGCTTTTGTTTCAGAGTCAAACAGGCTTGCTTCGTTTTCCATCAGTTCTTTCATGGATGCTCTCCCTAATCTATATTGATCGATTGTTGCCTGATAGCGCTCCAATGCGGTTTCTTTCTTTGTTGTACTTTCTTCTAATGCCTTTTTCGCCGCCAGTACCTTCGTATAGTTGTCACTTACTTCTTGACCGATTTTCTTTTGCGTTTTTTGTTTTTGCAGTTCCGCTTTTTTGTGCTCATTTTTTGCAATTATTCCTTTATGTGTGCTTAGTGCCGAATACTCTGCCGTGTAATCAATTCTTACTTGGGTAAAGTCTATTTCTGCTTGCGCCTTGATCATCTCAGGACGCTTTTCAAAAGCTTTTGCTTGCAATTGCTCCAGGGAAAGCAGCTCGTGCTGGGTCAGATCAGTCGCGATCATTCTCCATTGTCTGTCTGCTTTTTCATTCAATAAATCGTTGAGCTTGGCCAATGCTTGCTTGTAGCTGGCTTCAAGGGCAGCAAGATTTTTGTGAGCCTCTGTTTCTTGGGAGTTCAACCAGTACTGTCTTTGCAAGCTCTTCTTTTGCGCTTTGATTTTGGCGTCTAATGATTGGACTTCGAAGAAAGCTTTATGTACTTGCAATTGAACGGAGTTTTTTTGTGTATTCAGGGCTACTTCATCGAAAACCACTTCTTTGATCGCTTTGGCGGCGTCCTCGAATTTCTTTTTTGCATCAGCCAGAGTTATGACGTCGGTTTTTTTGATTCCTTCTTTTTCTCTTAGTGTGATGGATGTTTCATACTCCGTAATATCTAATTCAAGCCGAAGCAGCTCCAGATCAATGCTGGACTTTATTGCCTGTTCGACTGCGAAATCTAGCGACAAAGGGGAAAGATCCGTCTGTTCCGCAGTGGCTACGAGTGGAGCGGCCAGAGCAAAATGGGCGCCACCTGTGAGGAGAGAAGTGACTAAAGTTGTGCTATAAATGTGTTTGAAAAGCCTAGATTTCATGGGGATCCTCCTGATTATATATACGACTATGATAATGATTCTCATTGGCAAATCCATAAAAAGTATATATTTCCAACACAATTTCGTCAATGAAAAAATGTTTTCACCACGTTCTTGGTCAGAAATCCAAAAGAAATCCCCTTCCGGAAACAGGCAAAGTGAGCATCTGCCTGTTTCCCCAAAGGGGATTTGTTTTTCATAATGGGAAAAGTACTATTCTTTGTCCCTGTTTTCTTTGTTTTCCGTAGCCGATTTGGCAGTTTGGTCCAATGTCCCTTCCTTTGGCGTAAGGGAGTAACCATGCATATTGCTTCCGTTATAACCCATGTCGGGCTTTTCCTGTGAGGTACGATCAGTCATTTGCTTCCCCCTTATTTTGTCCAGTGGATGTAGAGTCTTGCTGCACATACGGATTGTCGACGTCATTTGGTTCCTTGTCCAGATTGGTACGGATTGCGAGTATTGGACTAGTGGGAGGTTGAGCGATCAGTCTGTCATCCAGTTGCTTGAAATCAGGCAGGTCGTTTTCGCGATTGTCATCCATGTTCGTCTCCTCCTTTATGGATTAGTATATCCACCACCTGCCTGTACATTTCCTTAAATGGAAAAGCAACGGGACTCGGACTACACCAGAAAAAACAGCCCCAGTCCCAGAAAGTTCGGGAGGGGCTGTGCCGATCATCTTTGTGCAGTTAACTCGTTTTCTTGACCAGGCTCTTCATAAAAGAAGCAAGATTCGTTTGTAGCAATGATGTGATATCGGAAAAGGGAGCATCTTCAGTGAGCGTATTCATTTGACGAACAAATTCAGTGGTGTCCTTTGTATTTACATTCTCAAAGCGGTTAGTGATTTTTGTATTTTTTAAATCGGAGAGAAGCGTAGCTTGTTCGTTTCGGTATTGTGTGATCCAGTCAGGACGATGTTGCAGCTTTTTGACGAATTGAATCAGCATGCTTACTTTCTCTGTTTGATTGGTTGTGGCCGCTTGCATTTTTTTATAGGCTTCCGGGTCATACCGCTCCATCAGCTTGGATGGATTAACATAGTCGTTCGGCGCCCCTTGTGGTTTTTGCGGAAGCTCTACGTAGCTGACACTGCCAGTTGCAGGGTCAACCTTTCGTGTTTTGGCAACGCCTGCGAGCAGATGGAGGGTATCCAAAAATTCAGCAGCATTTTTCCCATCAGCCATGTATTGATCTGCTAAATATTTGCCTTGGGTTAAACCGACTTCTACCAAAGCAGCTCTTTCTTCATCGGTGTAGGTGGATTGGGAGTTGAAAAAGTTTCGCTCCAGGATGTGGTCAAAGGCTTTACGAGCCTCAGGTGGTTTATCTGCGAAAATTTTATCCAAACGCTCATTAATCTCCGTGCTAAAGAAAAATTGGACGCTGTGATGTTCGATGGCATCAGCAGGTAGCTCGCGTGCCTTGTGTGAACGAAGGTCTACCGTATCGGGTTTGGGCAATCCCAGACTAGTTCCTGTCACCATTTTAGGTGCAGTTTGGCTAGTTGGGAGCTGGGGGGGTAGGTAGCGGGAATACGAGTGGATTTGCATGTTCTACTCTCCTCACATGGATTCATGTTCAGTCGTGAAGGCAGGGAGATCATGGTTACCCTTTATCAGATGACTAGTATGAGTTGTGAGGACAGAAGGAAACGGATCTCAATTGCTTCTTTTCTATACTATCGGTTATTTTAGGGCAGTTTTTAATAGGGTGGCAAACATGAAAAAGGACTCCCGTCTAGATCACGGGAGTCCGAAATTTTTCTTCGATTATTTCGTGTATTCATCCATACTGAAGTCTACTTGTTCAAGAGGGACGACCTTGGTCTTTTGGCTGATTTTATAAGCGAGCCAAATGAGTAAGAAGAGTGGTAGGCCAATGTAAGAGACCAGGACGCCATACCAGTCGACCGTTCCCCCCATAAATGCGGAGTAGTTTTGCCCCAAAATAACGATACAGCAAATGATGAAGGCAAAAATCGGTCCAAACGGGAACCACTTTGCTCGATAAGGCAATTCGCTTAAGTCTCGACCCTGAGCGATAAACGCTTTGCGAAAACGGTAGTGACTAATGGCAATTCCCAGCCAAGCGATGAAGCCTGACATACCGGACGCATTCAAAAGCCATACGTACACTTCGCCCTCCCCAAACAGAGAGGACAGAAAAGCAAGGGCGCCGATGAGCGCAGTCAAGATCAAGGCATTGATCGGTACGCCGTTACTTGTTACTTTTGCGAACCATTTTGGTGCTTTTCCTTCTTTCGCCAAGTTCCACAGCATGCGTGTAGAGGCGTACATGCCAGAGTTACCAGCAGACAATACAGACGTAAGAATAACGGCATTCATGACGGACGCTGCAAAAGCAAAACCGGCATTTTCAAATACAATCGTAAACGGACTGATCGCAATATCCGTAAGGTCGCCACTGATCAGATTTGGATTATCGTATGGAACCAGCAACCCGATGATCAAAATAGCGAGGATGTAGAAGAGCAGGATGCGCCAAAAAATTTGACGGATGGCCTTCGGAATATTGCGGGCAGGGTCTTCGCTCTCCCCAGCTGCTACTCCAACCAGCTCTGTTCCTTGGAAAGAGAATCCGGCAATCATAAAGACACCGAGCAGAGCCATGAAGCCGCCATTGAATGGCGCGTCGCCTTTGGTGAAGTTTTGGAAGCCAACTGCTTGACCACCCATAATGCCAAAAATCATCAACACACCGACAATAATAAAGATGATAACCGTTACTACTTTAATCAAGGCGAACCAATATTCAGATTCTCCATAGGCCTTCACAGACAGGAGATTCAAGGCAAACAGCAATCCGAGGAACAAAGCGCTCCACACTATCGCTGGGGTATCCGGGAACCAATATTTCATAATGAGTGCGGAAGCTGACAGCTCGACGGCAATGGTAATCGCCCAGTTGTACCAGTAGTTCCAACCGAGAGCAAAGCCGAGAGATGGATCGACGAACCGTGTGGCATACGTCGAGAACGAACCGGAAACAGGCATAAAGGCCGCCATTTCCCCCAAGCTGGTCATTAAAAAGTAAACCATGATACTAATAGCGAGATAGGCGACTAAAGCTCCACCTGGTCCGGCGGAATGAATCGAGCCTCCACTCGCGAGAAACAATCCCGTCCCAATCGAGCCGCCGATGGCGATCATCGTCAGGTGTCGGGCTTTCAAACCACGTTGCAATTGATTTTGTGACATAAGCTGCTTGCACGACCTTTCTTGATTTTTGAGAAGGAAGGTCGGAAATTAAAAAACCGCCATAGCCAAAAAAATGGCATAGGGCGGTATCATCCAATCCCCACCAAGCCTTCACTGAAGATAGCTCACCACGTTTGCTTGGCATGCAAACGTGACAGTTCTGCCCCTTTCGAGTACAGCCCCAACCCAATCGCACAGAGACGCGATATGAGCTTCGGCGGATTTTCCTTACCTGGAGTCATTGATTTTCTCTGAATCTCGTACAGGATGATATAAAAGCCGCGACCTCTATCCTCACCGTGAAAGATGAGGATAACATGTATGAAATTATGTGATTTATCAACTATAAAGGATTGTTCGGGATTAATCAATGTGAAATTTTGTTATTCAAATGAGCGTCTGGCAGGCCAGGAGCCTTGCAGCTTGCGAATTTGGACGATTTGTCCCGTATGAAACGCATCATGCAAGACAAGACTCAGTACGTTTTGGTAAATGGGTGTATAGGTAGCTATCTGGTCTAACTCTTCATCCGTCAGCAAGGAAAGCTGTTCATGAATGTGGCGGTGGACGCTTTCCATACGCAAGAGGGTAGCTTGCCAAGCGTCTTCGTCATCGGGTCCACCCGATGGGGTGAAGGTATCATCGTTCGTCTCAGCGGAGCTAGGGAATTCGGTGCCCAAAAGACGATGCAAGAGGCGTTCTTTGTAATAAAGAAGGTGGCTGACGTTTTCCCAGATGGTGTTGGCTGCTTCTCCCACAGGGCGCCAGCTAGCCTCCGCTGCTGATACTCCGGAAAGCACTTCTTTTAGGGGTGGATACCAGTCTTCCTTGTCATACGCACATTCCCATCCGTGCAAAAGCAATTCCTTCCGATTCATACGCTTCCTCCTCGTCTGTGAAACAGATTGATGAAACGCTATAATAGCAATAAGAAACGGGTATGTAACTAGCTAATTGACTTACGATAGTTACGAATAAAGATTACCATATCCTGTATGGTCATACAAGAGAGAAAAATGAAGGGTTTCGTCAGGAGAGTGGATGGCATGGACTGGCTTTGTATTGATTTCTTAAATAGTGATTGGCGGGATTGGCGCGGTTCTGGTCGTTGGGAAAATCGCCTGGAGAACCAGGAATGGCTGTCATCCTTTTTGCAAACATACAAGCTAACCGCTCCGCTGCCGATGAATGAGGCGTATGCCGCGGCTCTTTTGCAATTGCGGGAGCGTTTGAGACGTATGCTGGAAGCCGTTGTCCGTGGAGACCGATTCCAAGAGGAGGACCTTGCGGAATTGAACAAAGTGTTGGCTCTCGCCCCTTTTCATACGCAGGTGTTGTATGTAGATGAAGAGGGCGGCTACAGGCAAAAGCAATCCAGCCAAGCAGAGGGCTGGCCTCTCGTCATGGCACAAATTGCGGCTTCTTTCGCAGAGCTGCTTGCCCCGCAGCATCTGGAGCGAATCAAAATATGTGACAACGAGGATTGCCGCTGGGTGTTTTATGATGAAAGCCGCAACCGGGTGCGCCGCTGGTGCGATGACAAAATGTGCGGAAACCTGATGAAGGTGCGCCGTTTTCGTGAGCGGAAAAAGGAGAAAGGGTGATGCGCATAGGCTCACCCTTTTTATCTGTTCGTTATGAAGCCGGGGTCAATTGGAGCAGCCGAGGGAAGATGGTCGAGCCTGCTGCTACGATGCCTGTGCTTTTCCAGCAAAAATCATTCCCCTGTGTATCCGTAATTTTGCCTCCGGCTTCCTGGACCAAAAGAGCACCAGCCAGCCAATCATACACCCCTTCACCGTATTCCCAGTAACCGTCGAGTCGACCGCACGCCACATAGGCCAGATGAAGTGATACCGCGCTTTGCATGCGGATGGCAAAAGCATCTGGCATCACTCGCGTCAAGGAATTCGCTGTATACTTTCCGACCAAATGGTTCATCGGCTCGGAGGAAGCAAAGAGCGTCCCTAGAATGCACTCACTCAGCTGCGATTTGGATGTGAACGGCTCCATCGATTGCATCCATCACCCAATAAGGACTTGTAAATTCAGGCTTTTCCTGTGCAGCCAGATCGAATTCGGCGTCAGAGAATTGATAGGTGGGGAACCGCTCGGATTATGAGCGCTTTATTCGAGCTTCGACCACGGGATGCACCTCTTCAAAGCGTTTAGCCATTGCTTCCTTGCTGTGGCAAGGCGCGCCTTTTTCAAATTCCACTAGCAGCTCCAATCCAGCACTTCTTACCAGTTCCTCGCAAAATTGCACATCCTGTAGGTTCATAACAATTCCCATCCCTTCTCTTTTTGGCGAAAATCAAGTAGTATGTTTGAATACTACTAAGTAAAAATCAGTTCGTCAACACTACGGAAATGTCGAGATTCACAATTTATGCACATGTGCAGCGTGTTTGAGACATAATAAGTAGCATCATACATAGGGGCGGAAACGGGGTGGTAGGATGAGTCAAGCGCGTAAAAAATGGTTTCAGGCACTCGTATTGGTGACACTTGCAGCGATTTGTCTGGCTATATGGTATTTGCAGCCATATCAGCCCGATCAGGCAGCACTAACGGCTATGCAAGGCGGTGAAGGGATAACGGTCATGGATACGAATGACTGGATTATCTTCCAAGGCGGGGAGTCACGCGAACCGGGACTCATCTTATATCCGGGAGCACTCGTTAAACCGGAGAGCTATGCACCGATTGCACGTGCCTTGGCAGGCTCCGGCTACCATGTTTTTCTCGCACGAATGCCGCTAAATTTGGCTGTGAGTGATATGACGAGAGCCACACAAGTATTAAACGCGTACCCAAATAAAACGTTTGTCATCGGAGGACATTCACTCGGTGGTACTATGGCAGCTCAATTCGCAGCAAACCACCCGGACCGAATCAACGGCGTGTTTTTACTGGGAGCGTATCCGAACAGTCAGGGGAACTTGAAGAAGGTGAATTTGTCTGTGCTGTCTTTGCTCGGGTCTCGCGACGGTGTTATTAATATGGAAAGGTTTGAGGAGAGCAAGCAATATTTGCCGGAGCGTACGGTGTACATGACTATAGAAGGGGGAAACCACTCGCAGTTCGGAAGCTATGGATCGCAGGAGGGTGACAAGCCCGCTGCCATTACTCCGCAGGAGCAGTGGCAGCAAACGGTGGCAGCAATCAAGGATTGGCTGCTTAATGATGTCACGATGATGAACGTGGAATAATCCCGGATACCACACCTGTAATGCGAATATTTTCCGAGGGGAGTAGCATGGGCGTGTCTTGCTCGCGGGTGGTAGTAAACAGACATTCTAATGGATTGACGTCTGCTGCGATGCGTACAAGGAACTGCCCCTCCTGTCGGATCAACACAGGTCTGTCTTTTACAGGCTCCATCGAAAAGTCTGAGATCAAGAGGGCATCTCCAGGAAAAATACCGAGACCACTAAGGCCTTCATCTCGCATGATGAGAGCAAAGCGGGCCACGTGATAGCTGGCTACCTGCAAAGAGGGTAACAGCGACAGCTCCTCGTCTTGTTCCAAGGCGAGATCAAAAAAATGAGTCGTGTATGCATCACCAGCAATAAAGACTCGTTTCATCAGGTATCGCCTCCTGCATAAAAATAATGTCGTCATTTACCCATAGACAGGAAAACCTTTGGCATACATACGGCTCAGTATGCGCTCAAAACGGGCACGGGCAAGAGGCATCGGCACCTGAAAGCGCTGAGCCAACACAGCCGGAGCGTTGTATCGCGAGCAATCGGCCAAAAGGGGGCTCATCATGTAAATGGGAAGCAGCAAATGCTCGGCAAAATGATTTGCCTGCGATTCTTGCCAGTCAATCATCCATTCGCTACTCTGGGGCTGAATGCCTTCGTGAAGAAGCAAATGTCCGAGTTCATGCGCGATTTTTACCCGCTGGGTTGCCAGATCGAGGCGCTCGTCCACCGCAATGACAAAACGTCCCGGCGAAAAGGGGTGCGCGTGTGTACGACTCCTGCCGCAAATGTGATGGATCTCGATTCCGTACGTCTCGCATAGCAGATGCAGATCGATTTGTTCGGGCGAATCGATGCCGTGATGTTGAAGCAACAAGTACACGCGACTCTCGAGCCATGTTTGCGGTTCGCAGATTTCTTGCAAAAGGGAGTGAAGCATCAAGGACCTCCTAGATGAATGGTAAAGAACGTACGTTCTGTTTTTGGTTGAAAAGAAAACCCCGCACTGGGGTTATTTTTTTTTGATGTCTTCCGTGATGTCAAACAAAGAAGGAGGGCGTTCCTCGCGTACTTTACGGACTTTCCACTGTTTCTTCAAGTCGTACCAGTAGCGGCGAATTTCTTTTTTCTCCTCTTCTGAAGCGTCCAGATACCCGTCTAGGAAATAGTAGTCGTCGGGGTCATCGATCTTTTCCTGCAAGAGCTCGTCCAACGAACGTTGATTTATCTCTCCTGTTGCTGGGAGAATATAAGCCGTGACTTCATCTGTGCGGCCCAACAACCAATCGGTCGTGACGTCCAGCACATCAGCCAATTGCCGCAGCATGTCATTCGGTGGTGTGCTGTGGTTATTCTCGTAGTTACTGATCGTCCCCTTGGTCGTGCAGACATGCTCTGCCAACTCTTCCTGGGTCAGACCTTTTGTCTTACGAGCTGTGCGTAAGCGCTGAGATAGCATGAGCGTGCCAGTCCTTCCTGTGAGGATGTACAAGCCTATTGTACTAAATGAGAGGGAAAAAGAAAAGTATGGATAAAAATTTTGCCCTCAACGAATTATGTACAAGCCCTTTGTACAAAATACAGATAAGAACGATGCGGGGGCACTCGTTCTGTACAGTGACAAAAGGGGAGATCAAACATGGAAGATCAAGTAACAACCGTATTACTTCAGCAAGGGCCATTTGCTGCTTTGTTTGTCTGGTTGTTGTTTTATATTATGAAGGCAAATCGCGAGCGCGAGGGGCGACTGCAAGACTTGCTGGACAAATACAGCGACAAATACGATCTGATTCTCGAAGAATTGCGAGAGATCAAGGGAAAAGTGAGGAAATAACTCTTTTTGACATCAAGCCTTCTGATGAGCGTGACGAATACAAATCCATTACTTATGTTGCCCGATTCCTGGAAGAGCTTATTCAGTAAGGGGGACAAATCGTCGCAGCCTGTACCAGACCTTGATCGGCCATTAGCCCTTCAAGGTTCTTTTTTATTGTGTCCTTTTCCCGATTCACACGTCTTCCATAATAACTCACCAATACTTGGCAAAAAAGGAGCAGCATGACTATGCATGTACCCGTCGTCTACTCAACGATCTGTGAAAAAGCATTACAGAAAGTACTTCAGGAAGCATACCCAACCGAACAAATACAATCCGTTCACTACATGCTTCGAGGCATGAACGATACGTACCTCGTGAAGACGAGCGATCAAAAACGAATATTCAGACTGTATCGCAGTGATTGGCGAACAGAGGAAGCAGCAGTCGCGTTCGAGATGGAGCTGTTGCTCCATTTGAATAAACAAGGAGTACCTGTATCTGCGCCAATTGCAGACGGCTCAGGCAAGCATGTGTTGAGACTGCAAGCAGCAGAGGGCAATCGCTTTGGTTCGTTGTTCACTTTTGCTGAGGGTAAGGAGCAAGAAATGGATACCGAGGAACTGAGCGAACGATTCGGCAGAGCCGTTGCGGAGCTGCATGTCAAAGCAGAAGGCTTTTCCACACAGCAAGCTCGCGAGGTGTGGAACGCCAAGACGCTAATTCATCGCCCGTTAGCCATCATCGAGCCACGTCTGCAGCATCGGAAGGAAGATCTTCAATTTCTCCAAAGGCTGGCGATGGAGCTGGAAGCCAAGCTGAACGAGCATATCCGTGCCGGACTCGACTGGGGGATTTGCCACGGAGACCTTCAAGGGAATTTTAATACGAACTTTTGTGAGGACAACACCTATACCCACTTTGATTTCGACCTGTGCGGATATGGCTGGCGGGCGTATGATCTGGCTGCTTTCAAGCTGAGCCGAATATTGATCGAGGAAGATGAGGAACTGGTGGAGTCGCTATGGAATGCTTTTCTAAAAGGATATACCGAGGTTCGTCCCTTATCTGAAAACGATCAGGCAGCGGTGCCGCTCATGACAGGCATTCGCCAATTGTGGCTAATGGGGCTGTGCATGCATGATCCTCATATCATGGGTAGCATCGATTCGGATGATGCTTTCGTGAGTGAGAAAATGGAGTTTTTCAAAAAATATTTCGCGTAAGAGAGGATTTTTCCAAACATGCGCATTGAACAGCTACAAGCAGATAGCCGTTACCTGAAGGAAATCGTAGAACTATGGAATCAAAACGCAATCGAAACCGCAGAATACGAGCTAACAGATGGAGAAATGGCAGGCATCGAACAGCAGGTGGTTCAATATTGTCGGTCGGCATACGGAGTCGTACATATTGCGCTCGACGATGACGACCAGCTTGTTGGTTATGGACTTGCCTCCTTGAAAAAAGAGATGGTGTATGAAACTTACTCGGGGCACGTAGATGAACTGTATGTGGCTCCACCATATCGTAAACAAAAAGCGGGGCAAGCGATTTATCACAGCTTGAAAAGCTGGCTTCTCGCGCAAGAAGTTTCGCACATTCAAGTGTTTGTGGATGTGAAAAATGAGTCGGCTCAAGCTTTTTGGGAGAAAACCGGATTGGAGAAAGAGTTTTTCGTCATGTCGGAAGAAGAGGAAGAATGAAGTGGATTATAGGTAAGAAGGTTACAACTAGAAGCGTTTTGCAAAGCGTTGTCAGAAAAGCATATGTCCCGAAGTCAATGATAGGTAAGCCATACATTGACGAGAAAGAGGGAGAAAAGCATGTTACCGTACATCGGAAGTGGCGCGTACTGCTACGCAAATTCTTCAGCTATGCTTTTGGAGACAATTGGGGAGAAGGTATCGCCTGCTGTACTTGAAGTACTCTCTGGAGTAGGCATCGGGGCGATGTGGCATGAGGAGCAGAAAGTCATTTATTTCGGACAAGAGATTCCAGATCGTGGTGTAAGTCATGCGTTGGAGCTACTAGGATTTCGCTGGACGGAAAAGTCAGCGGATGCTGAGGGAGAGCCACCATTGGAGGAATTACGGCGTGATATGGAACATGGGCCCGTTTTGCTCGGACCACTTGATATGGGCTATTTGACGTATAATCCGAATGCAGCTTATTTGGGAGGAGCTGACCATTTTGTTCTCGCCTACAGGATGGATGAGCAAGAAATCTACCTGCATGATCCGGCAGGATTCCCTTTTGTGAGCTTGCCATTGTCCCAATTTGTCTTGGCATGGAAAGCCGAAAAAATCTTCGATCGCCTCTTTTCTTATCACTACTGGACAGCACCAAAGCGTGTAGGCAGTCCGTCAGAGGAGGAACAAGCTGCAAATGCCCTCCGTTTATTCCAAGGGATTTATCAGGAAAGTGCATCGGCTAAACGAAACGCTTCGGTCCTATACGGAAAGGAAGCGATCTTGCGGGTAGTCAAGCGGATCGAAGAGGAGGGCGGACTCTCCCCAGCAGAAATTGGTCATCTCTCCTATTTTGCTTTCCAATTAGGTGCGAGGCGAGCCATGGATTTTGCTGTGTTTTTCTCGAAGCATGCACCAGAGCTGGCGGCAATGAAAGAGAGGCAGGCAAAGCAATTTGGACGTTGTCACACACTGATCGTGGAAAAAAATGAGCAGGAGCTAGCGAATGCTATGCGCGTATTGGCAGACATCGAAGAGGAATTTCGCCAGGTGCTTTGCGCCAAATAAGAATCGTTCCCCCAAGTGAGTAAGTAACGCTCATTGGGGGTTTCTTTTTAATTTGAATATTATTACTTTTTTACGATTCATGACAATCTCATCCCGAATATGTTACCTTGTTATTCATCAGTCCGCGTAAAAGAGACAAAGTCCATTCCACGTGGACATCATTTATTAATACTAAACGGAGGTTCAATATTGATGAAAAATCTAGGTTTACTACCCAAAATCCTGATCGCTATTGTCCTTGGGGTCGGAATCGGCTCTATTTCGCCGATTTGGGTTGTGAAAGGATTGGCTACATTTAGTGGCCTGTTTGGAAATTTCCTCGGATTTGCGATTCCGTTGATTATCATTGGATTTATCGCGCCAGGCATCGGTGAGCTGGGCAAAGGCGCAGGGCGGTTGCTTGGGGTAACCACAGGGGTTGCTTACCTGTCGACGATCCTTGCAGGAACGCTTGCTTATTGGGTCAGTGCGAGTATTTTTCCACACATTCTTGAGGTAGGTGGATTGGTGAATCAGTATGCCAACCCGGAGGAAGCATTAGTGAAGCCATTCTTTACTGTGGACATGCCGCCGATTGTAGGTGTGATGACAGCATTGTTGCTCGCCTTTACCCTTGGTCTTGGAGCGACTGTCATCAAAGGGAACGCCCTGCAAAATGTAATGGTAGACTTGAGAGATATCGTCGAGAAGCTGATCGCTTCCGTCATTATCCCGTTGCTTCCCTTCCATATCCTGTCTGTATTTTCTAATCTGACCTATGGTGGACAAGTCACCATGATTTTGTCCGTATTCGTGAAAGTTTTCGTCATGATTATCGTCTTGCATCTATTCTATTTGTTCGTGCAGTACATGATAGCAGGCCAGATGGGACGCAAAAACCCATTCACGCTGATAAAAAATATGCTTCCCGCTTACTTCACAGCGATTGGAACACAATCATCTGCGGCCACCATTCCTGTGACACTCAATCAGACCAAGAAAAACGGTGTGAGCGAAAAAATCGCGGACTTCGTCGTTCCACTCTGTGCAACGATCCATCTTTCCGGAAGCACGATTACGCTTGTCAGCTGTTCCATGGCAGTCATGATGCTAAATGACATGACGACATCCTTTAGTGTGATGTTTCCATTCATCTTGATGCTGGGCGTAACAATGATCGCAGCACCAGGTGTGCCGGGTGGTGCAGTCATGGCAGCACTTGGATTGATGGAGACCATGCTTGGATTTACTACCACGTTGACTTCGTTGATGATTGCTCTGTACATCGCGCAGGATAGCTTTGGTACCGCTTGTAACGTAACGGGTGATGGTGCGATTGCGGTGATTACGGATCGATTGAGCGAGGGGAAGGCAGCTTAAAATAGGCTGGAAAGATGAATGGGAAAATAGTCCCGTCTTTACGTTGAGGATTTTGCCACTTAAATTCCCCCGTTTCCAATTAGTGAGAATTATATTATCATTGGATATAATTCCATCATTCTACTTTTTGCGAAAAGGGGAATACATAACGCAATGTTTAACGAACGGAAAGCGTTACAAATGACATTGCAGGCCATGCTAGAGCAGCGTATGGCACTGCGTCGACAGTATGTCGATCAGGACAAGCAGTTGGGAGCTGACATCAAGCAGCTTTTGAGCCGCATTCGCGAGCTGGATAACGAAGTCGGGATCGGAGACGAAGAAAATCCAGACGATGTAGCTATATCAACAGAGGAATTTTCAGATGACTTGATGAAGCGAATGAAAGTGAGAAAGGCGCACATTCGTCATGATTATGTGGAAGTTGCGAAGCACATCGAAAACCTGTTACGGGAAGCAATGTCTCCAATGTCATTGGCTGATCTCTGCTCCGTGTTGAAAGTACGGCACCAGGTAGAGTTTGCTAGTCCCTACATTGGTGTACAGAAGTCATTAAAGTATTTGCCCCAAGTAAAAGTAGAAAAGGACGGGCGGAAACTGATTTTTTCACTCTAGCTCTAGGTAACTAGGGGGCAAAAGGCAGTTTCACGGGAGGCAAGACCCAAAAAGAGGCGATGTGCCTATGCACAATCGCCTTTTGGTGTCTATTGATTTACATGCTTATTGTAAGAAGGACTTGAGCATCCAAATGTGTTTTTCCAGGCTGCTGCGGATTCCCAACAGCATATCGGCTGTCCCTTCATCGTCGGCTTGGTCTGCCGTTTCCATAGCTAGCTTCAGTTCATCTACGAGAATGGAGAAGTCTCTCGCGATCGTTTCTACCATTTGCTCAGCTGTTTCGTTTCCTTCTGCTTCAGTGATGCTTGCTGTGTTCAGACATGCAGCCAAAGTCGCTACAGGCTTTCCACCGATGGAGAGGACTCGTTCAGCGAGGGTATCAAGATTCGCTGCTGCTTCGTTGTACAATTCCTCAAATTTTGCGTGGAGCGTAAAGAAGTGCGGTCCTTTTACATTCCAGTGAAAATTGTGTAGTTTCGTATAGAGCACTGTCCAGTCTGCTACTTGTTTATTTAGAACGCTGTAGAGTGTGTTTTCCATGAGAATCTCTCCTTATTTATAATTATTATTTGTTTAAACTTATTATAAACTAATAAGGATTATTGTCAACACCCGGGAGGAAATTTATGCAGCAGCTGCGTATCGGTGCGGTTATTTTAGCGGGCGGAAAGAGCAGTAGAATGGGCTCGCCAAAGCAAAAATTACCGTGGAGAGACGGAACCTTTTTAACAGAACTGATAAAGGAAGTACAGGCGGTTGGCTTGTCTTGCTTCATTGTAACGAACGATTTTTCGGGCACTCAAGTGACACAAAAGGA
The DNA here is from genome assembly GCF_013186635.1 of Brevibacillus sp. HB1.3. NCBI lineage: Bacteria > Bacillati > Bacillota > Bacilli > Caryophanales > Paenibacillaceae > Brevibacillus > Brevibacillus sp. HB1.3. The sequence goes on along the minus strand of NZ_JABMIT010000008.1, from coordinate 218,178 downwards.
ACAAATTGATGAACAGCCCGTCACAATCACACCTGATCTGGTACCATCCTGCGGTCCTGTAAGTGGGCTGGTTACCGCTTTTCGTGTAAGTTCAGAGGATGCTTTGCTGGTGTTGTCCTGCGATCTGCCATTTATGGATCGTGTACAAATAGCCAAACTTATTGAATTTGCCAGGGAGAACAACGACTGGGATGTGATTGTCGCCCAATCAGAGGGACGAATCCATCCATTATGTGCAGTGTACCATCGGAGAACACAGAGTAATTGGGAGCAGGCGCTATTGAATGGACAGCGAAGATTGATGCGGACTTTAGATGAACTGCGTGTGTTGCCCTTGCCTGATGAATGGTTGGACCCTTGGGCTGTCTTTAATGTCAACACACCTGAAGAATACGAACAGGCAAAAAGTGAAGAAAAACGCAGAAAGACAGGACATGCTTGAGACGTGTCCTGTTTTTTGTTTGGAAAAAAGGGGCTTTTCATAGAGGGCTATCATACAAGCGTTTCTCTGGACAAACCGTATGAATAGTAGTGATGGCGAATGAAAGGAGGGAGCGCAATGACAAGAAAGTGCAAAGAACAGGGCAAACACCACGGTCACCACTGTTGTTGCAAAAAACCCGACAAACACGATCACCACGGCTGCTGCAAAAAACACGACAAGCATCACGACCACCACGGCTGCTGCAAAAAACACGACAAATATCACGACCACCACTGTTGCTGCAAGAAACATGACGATTACTCCGTGCCTCACTGCTGCTGCAAAAAACACGATGAGCCGCATTGCTGCTGCAAAAAGCATGAACATTGTCACGGTCACTGCTGTTGCTGTAAACACCATGATTGCAAATGCTTTGAAAAACATGACCACCACTGTTGCAGGAAGTATGAAATAGATGATGAAGACGAAGAAGAGGATGACGACGAAGACGAAGACGAAGATGATGACGACCACTGCAAGCATCACAGTAAGAAGCATTGCTGCTGCAAATAACAAATTCCCACGTACAAAGAACAAAAGCCCGAGAGGTTAACTCGGGCTTTGAGATTACCAACAGCCTGTCCCGCTTTTGCTTGATAGCTCCTTTAAAGCAGAAGAATTCTTTCAGCTTGTGTATACACGTTCATTTTGTCATTGCGGATAAAACCGACTGCGGTGAGCTTCAGCTCATCTGCCAATTGCAGGGCGAGGTCAGTTGGAGCTGACTTGGACAAAATGATGCCCGCACCAATCTTGGCAGCCTTGAGCAGCACCTCAGACGAGATGCGTCCACTAAATACTAGAATTTTGTCCGTGGTGGAAATGTTATCTCGCAAGCATTTCCCATAGATCTTGTCGAGTGCATTGTGACGCCCGATATCGGAGAACTGAAGCAAAACTTCGTCCGGTGTACAGAGGGCTGCATTGTGGACGCCACCTGTTTGGCGGTGGATCTCAGACGACGCTTGCAATTCCTTCATCAGGTGCATGCATTGAGCAGGGGTGACAGTTGTTGTGTTTTCAACGGGCTTTGCTGTGCGCGCATCGCTAAAAAAGTAAAAGGATTGTCTGCTTTTTCCGCAGCAGGAAGTAATTCTGCGTTTGGAGTAAAAGCTCTGCGACAAGATCGTTTCTTTATGCAAATCAACGTAAGCAAACCCTTGGGCCTCATTAATCGTAAGCTGTTTGATTTCTGAATAGCTCTTAATGACACCCTCGGCTGCGAGAAAACCGATGACCATTTCTTCCAGGTCGGCCGGGGTGCATACGATTGTAGCGAATTCCTCATCATTGAGGAAAATCGTGAGGGGGTACTCAGTAACGATTTCGTCGTCTTCCCAGCCATGTTGGTCAGCCGAAATTTTCAACACGGGCAATCGGGTGGTGATGGTTAGCTCGGACATACTGGCCTCCTTTTTGTCGAAATTATGAAGTTTTCATGGCTATTTTGTGAGGAAAATATTGTCGAGTGAACGCTTACATGGTAGTATACTATGTGAGATGAAAAGTGTCATAAAATTTTCGTCTTTCCATGTATTCATAGCGTAAGGACAGATTGACACGGAGCAGCGACCCTGCCACCGATTATTTTGTAGCCTTGCAGCGAATTACATAGTGAACACAATGCTTGTTGATGCTGATGTAGCGTTCCTGCTGATGATTAACTGCTGTGTTTCATCGTAGCCCTTGTTTCCATTTATAGGAGACTTGGGTGAGTCGGTGAAATCAGCAGTTTTTCTTTTTTTCGAGAAGGCTGCTGATGGATCCACAGTATGCTAAAGACCACTACAAAGGAGATGAATGATTTGGAACAAAAAGTGAAAAACCGCTGGCTCATCGCGTTGGCTGCGGTAGGCATCCACATCTCGATTGGGTCGGTATACGCCTGGAGTGTATTCACCAAGCCAATTACCGAGCAGTTTGGCTGGGACTTGCCAGACGTTCAATTTACGTTCAGTATTGCGATCTTGTTCTTGGGACTGTCTGCTGCCTTCCTCGGTCATTATGTCGAAAAGCACGGCCCGCGTAAAGCTGGTATTCTCGCATCTATCTTTTTCGGAATAGGAACTGTCGGGGCTGGCTTGGCGATTCAATTGAGCAGCTTGCCTCTGCTGTACTTATGTTATGGAGTGCTGGGTGGTATCGGACTCGGGGTAGGCTATATTACGCCAGTATCGACCCTGGTCAAATGGTTTCCGGATCGCCGTGGTTTAGCGACAGGTCTTGCCATTATGGGCTTCGGCTTTGCTTCCATGATTGCCAGTCCGATTATGAACGCTTTGATTGCCAATGTAGGAATCGCGAACACCTTTTATATTTTGGGCATTATTTATTTTGTTGTAATGTTGGCTTCGGCTCAATATTTAGCTCCACCTCCAAAAGGCTGGGTACCGGCTGGATTTTCCGCTGAGGGAACGGTTGGCAGCAAGCAAATCAAAAAAGATTTGTGCCAATTGACTGCCAACGAAGCGATCAAGACACGCCGTTTTTACTTGCTGTGGCTGATGCTGTTTATTAATGTGACTTGTGGAATCGCCGTTATTTCGGTAGCATCGCCGATGGCGCAAGAAATGGTGGGGATGTCTGTCGGAACAGCAGCGTTGATGGTAGGGCTAAACGGCTTGTTCAACGGTGGGGGACGAATCGGCTGGGCGTCTCTGTCTGATTTCATTGGACGACCAAATACGTACACAGCTTTCTTTGTTATCCAAATGGTATTGTTCTTCCTGTTGCCGAATCTGTCCAATCCAATCCTGTTCATGGTTGCGATGTTCATCATTATGACCTGTTACGGCGGTGGCTTTGCATCCATTCCCGCGTACATCGGTGACTTGTTTGGAACGAAGCAATTGGGCGCGATTCACGGCTATATTCTGACAGCATGGGCTGCTGCCGGCTTGGCAGGACCGATCTTTGCAGCATGGGTTCGCAAGACGACAGAAAGCTATACAGGAACAATGAGTGTTTTCGCAGGAATGTTCGTTGTCGCTCTGGTGATCTCGCTATTAGTCCGTCTGGATATCAAAAAACTGAAGGAAGAAGCCAAACAAAGAGAAAAGTCTGTTGAATTGGCTAGTTAATCAATGGTAAAGTTTAAGTAGAGAATGATTTGAAGTAAAGGTGATTTTCCTCGATGAATAAGTTCGAAGCAGAATTCAGTAATTTGGTCAGGGCTTTCCGAAAGCGCCATATGGGAAAGGGACCTAGCAAGATCAGCACCACGTTCTGCAAGAACTGGGCGATCTGCGAGATGGAAGGCAACCTTTCTCCGGTGGAAAAGTTCATCGCCACTTCGGAAGACGGAAAGCAGACATTACGAGCTGCCCGAACCGAAATGGTCAAAGAGATCTATCGGAAACACCAGCCAGTTGACATGGAAGCGTTTCTTGGAGCAAAACTCGTTGATCTATTCGTCGATATTGACATTGAACGGGATTTTGGAATGTCGATCTTTGTATTTGATCAAGACATTGAAAAAAGAATGAAAAACGAACCGTAAGTCTAGACGAAGCAGCGTTCCTGTTCACCGGCTTAGACGCAACGGAATTCGCGAAAGCAAACACGAAGTTGAGACTAGGTAGCGAACCTGCCGTAGACAACCACCGTGAACACGCTCTTTTCCTATAGGACAAGGGACGGTTTCATGGTGGTTTTTTCGTCTCAATGGAGTTTATTAGAGGGGAGATAAAAGAAATGGGCAAGACCAAGCATGGCGGACCAATTAAGCTGGATACTTCGTGGAAGCCTTCCTTATGGGCTTCACTGATGCCGATGGGACTCGGAAAAATCAAGCCGCATCACATTCGCGATACGATGAAAGTGGCCTATGACAATCGCGATAATTTGGGGTATGCCTATCGCATTTTGACCCAAGGGGTATGCGATGGCTGCGCTCTCGGCGTATCTGGACTCTACGATCAGACGTTGACTGGTCCGCATTTGTGCACCACGCGCTTGAACGTGCTGCGTCTCAATACGATGTCTGCGATGGATCCAAAATGGTTCGAAGATGTACGGGCGCTACAAAAGTTATCCAGCGAAGAATTGCGCAAGCTGGGAAGAATCCCGTATCCGCTGTCCAGAAAACCTGGAGAAAACAAGTTCACGCGCATTAGCTGGGATGAAGCGCTGAACCGCATTGCGAAAAAAATCAAAGACATCAGCCCAAAACAACTGGCCTTTTTCTTGACCGCTCGCGGGATTACGAACGAGGTATACTACACGGCAGCTAAAATGGCTCGTTTCCTCGGAACCAACAACATTGACAATGCATCACGTATTTGCCACTCGCCGAGCAAGACCGCATTGAAGCGTTCGGTTGGGATTGGTGCATCGAGCTGTAACTATCAGGATTGGATCGGTACTGATGTGCTCGTATTCTGGGGCTCTGTTCCAGGTAACAACCAGCCTGTATCGACGAAATACATGTATGCTGCGAAAAAAGCAGGAACGAAAATCATCCTGATCAACCCATACAGAGAGCCAGCGATGGAGAAGTACTGGATCCCATCTGTACCAGATAGTGCTTTGTTCGGAACGAAGATTGCGGACGATTTCTATCAAGTGAATATTGGCGGCGACATCGCATTCATGAACGGCGTGATGAAGATATGGTTCGAGATGGAGGAAGCCAAACCAGGTTCTGCGATCAATCATGATTTCATCAAGGAGCACGCGAACGGAATCGAAGAGCTGCGCAAGCATGTGATGAATGAATCATGGGACAAGATCGTCGAATCCTCGGGTCTCAGCCGCGAGCGTATCAAGGAATTCGCGGAGTTGCTCGCTAACTCTAAAAATGGTGTATTCGTATGGAGTATGGGTTTGACCCAGCACAAATTCGGTACGGACAATATTTCTCAAGTAGCCAATCTGGCCATCCTTCGTGGATTCTTGGGTCGCAAGCACACTGGTCTTATGCCAATTCGCGGACATTCTGGCGTACAAGGCTCTGGTGAAATGGGTGCCGATCCGTTCAGCTTGCCAGGTGGAGATTTTGAAGAAAAATCCTGGAACCGCATCGAAAAGCTCTGGAACTTCCCCATCCCGAAATGGCAAGGAGATATCGTCGGTATTTCTTTGGAAAATGCAGTGTTGCCAGATGGACATGAACGCAAGACCAGATTGTTCTATACGAGTGGCGGCAACTTCCTGGAGACGATGCCAGATCCGGACTTCATGCAAAAATGCTTGGAGAGCATAGAAGTTCGTGTACATCAGGACATCATTTTCAATACATCTACGTTGGTGGATGCGAAGGAAGAAGTCATCGTACTGCCAGCGATGACTCGCTACGAGCAGCCGGGTGGCGGTACTTCGACAAGTACAGAGCGTATGGTTTACTTCAGTGCCGAAGTGGAAGGGCCACGAATTGAAGAAGCTCGTTCGGAATGGGAGATTTACGTTGATCTGGCGGCACGGGTAAATCCGGAGAAAAAGCATCTGATGCACTTCTCAAGCGCAGCTGAAATTCGCGCAGAGATTGCCCAGGCGAATCCGAACTACGATGGTATCCAGCATCTGAAAAACCGCGGAGATGTTTTCCAATGGGGCGGTGCATGGTTGTGTGAAGGCGGCGTATGCCCGACACCGGATGGCCGAGCGAATCTGATTCCGATTGAGATTCCGGATTTGAACAAGCCAGAGGGACACTTCTATGTAACGACTCGTCGCGGTAAGCAGTTCAACTCGATGATTTATAGCAAGAAAGACCCGTTCAACAATGCGGACCGTTATGATATCCTGATCAATGCAGAGGATGCAAAAGAACTGCGCATTGCAGAAGGCGAAAATATCGTCGTTTACAATAAATATGGAACGTTCCAAGGACGTGCCAAATTCGAGGACACCAGACGCGGAAATATTCAAGTACACTGGCCGGAAGGGAACGTACTCATTCCGAAGGGTGTATACGAGACATACGCAGGTATTCCCGAATACAATACAGCCGTGAAGGTTGAAAAAGCGGACACTTTCCACGCCAATAAAGATTTGAAATACGTGGAGAGAGAAGTAGAAGATTTGGAAGTAAACGTCGGCTGACGAGCTGCAGCAATGGGTGGTCAAGATTAGGGGGAACAAGCCATGCGTTTTTCGCGACAAACAATCTCGGTTGAGGAAGCGATGAGCAAGCTTTTGGCAAAAGTAGTAACAGGGAGAACGGAACAAGTGCAGATCGGGGAGGCATACGGGCGGATACTGGCCTCTGATCTACATGCAACATACGATTTGCCGCACTTTGACCGCTCGCCGCTGGATGGGTTTGCCGTGAGAGCTGCGGATACGGTTGGGGCCTCCGTTGACCACCTGATTACACTAACAGTGCTAGAGACGGTTGCGGCCGGGCAAGTACCTTCTAGAGAATTGAAAAAGGGCTACGCGACGCGGATCATGACAGGTGCGATGATGCCTGCGGGTGCAGATGCGGTCATCATGTTTGAGCAAACGCACAACCTAGCCGAAGAGGCTGATACTGTACGGATCAAGCGGGAGATGAAGCCTGGGGAAAATGTATCGCGTCGCAGTGAAGAGATGGCCAAAGGAACGATCATTGCCAAAACGGGTGAACGGATTAACGCAGGTACGCTCGCCAGCTTGGCTACGTTTGGCTATTCGCAGGTCGAGGTGTTCTGCAAGCCGCGTGTCGGTCTGATTTCGACTGGAAGCGAGCTGTTGGAGATTGATCAGCCGCTTGCTCCAGGCAAAATTCGCAACAGTAATACGGTGATGCTAACTGCCTTGATTGCCGAAGCAGGGGGCATCCCTGTTTCGTTTTCGAGATTGCCGGATGATCTGGCAGTGGCGAAGGAGAAAATTACTGAATGCATGCGGGGCGTGGATCTGGTCATTTCAAGCGGTGGTGTGTCCGTTGGGGATTTTGATGTGATCGCGGCTTTAGTAGATGAGCCTGAGGTAGAGCTTTTGTTCAACCGGATCGCGATACGTCCGGGAAGTCCGACGACAGCCATGCTCATGGAGGGCAAGCCGTTGATTGCCCTATCAGGGAATCCGGGTGCCTGTTTCCTCGGGTTTGAGTTATTTGCGCGAGCAGCCATTCGTCGCATCTCGGGAGAAACCCATGTCGTACAACAGGTGATTAAGGCGAGACTCGGCGTCGATTATACGAAGCCTTGTCCATACCCACGTTATCTGCGAGGGAAGCTCCTCGAAAAAGACGGGGTTTTGCACGCAATCCCTGATTTCAATGAAAAGGCAGGGAATCTGGGGACGTTGAAGGACAGCGAATGCTTTATGATCATACCAGCCGGGGGAAGCGGGAAAAAAGCAGGAGAGCTGGTTGATGTGCTCACGCATGCAACCCCAACCTGGCGAAGAGAGGGATAGCAGATGGTCAAGCCACCTTGTGTTTTGCAGATTGTCGGTTATTCGAACAGTGGCAAGACGACGCTGCTCACCAAGCTCATTCCGATTCTCGAAAAGGCAGGGATAAGAGTTGGGGTCATCAAGCATGATGGCGGACACGATTTTGAGTGGGATCAGCCAGGGAAGGACACTTGGCGTTATCGTGAAGCCGGGGCCTCGCTGGTTGCGATCACATCCAAAACGAAAACGGCCATCGTGGAGCAAAAGCCGCAGGAGTTATCCGTCCTGATCCAGCGCTTGGCAGATGCCGGGGCCCAGCTCGTTTTGGTAGAAGGCTTCAAGCGTGAAGGCTATCCCAAGCTCGCTTTGCTTCGCAGGCCAGAAGATGAGGAGCTTTTCTCGATCGTTACTCATCTGGTAGGGATCGTAGGTTGGACGGACAAGCGTCAGCCGGGGTTACCCTTTTTCGATATTAATGACATAGACAACGTAGCCAATTTTGTAAGGGAACGGGTTTCCGTTTGGTATTGTCAAAACTGATTAGCAACATTGAGATCATTCCAGCTAGATTGGGGATGATCTTTTTTTGTAGCATGGGAGATGATCCATGTCATGAAATATGTGGTAATGTAAATAAAAAATCGGCGAGAAATGATAAGGAGCAAAAGAGATGAAATGCCCTCACTGTCACAACGAATTAAATGAAATTCCTTTCTGTTACGGAATAGAAGCGCCACATTATTTTTACATGGTACCAGAAGAGAAACGAACAGAATTAATAAAAGACTTTTGTGTAATTGATGAACAGTATTTCTTTATGAGAGGACACATTGAAATACCAATAATAGATAGTAATGAGAAATTTATATGGAGTGTCTGGGTGTCTCTTAGTGAAGAAAACTTTTTGAGATCGAATGAATTGCTACAAGTAGAAGGAAGAGAAAAGGAAGAACCTTATTTTGGCTGGTTATCGACTGAGCTTTCCGTCTATCCAGAAACCACCCTATCCTTAAAGACATGGGTACATACACAAAAAGTTGGTGCGGTTCCCTTAATAGAATTAGAGCAAACGAATCATCCCCTTGCAGTTGAGCAAAGAGAAGGGATTACAATGGAGAGAGTGAAAGAAATTGCCCATTTCATCAATCATACGGAGTAATAAGAAAATGCCTGCTGCCGGGATGTTCCGGCAGCTTTTTCGTTTTCTCATGCTTTAGACAATAGATTATGGATTGCTTTAATCAGGTTGTTTTGGACGTATATATTCACTCCAATGGCTGATAAACTTGCAGCATATTTCAAAATAATAGGAGTGATAACAATGGGTGGAGTGCGTTACAAAATGAGAGAAGTATTGGATAAGAGCAAGATTGAGACATTTTTGCAGCAAGCTAGAATCGGACATCTTGGAATGGTTGATGGTCATTTGCCGTATGTTGTTCCGCTCAATTTTGTTTGGACAAATGGGAAGCTTTATTTCCATGGTGCCACCGGCGGGAGAAGAAATCAGGTTGTGGATGCTAATCCTGAGGTCTGTTTTACAGTTTGTGAAGAATATGGAACGATTACTGATCCGGTGCCAGCTAAGACGGACACAGCGTATATGAGTGTAATGATTTTTGGCAAAGCTGAGCCTATTGTTGATCTGGATGAGGCTACACACATGTTACAAGAAATGATGAATAAGTATGTGCCAGGCTACTATAATCGGCCTTTACCCAAGCAGCACGTAGACAAATACCGTTCAGCAGTATTCGGTGGTCCGGTTCAGGTGTACCGAATAGATCCACAGCATATCACTGCGAAAGAAAATCCAATAGAAGAAGAAAAATTGTTCAAACCTGGTAAAACCGTGTAATCTCTGCAAGACGAAAAATGCCTTCTTCAATGGTGGATTCATCTACTTTAGCAAAACCCAGCACCCATCCTTTTCGATCACTTTTCAAACAATACTTGCTAAGCGGATAAACACGGATTCCATTTTCAAGTGCGAGGATCGTCGCGGCTTCTTCATCAAACGATTGATCAGCTTCAAGAAGGATATGCAATCCTGTTTCTACGCCGCTTAGTGTGAAGCGCTCGCCGAGACCTGTCGTGATGATGGCCTTCGTCATGGCTTCATGTCTGCGGCGATATACATTTCGAACCCGTCTCATATGGCGCATGAAATGACCATGCTCAATAAAATGAGTAAGCGTTAATTGCTCCATAATCGGAAGATGCCGATAGGTTAATTCATGGACTTGGGCGAGCTGGCGAATGGCCTCTTTGGGACCAACGATTGCTGATATTCGTATACCGGGAGCAATCATTTTGGAAAAACTCATCATATACAATGTGTTCTGAGGTCGCTGACTGAACAAGGTTGGAAGTGGGTCGCCGCGATAGCGAAATTCGCTGTCGTAATCATCCTCAACAATCCAAAACTGCTGCTCGGCAGCCATGTGTAACAATTGTTGCCTGCGAGGTTCCGACATAATGACTCCAACCGCACACTGGTGCGATGGTGTAACATAGACAAGCTTGGAGCACGGATGAATCTGGTCTACGCATAACCCGTACTCGTCAACTGGAACGGAGATAACTTGCATACGCCGATACTTCATTGCCATCCAGGCAGCAGGGAAGCCAGGATCTTCTACAGAAACGGTATTCCCTTCATGTAAAAGGGCTTGGGCGATCAAATCGATGCTATGCTGGGCACCTGAGGTTAACATGATTTGATCGATATTTACATGAACGCCCCGTTCAAGTGACAAATAACGTTGAATCTGTTCTCGTAGCGGCTGGTATCCATAGGCATTGCCATAAGCCCAGCTGTCCAGATTCGTTTCTGTGGAAGCCTGTAAAAACGAACGTCTCCAAATCTTTTGAAAATGTTCGTCCAAATATGGCTCATGGGGACTGAAATCGACCTCAACCTTTTGACGATCTTTGTCCCCGAACCAACCGTGCAAATGACCGACTGTAGCGTTTAATAAAGGCAATTCGGGAGGGACAGGTCCTTTTGGCGCAGCATCCTCTGAAGGACGAGTGGCATAAATCCATTCGCTAACTCTCGTTCCACCGCGGCGAGAGGTGACAGTGTAGCCGCGGCTGAATAACTCCTCATATACAATCTGAATGGTTGAACGGGAAACGCCAATTAAAGAAGCGAGTTCGCGGGAGGGTAGTAGCAATTCACCCGGCTGCCATTTTCCTGAGGTAATATTATGGATCGCTTGGTCCAGCAGTTGCTGCCAGATTGGACGTTCGTCATCTCGGTTTACGGTTAGCATTCATTCACCTTCACTATTTTGGGTGGAATTTAATAACAATCCATTGGTTGCTATGCTATCATGGCAATCATTTTTTTTGCAACAAGACGGTTGGGGAACGACTTTTTCTTAGGGTGTTTGCGATTGTCACAAATCGTTTCGATTTCCTGTGACCAGAATCACATGTGTATCTGTGAACCTCCCGTACACTTGAAATAGAGAAAGAACGAAGCACTTCAAGGAGGTTCTACGATGTTAAGTCAAAAAACCATTGAAATCATAAAATCAACCGTTCCTGTGCTAGAGGTACACGGAACTGCCATTACAAAACGTTTTTATCAAATGATGTTTGCTAAGCACCCTGAGCTACTCAATATTTTCAACCACGCCAATCAAAAGCAGGGAAGACAGCAAACAGCTCTGGCAAATGCGGTGTATGCTGCGGCTTTATATATTGATAAGCTGGAAACGATTTTGCCTGTTGTGAAGCAAATTGGACACAAGCACCGCAGTTTGGGAGTGAAGGCCGAACACTACCCGATCGTCGGGGAAAATCTGCTAGCTGCGATCAAAGACGTACTTGGGGATGCGGCTACGGACGAGATTTTACAGGCGTGGGCGGAAGCGTATGGAGTCATTGCGGATGCCTTCATCGGTGTAGAACACGAAATGTATGAAGAGGCGAGCGGACAGCCTGGAGGATGGGTTGATTTCAGAGAGTTTATCGTCCAACGCAAGGTGAAGGAAAGCGACGTAATTACTTCCTTCTATTTGGTTCCGGCGGATGGTCAACCGATCTCCAGCTATGAATCAGGACAGTATGTCAGCATCAAGGTAGAATTACCGGGCGAGGAATTTACGCATATTCGCCAGTACAGTCTCTCTGATGCACCTGGGAATGCGTACTACCGCATTTCTGTCAAACGCGAGGACGCGATGCAGGATAAGCCAGCAGGAAAAGTATCCGTTTATTTGTCAGAGGAAGTGAAGGAAGGAGATAGTCTGCAGTTGTCTGCTCCGGCTGGAGATTTTATCTTGCAGCAAGAGGATAGCCGTCCGGTTGTGCTTCTCAGTGGTGGTGTAGGATTGACCCCAATGATCAGCATGCTGAACACACTGATCAAATCGGGAACAGACCGTCCGATCACCTTCATTCACGCAGCCAAAAACGGGAATGTGCATGCCATGAAGCAAGCAGTAGAGGAGTTGGCCGCAAAACATCCGCAGCTTTCTGTTCACTGGTGCTATACACAGCCGACCGAACAGGATCGATTGAACGGTGCTTTCCAGAAAGAAGGATATATCGACTTGCCGTGGCTGCAAAAGGTCATCGATACAAAAGAGGCGAGCTACTATTTCTGTGGTCCAATTCCATTCATGAAAACAATCAACGGTGCTCTGTTGGAATGGGGAGTGCCAGCAAAAGACATTCATTTTGAGTTTTTTGGTCCGGCAGCGACCTTGGCATAAAGGCAACCACGAAAAAAGCGTATGCTTACTCGCGATTCGCAGCTTGAGCGCGCAGCAGTCGATTTACCGTCTCGCGGCGAAGTCCGATGAGTTGACCGATTTCATCCTGAGTCAGCAACTCCGAAAGCGAGGCGACAGGAATGAATGTCTGAAACCAAAGCTGGAGCTTGCGAAGCTTTTCAGCAGGAGAGACTTCGGTCAGTTGGTCGATACGCTGCTGCATCATCCGCAGCTTCCCTTGCAGCTGTAGTGCGATATCACGACACTTTTCAGGATGGTCATCCAGATGGCGATACCAATCCAGGGCAGACAGTACTTCGATCTCACAGGTCACGAGAGCGATTGCTGTCCCGTAATAGGGATTCGGGCTCATCAATGAATGATGTGGAATGATCTCATCTGGCACGATGATGTTGACCAGCGTCAATGCTCCGTCTGCATGTACCCGAACGATTTTTAACAGACCGCTCTTCAGATGATAGAGCGGTCCTGTTTCTCCTTGTCGAAACAAGACTTCCCCCTTGTGCAGGATCATGGGTTTCTCCTCGATTCTCTACGTTTTTCTCTAGCAATTATAGCAAGCCCGGCAGGAGGAAGTAAGCAAGCGTAAAAAGCAATTTGCCGCTTTTTTAGGCTTGCTACAGCAATAATGCCATTTGCTATAATGGGGGAAATCACTGCTGGATAAAGGGAGTTGTCTAATGCTCAATTTTTTTACATGGGTAGGCTCCATAGTGGGGGTACTCACACTCGGATTGATTGGCTATGTGGCTTACCGCTACTGGTACCATATGGGACAGCTTCCGAAGCCGGAGTTTCGTCATCTGGACACGAAAAAACCAATACCTGCCGACTGGAGTCACGATGAGGTTACATTTACATGGATCGGCCACTCGACGATTCTGTTGAATATGTTTGGTACGAAAATACTGACGGATCCGGTTTTGGGTGAGAAGCTGGGGATTAAGCTAGCAGGTGTCCATTTTGGTCCCAAGCGCTTTACACCTCCTGCCCTCGACTTTTCTGAACTTGGCGAGGTAGATATCATTTTGCTATCGCATGCCCATTTGGATCATGTCGATCTACCAACCTTGCAGAAAATAGCGAATCGATCCACACATGTCATTACAGCGCACCAGACGAGCAAGCTGTTCAAGCATATGCCATTTGGTTCGTATGAGGAAATGCAGCCAGGTGAAGCCGTTACAACCAAAGAAGGACTGACGATTACGGCGATTCCTGTCCGACATTGGGGCAACCGTTTTCCATGGAATCATGAGTATGGCTACAATGGCTATATGATTGAGAAAAATGGTGTGTGCATCCTCTATCCCGGCGATACCGCTTATATCTCCATGGAAAATTTGCCGAAGCAATTCGGGCCGATCGATCTGGTATTCATGCCGATTGGCGCCTACAAGCCAGACTCGTATCAGGCAGCGCATTGTACGCCAGAGCAAGCATGGCAAATGTTCAAGGAGACCAGAGCCAAGTGGCTGGTGCCTATTCATTGGAATACGTTTGTGCTCTCGCGTGAGCCAGTTGATGAGCCGTTTGAGCGTCTGTTGGCAGCAGCGGGGGACGAGAGGGACAGGATCGTTGTTGAAAAACAAGGGGAGACGTTTTCGATCCCTGTTCAATAGGTGTGAAAAGCTGGCGACTGCTTACATGGCAGTCGCTTTTCTAACGATATGAATAAATGGGGAGGGAATAGCTACCTTATTATAGAAATATTTTTATCGAAGGAGTTTTTTGAGGAGGGGTACATATGACAAAAGCATTGCCGCAACGCTGGGATATGGATGTGATTTTTCCTGGTGGCAGTGAATCAGAGGATTTTCGGGCGTTTTTAGTGAAAGTGGAAGGGGATATTGCTAACCTGAAGGCGCGTTTCGAGCAATCTGGCGCTGGTTTGCATGAAACATCCGCTTTCAAAGAGGTTGTCGCTCAAGTTCAAAGCATTGCCGTGCGAGTGAGACAAGCAGGTGCATTCATTTCCTGCCTGACTGCTCAAAATGTAAAGGATGAGCCTGCCAAGCTGATGGGTGGACGTGTAAAGAGCATCTCGGCTGCGTTTGGTGCAGTATTGACGCGATGGGAAGAACAACTGCTGGCTATCGACGAGGCTGCATGGGAGAATTTGTTGGCAGATGAAGAATTGCAATCGCTTGCTTTTGTGCTGAATGAGCGCCGTCGCCGTGCACAGGAAAAGCTGTCCCCTGAACAAGAAGTGCTGGCAAACGATTTGGCTGTAGACGGCTATCATGCTTGGCAAGACTTGTACAATGCGGTTGTGGGACGTATGAGCATTGAGGTTGAGGTCAATGGGGAGAAGAAGCAGCTGTCCGTGGGGCAAGCTTCTAACCTGATGAGTAGTCCTGACCGTGCTGTGCGTTCCCATGTTTTTGAAAAGTGGAATGAAGCTTGGGGCAAGGAAACGGAGCTGTGCGCACAAGCGCTGAATCACTTGGGTGGTTTCCGACTCTCTCTGTACCGTCATCGCGGCTGGGATTCCGTCCTGCGTGAACCACTGGATATCGGACGAATGCAGGAAAAGACACTCGACGCGATGTGGCAGGCCATCGACAATCGCAAGGATCGTCTGGTTGCCTACTTGGAGCGCAAGGCAAAGCTACTTGGTGTAGACAAGCTGAGCTGGTACGATGTAGGAGCTCCAGTCGGGAATGTACATAAAGAAGTGTCCTACGATGAAGCAGCTGCCCTGATCGTTGAGCACTTCAACCGCTTCAATCCGAGCATGGCTGAGTTTGCGCAAAAGGCATTCGATGAGGGCTGGATTGAGGCAGAGGATCGTCCTGGCAAGCGCCCAGGCGGATTCTGCACGAGCTTCCCAGTCAGCAAGCAGTCGCGTGTGTTCATGACGTATGCGGGAAGCGCAAGTAATGTATCCACACTGGCACATGAGCTGGGGCATGCGTATCATCAGCAAGTCATGTGGGATTTGCCAGCCCTTAACCAAAACTACGCGATGAACGTGGCGGAAACAGCATCGACCTTCGCAGAGATGATCCTCGCTGACGCTGCTGTGAAAAATGCAGCCAATGACGATGAAAAACTGGTGCTCTTGGAAGATAAGCTGCAATCCATCGTCGCGTTTTTCATGAACATCCACGCTCGCTTTATTTTCGAGAAAAACTTCTATGAGAAGCGTAAAGAAGGTCTCGTTAGCGCGGCTGATCTCGACCGAATCATGGAAGACGCGCAAAAGCAAGCGTACAACGGCGCTTTGGCAGATTACGAGCCGCATTTCTGGGCATCCAAGCTGCATTTCTATATCACGTCGTACCCGTTCTACAACTTCCCGTACACATTCGGGTACTTGTTCAGCATGAGTGTCTATGCGCGTGCGCTTGAAGAAGGGGAAAGCTTCGCGCCGAAATACGATGCACTGCTCCAAGATACAGGCCGCCTGATGGTGGAAGACTTGGCGAAGAAGCATCTCGGTGAGGATATGACGACAGTTGAGTTCTGGCAAAAAGCTGTTGACCTGGCTGTGGCAGACATCGACGAATTCCTGCGCCTGACAGAAGAAGCATAAATGTACGAATAAATTAGTTCCAAGCAGTCTGTCACTATTCTGACAGGCTGCTTTTTTTCGTTGAGAGATTGTTAACATTGCAGAAGAAATCTTCGGATAACATTTACCTGCGGTTTATAGAATCCTCGCTATTTTTTCGTACAGTAAAAGAGAAGGGAGTACTTGTAAAGGGAGGCATCGTAATGGACACTGGCAGTCATCTTTTGTTGGGTGTCACACTGGCGGGGTTAGCTCATATCACGCCGGGAGTGGCGAATGATCCGGCGCTTGCACAGGCGCTGATGATCGCAACGGTAGTGGGTTCTCATGCCCCGGATTTCGACACTGTGGCCAGACTTCGCGGTATTTCTTTTTACATTCGCTTTCATCGAGGAATTACGCATTCGATTCCCGCCTTGTTTCTGTGGCCCCTCATCATCAGTCTTTCTCTTGCCTGGGGGTTTGGTCTCATGGGGCAGTTCGGCATTTTGTACGGTTGGACGCTGTTAGCTGTTATGCTGCATGTTTTTCTCGATATGCTAAACGCCTATGGAGTCCAATGTATACGTCCGATTAGCAAGCGTTGGGTGCATTTGGATGTGCTCGCGATTTTTGAGCCACTGGTATTCGCCATTCATCTGACAGCGGCGATCTGGTGGATCGCTTTTAGAGGAGATCCTACAGTGTTATTTCCGGTGGCATATGCCATGACGCTCGTGTATATTGGCGTGCGGGCTTGGCAGCATCACCGTAACGTCAAACGGGTAGTTATGGCATTGGAAACAAGGGGCATATCCCATGTGTTCCCGAGCATACATCCATTTCACTGGAGATTCGTCGTTGAGACGGAGGAGCTGTTTTACACAGGGAGAATCGAGTATGCGCGTGTAATACTGGAGGATGTATATCCGAAGCAACAGCGTGATGCGATTATCCAGGCTACTGTCGGTGTGGATGGCGTTCGTGCTTTTCTCGGATTTGCTCAACGAATCCACGTCACGTGGAAGGAGATAGCCGACGGTTATGAAGTCACGTGGAGCGACGTGCGCTTTTGGTACAACCGCAAGCTGCCATTTGGTGTAGATGTTGTCTTGGATCGTGATTTAAACGTCGTTGATCATCGGTTGGGTTGGCGAAAAAAAGCGTGGGACCCACCGTTTGTATAAGGGAAGCTAGTATAGGTAAGCCTCGTCAGTTTGGTGAAGCTGGGGGCTTACTTTTTTTGCGTTTTTTTGCCAAAGGTTTAAGTGGTATCGATAAACCAACAAAGCCTGGTAAGAAGAAAAAGCACAGGGCTCGTAGACCTTGACAACGCCTCCCCAGTTGGAACTTTCAAAAGGGGACCACGCTTGTCGAACACTTCTTCCTTGAGATACATCCGCCCGTAGGGTGGCTTTGGCTCGACGGTCCCCTTTTGAAAGTGGAGACGGACAGTTGAATCCCCCTGCTGGCGTGTCAGAGTCGAAGAGCACTGTGCTTTTTCTTCTCCTCCACTATGTTGACCCCAAATGGAACTATGCAAAATCCACCAAGAATGATACACTGAAAAAAACTAAATGTTCGATGGTGATAGAATGAATGAATTATATTCGATCAGAGTAGAATGGTCTCCTGCGTATGAATGTATCATTAGCCTCTACACTTACATTTACGAGAAAGACCGCAAGCATAGTTTGCTTGGTACAGCTTGGTTAGAGGAGACAAAACAAAAGCTCCCGACGTCTTTTGCAGATGAACTCGCAGACGAACGTTGGGAGGTACTCCACCGCTTGGTACTGCTAGTAGCGCAATCGCCCCAGACCAAATCCGTTGAAGAATTTCTAGGGTGGCTGGAAAGCATCCCTCCCGGTGAAATTTATGAGCGCCTTGCGCCGTGGGTGGAGACAATCCCGCTGAACCTGGGAGAAATCCGTGATCGCAGCCTATCCTTGCTTACCCGGTGGAATGAGCATTATTTTTCGAAGATGGACCCACGCATTTTGGAGAGCCTGCAACGGAGCGCCGATGAGCTGACGGCTCGCGCCAAAGAAACGCCTCCAATCGATTTGGTCGATCATGTTACAAACGGTATCTGGATTGAGCCGATGGCAGATTTGCGAGAGGTTGTACTGATCCCGCAATATCACTGTGCCCATTCTTCTGTTCTCGACTTTTATCGGGGGCTTGCCACTTGCATGTACCCTGTCAAAGATGCGGCAACGACCAAACCACAGCCACTCTTGGAGCTGTTGCCTATCACACAGTGTCTGGCAGATGAGAAGCGCCTGCAAATTTTGCGCTGTCTGGCAAAAAAGACGTGCACCCTTGGTGAGTTACAAAAGCAAGTATCCTTGGCAAAAAGCACCGTTCATCATCATGTAACGGCGTTGCGCAGAGCGGGGCTGATTCGTGCTCACTACACAGGAAGTACGACGATTTCCTACTACAGTCTGCGAGAAGCCTTCGTCGAGCGTCTCCCGGTCTTGCTTCGTTCTTTCTTCCATGCATCAGAGTGATTTTGCTTACGGAAATAGCATGATTTTGTTAAGAGGGTAGGTTGAATCAGTATGAGCAAAATGAGGCAAGTGTGGGAGGCGTATCATCCGATTGTTCATCTGTTGATGGCAGGGACGGTGTTCGTTCAGCTCACCCAATCGATGAGTATCCCTTTTCTGGCGATCTATCTCGGTGAAACGACGAAGCTCTCATACGCCTATATTGGGCTGATTATCGGAGCGGGTCCTTTGGCTGGAACAGTAGGGGGATTTGTTGGCGGGGTTCTCTCAGATTTGTTTGGCAGACAAAAGCTGATGTTTTTTTCCTTGCTTGCTATGGCGTGCTCGATGATCGGCTTCATTACAGTGGCACATCCGATTGGTTTACTGGTAATCAGTATGGTTATGGGATTCGCGGCTTCGATTTTTGCGACGGTTTCAAAAGCGTTGATGGGCGATTTGACGCCCGAGCATAAACGTTTTCGTGTGTTCTCGAATCGCTATCTTGCGAGCAATCTTGGCTTCGCGATTGGTCCTATGCTCGGTGCCTTTTTGGGGATTTCCGGCAGCAATCTGGCGTTTATACTGACTGCGGTATCCTTGATGAGCTTTGCCGTCATTTTAGTAGTGGCATGTCGGAAATGCGGCGTCACCGATAACCGTGGGGAGAACGGAGCGGTGGAGAGAGCCAGTTTGGGTGAGATCTGGCAAGTGCTCAGAAAGGATGTCGTCCTTCTTACCTTTGTCACAGGCGGAATCCTGTTAGTGACGGTGTACGGTCAGATGTCTGTTACGCTCTCCCAATACTTGCGCGAAAACTTTTCGGAGGGTGTCGCCTTGTTTGGAACCTTGATGAGCGTCAACGGATTTACCGTCTTGCTTTTGCAAATTCCAGTAACGAGGCTGGTTGAGCGGTACTCCTTGTTTGCGAGGATAGCAGGCGGTGCTGTATTGATGGCCATAGGAGAAGTTGGTTTTGCTTTTTCGTCAAATTGGGCTTGGTTTATGACAGCGATGATCGTTTTTACGCTCGGGGAAATCTTGATCATACCAGCGGAGTATGCGCAAATCGACGAGATCAGTCCCGCGAATATGAGAGGGACTTACTATGGGGCACAAAGCGCAACGATGCTCGGGAGCTTCCTTGGACCATGGGCAGGTGGTATGGTGCTCACCGCATATGGTGGCCCCGTGATGTTTGGGGTCATGGCAGTATTGGCGCTGGTCAGCTTGATCTTTTATTGGCTTGGACGCAGATTGCATGAACAGCGGAAGCAGCCTAGAAATGCGATTGTAGAGACTGCCATGTAGCTTCTTGCCGATTGATTGCGATTGCCGTATAATGGAAAGTATCTTTTTCAAAAGGGGACGTTTTGATGTCGGTGTGTGTTCTTAACTAAGCAACTGGATAGGGTACTCCCATTGTTTTTGGCAAAAACCTCATGTCATATGAGTTTATTTGCTATGGAACAGAGGAGGCCTTGATTAGTTAAGAACTTACGGTCATCCATCTACCCATTTGCTCGACTACGGGAACCGTGCTCTTACGCACGGTTTTTTTGCGTGACTATCCACGCGCACGTAGCGAACGTATGCCCTCAAGGCGGAGATGAACGAATGTTCATGCTCTGCCTTTTTTGCGTGCATCGATGGGTCCATCCCTTTTGAAAAGAGGTACTCCACATGAAAAATTATATCGAAGACACTTATAAACAAGTGCGTTTACAAGAAGGTCAACAAGTGATCGAACAGTTTCTGCTCGCTTGCTATTTTCATCCGGGTTTGCCTACGAAAGAGCTGGCAAGAAAAGTACTCTTGCCTGTACCGGTGGCGACTGCCGTCAAAAAAGAGCTGATCAAGGCAGGTGCCATACAGCAAGGAAGCGGGGTGAGATGCACCGCAGAGGGGGAAGCGTTCGTTGAGCAAAAGCTAGGGTATGGTGGGCTGGATCGAGGGCTGTACGAAAAGCTGATGAGAGACGACGAAGCTTGGAAAACCGAGCTGGCTGACTTGCAAGCGGAGATGGAGATGATTTTTGCTGGGCGTCCGCAAGTCGATGTACAGATCGATCAGTCCAAATGCACAGTCGAGACGAGTCTGCGCAGGGCAATCTTATGCTTGCGGCATCAGAGCTTGGTGGGCAAAAAAATATTATGTGTCGGGGATGATGATTTGGTCAGCATCTCGCTGGGACTTTTGCTCAAGCGCTTGTTTCCAGGGAATCAACAACGTCCAGAGCAAATTGACGTAGTCGATATCGATGAACGTTTTCTTCAGTACATTACGGATGTGTCCAAGCAAAAAGCATTGACCGTTGCCTGCCATCAGGCTGATTTGCGGCAGCCGCTGCCGAAGAAGCTACAGGGTGGCTACGATTGCTTTTTTACTGATCCACCTTACACGCTGCAAGGAATGGCGCTGTTTTTATCCCGCGGAATCAGTGGGCTGCAAAAGCAAAAAGGACTGTCCATCTTCCTTTCCTTTGCGCATAAATCACCTGATTTTACGCTAAATATGCAACGGGAGTTCGTGCTGGCAGGCTTGACCGTACGAGAGGTGCTCAGTCATTTCAATGAATACGAAGCGGCGCAAATGATTGGAAACAAGGGACAGATGATCGTGCTTACCACAACAGAGCTGACGACTCCGACAATCAAGCATCCATTTCTGGAGTCGTTGTACACAGGCGAAGAGACTCCTTCCAAGCGTGAGTATCAATGCAAGCGTTGCAAAAGATCAATCCAGGTAGGTGCACAGGCAAAAATAGTGACGATCGAACAGTTGAAAAAACGCGGATGCCCTCGTTGCAAGCACCAAAGCTTTGAGCTGTTGTCCCGCCGAAGAGTACAAGACTGATTGTACGCAAGTAGGCATATGGTAGTGGTGGAGGGGAGGGAGAATAAGAGAAGATGGCTTACGAAAAGGCGTTTTCTTTATTACGGATCGCGACGGGAATCTTGTTTTTCATCCATGGCATAGCCAAACTGCAAAAAGGGATGGCTACTGTTGTGACGACGTTTGGTGATCTCGGTTTGCCGGGGTGGCTGGCGTATCTGGTGTTGATCGTAGAACTACTCGGCGGCCTCGCGCTGATCATTGGAGTTGGGGCGAGATATGCCGCATGGGGATTAGCTGCGATCATGGCAGGTGCGATTGTGACGGTAAAATGGGCGAAAGGCTTTGTGGGCGGTTATGAGATGGATTTGATCCTGTTGCTTGTCACAATTTGTGTGGGTCTAAAAAAGTGAAAAAAAGATCCGGCTGAACCAGTAAGCGGTCAGCTGGATCTCTTTTTTTAAATAAACAGCTCGTAATACTCAGGAGAGACGTTATCTATAAATGGACTTTTTTCACCCGAATAGTAAAGGTGCAGCTCATGCATGGCACGTGTACATGCCGTGTAAAATAGCTTGCGTTCACTTTCTTCGCCGTAGGATGTAGCGGAAGCATCATAAAGGATGACCGCATCGAACTCGACTCCTTTTGCCAAATAAGAGGGAATGATCAAGATTCCTTTCTCGAAGGAAAGAGTAGCGGGCTTGATCAAGCGAATCGGCAATCTTTCTTGCAAAGCGTCATGAACGATTTGAGCTTCCTCTAGCGTTTTTGTGATAACAGCGATCGTCTGATGACCACGATCAGTGAGCTCACGTATGCGTGCTTCGATTTGATCGGTATGAGCTTGAGGGGATGTCACCTTGGTTAGAGTTGGCAAGCGACCATCGCGCATAAAAGGCTCAATCATCTCCCCGTTTCGCAAAAGTTGCCGCGTAAACAAGACGATGGGATAGGTGGAGCGGTAGCTTTTGGTCAGGACGAAGGTCTCCGTCTCTTCAGGCTCAAACAGGGATGTGACAGCATCAAAGCTATTTTGGTGATACGCATGGGCGTAAATCGCTTGATTCCAGTCTCCCAGCACAGTCATTTTGGCACGGGGAAACAAGCTCTTGATGAGAGCGAACTGAAAGGGGGAGTAGTCTTGGGCTTCATCGAGGAAGACATGACGGACGAGGTTGTTCGTCTGCTTGCCCTCCAATCGTTCCTGCAAATACAAATAAGGAGGGATGTCTTCACATGCCAAATACTGTTGCTCTAAACGCTCTGCTGTTTGTTCGCACACTGCCGGCCACTTGTCTAATACATCGTGTTGGAGAGTGCTTGGCGCAAGCGTCCCGAGCAAGTCAGGTGATAAGAAGAGCTGGAGGTAAATAGCGCGAGTATCAATAAATTGAAGCTCCCGGATAAAATCGCGCAGAGGCTGAAACTGTTTTTTGACGATCCATGTGGCTAAGAGCTCCTGCTCGCGTTCGAAGTCATCGAAGGTATCCTCCCGAAACTGCTTTTTGCGGCGCAGCGATTGATAGGCAGCTACATACGAATCTCGGTCAAGCAGCTCCATTTCATCTTCTACCCATGGCTTTGATCGTTCGCGCTGTTCCATTTTTTTCAGCTCTGTCAGCAGTGATTTTGCAACGAGTACCATCCGATTGGGGATCGGCAGATTCGTATCGAGAGAATAAAACAGCTCATGGATGTGAGCCGCACTGATTAGTGTCTGGTCCCTAAATGTAACAGGGAGAAACATGATTCCAGCTTGTTTCAAGCTATTCGCGTATTCATCCATGGCCTGCAAAAACAAGGCGCTTGACTTGAAACGGATCCCTTCCAGCCGCGCCTCATATCCAGACTGATCACTTGCTGTCAGTACATACTCCATCTGTTCAAGCGGATTTTCCAGTTGGAATTCGTCACCGAGACGATGCTCCGCGTATTCCTGAAAAGTCGTTTGCTGCATATTTTCCTCGCCGAGCTCAGGAAGAACGGTCGAGACGTAGCTGTTAAACAAAGAGTTGGGCGAAAACAAGACGATTTGCTCTGCGGTCAATGTCTTGCGATAACGGTATAACAAATAAGCGATTCGTTGCAGGGCCGCAGACGTTTTCCCGCTGCCGGCAGCTCCAGAGACGATGACGAGTCGGCTTCGTTCATTGCGGATGATGCGGTTTTGATCCCGTTGGATCGTGGCCACGATGCTTTTCATCTGCGAGTCAGCCTGTTTGCCGAGTACCTCCTGAAGCAGCTCGTCGCCAATCGTCACGCCCGTATCGAACAGGTGCAGCAATTTGCCGTCGCGAATGATGTATTGTCTTTTGCACGTAATCTCTCCATTTACGCTACCACCTGGTGTATTGTACTCGGCTGGCCCCGGCGAGTAGTCATAATACAGACTGGAGATCGGAGCGCGCCAGTCGTAGACGAGAAACTCCTCGTCGTTTTTATCCAGCAAAGAAGCAATGCCAAGGTAGATGGCTTCTGGCTTCGATTCCAGCTCTTCTTGAAAATCAATCCTGCCAAAATAGGGAGAGTGCAACAAGCGCTGCAGCGTACGCAACTGATTTTGGGCATGGCGATGGATGCGTTCACGCTCGGACAGGACCTCCGCTTGCTGCTTGATACTGGCGTAAGTCTCGACAGCTTCAATGGCATCCTCGAAGTTGACTGTCACGTCGTCCCAAAAATGCTTGCGAATGCCGATGATATCCTCGCTCACGACATTCACATGCTCTTTAAGGTCATCTATTCGGTTCTTTATCTCTGAGATGACTTGTTCAACACGTTGTTGTTCGTTTTGCCGATCTTGATCAGTCACGCTCATGGTACCGCTCCTTTTTCGTTCCCCATTTTTGGCCTGAAGGTTTGACAATCGAAAGTGAATGTGGTACTATTATATTGGAGATAAAATAGTTACATATTATCAATTAACCAACAGACCAATTCTCATTTTATCACGTGAAAATTGGCTTTTCAACATGGTATAGGAAAAATACAAAGTAAAATGACAGGGAACTCCTTTGGGGGTTCCCTTTTTTGTTGTGGCTAGACTTGTCCGTCAAGTGTTCCAGTGAGAGCTACCCATATACGGGTTGTTCCCACCAGTCTATTGAAAAGGAAAAGGATGTCTTCTCACCAGTGTTTGGAACGCGAACAATGAGTGACATGCCAGGTCCGAGAATCCACTGTCCGCTAGGGGTCGCCTCAACGGTAGAGGATGCCGGAATGATTCGTGTGGCAGTATGAATGTGATCAGAAAAGGTATCCGTCATACCAGTGCCATGCAAAATTTGCCCTTGGGCGGCTGGACATGCGGGGAGTTGAACATAACCAGAAGTCACTTGACGGGAGAGAGTCGTACCTGTGATTGAGGAGGCTTTGCCAAACAAGAAATGTGCTTCTATCGGGTGCGGGGATGGATTGGTGATCATCCAGTGATGGACAAACAAATGAACACTGGAGCGTAAGGGATTCGACAAGGCAGCAATCCCAATAGCCCCATCGCCCACGGTTATTTTTTCCGACTGTCCCATGAAGTATTTGCATTGATCCGCCATCGACATCGCATACGGAATGTGAACACTCCGACTCAGCTGTTCCGTAGCAGAAGGAGTGGGAAACGGATAGTACCCCATCTGCATGTAGACATCTGGTATTCCGCCGAAAAAGTACGAGGGGCGAGTATAGGAGGGCTTTGTCATGATTTCCTCTCCTTGTGAGTGGGGTAACTGCTAACCCTACAGCATATGGCGATCGTCCATGGAGGGTGTCAGGAAGAAAAAACAGACACCATTGTAGCTGGTGTCTGAACGAGTTTTGGATTACTTTTTCTGGGGAGAAAGACGAACGCGATGGTATTGCTCCAGGCGGCCGTCTGAGTCAATGGTTAGTTCAATTTGCTCCTTCTCGGCTTTAAAAGTAATCCCGCCTAGCTCTCGTGTAAATCCGTTTGTATCTCCTGTTTCAATGAATTGGTTACTAACGGTTTTAAACTGCTTCGTATATTCGCTGCCAAGTATTTGGTTCATAAGCTCTTGACCACGTTTTAGGTAGAAATCCTTATGGCGGGACGCTACTTTCGCTACGGGAAAGGGACCACCGTGATAGTACAGCAAAATGCCCGTCGTACTGTCGAATTGCATTTCGGAAAAACGTTTCCCTCTATCCGATGCATTCCCTGTTTCGTTTAGGGTAATCGTCCATACTCCCCGAATGTCTCCTGATATAGACATGGGAGACTTATGCACCCCCATGATTTTCCACGTTTTCAGCGAGGGCTCAACTTCAAGCAGCTTTTGAAAACTCGCTTCTACGAGAGCAGGTATTGATTCCTGCTTACTTGCATCACGTGGCTGCGCGGTGGGAGTATGCCCCGAACTTGCAGTCGCGACTCCTGTCAAACCGATAATAGCTGCCAACAATAAACTGCCGATTGCTTGAAAAGGTTGTATTTTCATGGTCGATCTCCTTTACTGTAACGAAATTTTTACTGCTTTATCCGGTTCTGCTTCTCCGCTCATATGCGGGATTAATTGGATGTACGCGGGTTTTTCCTTGAAGGAAACGATAAATTTTCGCGAAATCCCATTCTCGTCGTAATTCGTACTTTCCTCCTCAATACGAATTTCCTTTCCGCTTGGATCGAGGAGAGTGTACGACGGCTCATACAGCTTGTCGTCAGGCGGAATTTCTTTTAGTACAACCGTTGTGGATACCGGCGTGAGTGTAACCTCTTTGACTTGAAATGCAAAATTACTACGCAAGGTTTGGCTGATGTTAGGCGTGAGGGTCTTGCTGTCAATCTTCGCAAACTGCTTCACAACAGGAAGTTTCAGGTTCCATGTGTTTTGTGTATTTTGATAGTCATATAACTGTGCTTGCATCGTAAACTGATCGGGCCAATTGCCATTGAGGGTAATGGTAGTAACACCTGCGAACAAATAATCCTCCATCTGTTTGACCTCATTGCTCCAGCCAGCTCCGGTGTTATCGATGGGCTCAGCCAAGGTAAAATCCTTTAGCACGATTCTTTCTGCGATTTCCTGGGCGGCTGCTTTTTCGGTCGTTTCGGGCATCTGAATCAAATAGCCAATTCCCAATTGTATCCCATCGTAAAATACTTCGTTGACTGTTATCGTAATGCCATTGACAACTGCGCTTTGGTTGACTGCGGTAATTAGCCCTTTTTCGTTGGCGATTTGTAGAGTATCTTCTTGAAACAGTTCAAAGACAGAGCTGATGACCGGTACATGCTTCAGCTTTTCTGCCCATGTGGGTGAGGAAAATCCGAGCGCCAGGAGGGTGAAAAGCAGGAAGGACGCAACGCTAGCAGAGGCCATGAAAATCTTTTTCATGCGGATACGGGAACCGGATGACTGCTCTTGTGGCATGGTTCTGAATAAATTGCTTTTCATCCGTGCTACGGTTTCTTCGTCAGGGGTGTGTATTCCGTTTTCTCGTTCAAGCTGTTTGACGATGTCAATAAGCTCAGATGCGTCATAAGCCAGAGCCCCGTTGCGCAACTCCGAGTGAGGCGCCCCCAGCCACTTGGCAAAGCTCTCGATTTGTTCAGAAACAATCTCGTCTGAATTGCGCTTCATAAGAATCCTCCGATCCTCGTAGATTTCCTTTTACCTTTTCTAAGGCGCGATACAGGCGATTTTTTACGGCACTTTCGCCCATTTGCATGATTTGTGCGATCTCGGCAAAGGTACATTCACCGAAAAATTTAAGCATGATAATTTCCCGTTCGATCTCATTGATTTGCTGCAGGGCAGAGGCTAAATCGAGTTGAGTGTCTGCTTGCTCTGCATAGCAGGGAGACGAATTGGCAGATAGAGAATCAAGCTCCCATTCTCTCGGGCGCCGCTTTTGCTTGCGTTGCTCGTCTAAGAGCGTGTACTTGGCAATCTGAAACAGCCAGGTGAAAAAAAGCGACTCTTCCCGAAAGCTGTCAAGCCGACTCATCGCTTTTAAGAAGGTCTGCTGTGTCAGATCCTCGGCTAGCAATTTCCCCACTTTGAATGAAAAATAACGGTAAATTCGCTTTACATAATGATCATAAATAGGAGCAAAGTCCTCTCGATTTTCTTTGGCACGCGAAATCCAGTACTTCTCATCAAAAGGTGTGGATTCCATTTTCTCCCTCCCCTCTTCAACAGAATTAGACGCCAAGCATTAGAGAATCGACACAACCCGCTTTCGATTTTTTGCATAGAAAAAAGGCTGGGAGCAAGATCCCAACCTTTTGCAAGCATATGAACTCTTTCGTTTACGATACGGTTTTCCAGGCATGAATCGCAAGCAACGCCCAGCCAGCAAGGAACAAGACTCCGCCAATCGGCGTAATCGCACCGAGAACCTTAATACCAGTCATCGCCAGCGTGTAGAGACTGCCGGAGAAGATCAACGTTCCGGCTGTAAAGCACCAGCCTGCCCAAACGAGGCCAGAAGAATCCGGGTACCATTTGAGCAACAGAGCAACCAGCACCAGAGCCAGTGCATGTGTCGTCTGATAGGTCACGCCCGTATGGAAAATGCCCAGCGAATATTCGTCCAATTTTTCCTTCAGTGCATGTGCCCCGAATGCTCCCAACGCAACCGAAAGAAATCCACTGATACTGCCAAGCATCAAAAACAGCTTCATGAGTGCGTCACTCCTTTTTTCGCATAACCTGTACATCTATCCGACCTCTATTTTAGCGTAAAAAGATAGACATTGCCCAATTGTAATTTAGTGAACACGCCTTGGACTACCATACAAGCCGCTTGTCAACCTCCAACATAGAGTAAAGTATCGCAGTGGCAACGCTTACAGGTCGCTGCGACGGGAGGTGACGTAATATGAACAAATGGATTTCTAACGTAGGAGGGCTTCTTGGTGGCTTCGCATTGTTGAAAGCGCCGTTGGACGGTTCCTTCCTAAGTGGGGTGGACCCGGTAGTGGATGGATTGGGTCTGATCACTGTGGTCGTATTCGCAGGAGCTCTTATTTATTCTGGTGTACGTGGCTGGTTCAAGGGTTAAGGAGCAAGATGAAAAACAAACCAAGGGTGTCTCCAATCGGGGATGCCTTTTTTCTTCGGGAGGCTGGCGTCTTTACCCAATATCTTTATTTGTGCTTTACGTGATTACTCTTTTTATTCGTAATGAAATCCATGATAACGATCAAGGCCACGATAAAAATAGACTGCAAGAGAGGTTTTACATAGCTGGATTGATCGTATATAAAGTAAGCAACTATCAAGTTGAGTATGAAAGTAAGTAAGTACCCAAAAGTTTTCACTATCTCACCTCATCTCAGAACCAATGATCTATTATAGTAGATTTTCTTACGTTTACTTCAAGATTACCACCAGTATAATTGATAATTCACGATATCTTTTCTAAATGCTGGCGTCTTTTTAGCACGGTTCCTCATATACATAAAGTAGACCGACGGCAAAAGGGGGAGGCGAAACGATTTGACCAACGACGAGCGCAAAGAACTGGAGCGATCCATTGACGAAATTACCGAGATCGCCAAAGGGTTCAATAATGCTAGATTAACAAAATACTGAAAACAGTAGTTAACAAAATAGTTATTGTGTAGAATCACCCATTACCACTCCAGCAATCTATCAGCAATGATGCTGGCGGGAATACAAGATGGGTTATCCAACTCTTTGTGAATCAGAGCATCTAAATAAGATTCGAGATTATTTTTAGCCTCAATGTCGTGTTTAGAGGTTTGGATTATAATGAGAACTTTTTGCTGAGTAGGAGTCATATTCGTCCTCGGGAGCCCCCATCTGTATTAGTCCCATAGGGTCCCATTCGTTCATCAACATTTTGATATGGCTCAGGTCATGCAAATATTGTTGTTTCAATCGTTTGTTTAAGGTTAGACCCCCTATCACTAACAATGCTATCACACAGTATACGGAAATCGTCACGTTTTAACACAACGGTAATTGAGGAAAATGAGCTAAATTACCCACGTAATACAAAAATTTTCAACCCACTGTCGCCAGTGAGTTGAAAATTTTTGTATTACGACTTATGTTAAAAGACTACTTTTTCTCAGCAGGACAAGCTGCAGCGTCCAACAAATGTTATGCACCATTGGGTCATATTAGGCTTGTGCAGGTCTGGTCTCACTAGATTTACAAAATTTACTTGAATATCTAAATCAAACAAATCTTGGTTTTGCATCGTTAGTCCCTCCTAATAATATGGTTTTACTTACAGTAAATGGTAATACAAAAACGGTTTTTAGTAAAGTGATTAATAGATATTTAGTTTTGTAGAGAGTACGGATGGTGTAGCGGTTACTTCGAAATGGGTAACACAACACACGATTTGTTAAAAGGGGTGAAAGACGGATTCGTGTTCGTTACTTTGATCGAATGAGATTGCTCATACATGCGGCAAGCATCTGCCCTAAGTGTGGAAAGCCCACTCTTCAAATGGAAGGCGGGAGTATGAGGAGGGAATTGAAGCTTATGTCTACTGCTCGAATAACAGGGTTCCTGAAACAGAGGATGGCGAGACATACTACACCGATTGCGGATTTTATGATGATGTAAAAGACATATACACCCCTATAAGCTATTGGTTCGACTTCGATATTGTACTGGCCTTAGCGTTGGACGGAACAGCGGGAAAAGAGCATTTCTGGGATTGGGAGCGTTTTGTAGAAAAGGATACTGAATCACTTTTGAAAGAAGCAATTTAACATTTCATTACATGAACTAAACGGATTTCCTGAAAAGAACGATAGGAGGAAGAGTAAATGTCTTGTTATATCAAGATGCCTGTTAAATGTTATCAACAGGCATCGAAAATAAACCGCTCGATATAGATTTATGGTGTTTGAATTTTAAAATAGTGCACATTTGCACCCCAATTCCAATTCCCAGCTTCATCCTGTACGCTAACACTTACGCTAAGAGTCTTATCTCTCGGCAATTCGATTGGAATTGTAAAGGATTGCGATATATTGCTTGTGTTTTGTGGGAGAACTCCTGAACTATAAATTTGATTACCATTCGTCTCATCATAAACTAGAACCCAGAAAGTTTTAAAAACAGTGTTTGGATCAGGATCTGTTTGGTACCAAGATATTTTGGGCTGTTCGTTGTAATAGATTGTAGGGGAGTACGCCTTTGTTGAAGGAGGGTTAGTAATCTCTACATCAGGGCGACGATTCTCAGATGATGCAGAGCTAAACACTTCTTTTACAGATGATGCACTGTTCGCTGATTGTGCCCCTTCGTTTGCAGACGATACTGTGGGAACAAGCAAAGTAACAGCCATTAGAGAGGTAATGACCATCGACATTCTCTTCATTGCGACAACTCCTTATATACGTATTTTACAACTATAAACATAGATGTTAAAAAATGTAATGTCAATATTTTTTGATTCTAAATAATATTTTTATCACAACTAACTTTAAGAATTGGGGGAATCATCAGTATTTAACACAATGGATAAGGAGGGGAACTGGATGCAAGCAGGACGTGAGTTGGACAAGCAAGTTGCGGAGGCGTTGGGGTGGGAACCTTATCTCGAGAAGATTTCGCTGACTGGGCCACAGACGGTCATGGATGGGTGCCGAAGTTCTCAACCACTTGGGACGGCATGGACGTGTTGGTGGAGGAAGCAGCAAAACAAGGGATCGCGCTTCAACTAATCTCGCGATTTAAAGATGGAGTGTTCATCGACTTTCAGTGTTTGGCCATAGCAGAGAAACGCTTGCATGGCACCATATCAGGAAAAGCACCTCACGCTGTTTGCCTGGCTTTCCTAAAGTCGAAGGGAATCGATATTTAACATAAGAGAAATTTAGTTAAGAAAGCCCCCGAGGTTCGGAGGCTTAGGCAGGAATAAATTTACCAGGGCACGCTACACGCCCCTGTATTAGTTCCTTTAGGGCAATTGCCACCACCAGTTGCACCAGATGCTAGAGCAACACTAGATACTGATAGAACCATAA
Organism: Brevibacillus sp. HB1.3; assembly: GCF_013186635.1. NCBI lineage: Bacteria > Bacillati > Bacillota > Bacilli > Caryophanales > Paenibacillaceae > Brevibacillus > Brevibacillus sp. HB1.3. The sequence goes on along the minus strand of NZ_JABMIT010000008.1, from coordinate 186,821 downwards.
CGGTTGCTAAAGCGACAGCTAGAAACTTCTTCATCATTATCACGTATTTTAATTGAAAATTCTGACAATACTCTAATATTCTATCATTAAAGGGAAAATATGCAAATTATATTTTGATAGTAAGGAGGTTTAACATACTATTTCTTGTGTTTAATCAAGAAATAAAAAAACCACAGTAATCTCAGGCATTGGAGACCTCCTAAAAAAAAAAGCCCCCAATCGAGAGTTGGATAATTTTTCCTTACACAAGAAAATTATATCACGGGCTACCGCGAGGGGGAATCTGGAAATGAGTGAACAGGTACAAGAACAATTGTCATTTCTGCAACCAGTGAATGAGATAGAAGTCAGAAAGGCGGTTGTGAAGGAACTGAAAGAGTATAAAGCCCTCCGTGTTGCTGTACAGAATAGCAGGAACCAAGAGAGAAGGGCATAGGTCAACTGTTCCCAAGGCTACAGCCAACAGAGACAATAAACGAGCTGAAGGCCAAACAGATTGATCGCGCATTGCAATATTCGCTAGACGAGATTGAGCGTCGGATTGTTGAAGAGAAGTATCTCAGCACTTCACGCGTAAAAGACATCAATGGTGTACCTGAGCGAATCTATGGGTGATGACGAATGTGACCTTACGAGAGGGGGACATTCTGAGCCTGAACGCACCAGCTGCGACGAGCGTAGCAGGGAACCATGCAATTATTTTTCATTGTATGCATTACAGCGGTTTTCAATTTTTGGGAACTCCTCTCGGAGCTTTGAAAAACCGCGATTTACTCTGCTGGGATTTACCGGACAGGGGATTATATGCGAGACCTACGGCTTCGGCTTCTCGCCGATCCTGTCTCAAGTGTACAGAATTACCTGCTGCACCGCCTCTTATAGCCTGTGGCCGCAGTTAGGCGTAAGGATTGGCTCGCGCCGGATGCCCCTGCCGAAAGAGGGGGGCTTTTGATATAGACAAGCTCCTGCCATTACCTCAGAATGGAAGTATAGGGGGTGATATTTTGCCAGAAATTTATCTAGGAATTTCGATACCTGATATTGTCGTTAGTTCGAAAACTATTCTTCCAAGTCTCGCAGGGGTTATTGTCACAGTAATACTAATAAGAAATAGTTTAAATTAAGCACCCACGCGGTGCTTTTTTTCATGGAGGAGGGTGAAATGTAGTGCGCTAGTATGTCGACTCAGCGACAGGAGAAAAAAGCCAACAGGCAGCCAAAGCATAAGGCTCTAAGCTTCAACCTCATTTTTTGCGGTGAAACAATACGTATACCTTTCCGCTGGAATAGTAGTCGTTTGGTTTCACCTACAAAACACGGCGACAGCCCAACTAAATCAAGGCATCCAGCATTGCCCCCGATGTACCCATTTCAAATGCCCATTCAAGAATCTCCCGAATGCTCAGCTACCGGCAGAGCTCTTTGATCTTTGGACATCTTAGAAAAGGTCAGGCAAAGCAGAAGCTTGTTGATCTATTCTTCGATTTCTTGGACGTGGTTGAGAAGTTACGTCCGCGGGTAGTGGTCGCGGAGAACGTTAGGGGAATGATCATTGGATTAGCGAAAGGGTATGTGTCTTTGGTAGCTAAGCGGTTCCGTGAAATGGGGTATGAGCCTCAATTATTTCGACTAAATTCAGCAACAATGGGTAATTGACATAAATTACCCATTAAAACGTGTCATATGAAGAACGACATCTTTTCTAAAAGGTGGCGTCTTTTGGCTGTTTCCCCATATACATAAAGTAGACCGACGGCAAAAGGGGGAGGCGAAACGATTTGACCAACGACGAGCGCAAAGAACTGGAGCGATCCATTGACGAAATTACCGAGATCGCCAAAGGGTTCAATCTCGATTTTTACCCGATGCGATACGAGATATGCCCGTCTGACATCATTTATACATTTGGCGCGTATGGAATGCCCACACGATTTTCGCACTGGAGTTTTGGTAAATCGTTCTACCGGATGAAACTGCAGTATGACCTGAATCTGAGCAAAATCTACGAGCTCGTCATCAACTCCAATCCTTGCTACGCGTTTCTTTTGGACGGCAATTCCTTGATCCAAAACAAGCTCATTGTGGCTCACGTCCTTGCTCACTGCGACTTTTTCAAAAACAATGTGCGCTTCTCCAACACGAATCGGGATATGGTCGAAAGCATGGCGGCCAGCGGAGAGCGGATTCGCCAGTATGAGATTGAGTATGGCAAGGAAGCTGTGGAAAATTTGCTCGATGCGAGCCTGGCGATTCAGGAGCATATCGATCCGAGCTTGCTGCGTCCGAAGCTGCGCTGGAAACGAGAGCCAGACGAAGCGAACAAAAAGACGAGGAACGAACGGCACTCGCCTTATGACGATCTCTGGGGATTGGACCGCAAAGCAAAAGAGGAAGCCGAGCCGGTAAAAGCACCACGCAAATTCCCGCCGGAGCCGGAAAAAGACCTGCTGCTGTTCATTATGGAATACAGCAATATCCTGGACGATTGGCAGCGGGATGTGCTGACGATCATCCGGGATGAGATGCTGTATTTCTGGCCGCAGATGGAGACGAAGATCATGAACGAAGGCTGGGCCACCTACTGGCATATGCGCATCCTGCGGGAAATGGAGTTGACAGAATCGGAGACGATCGAGTTTGCCAAGCTGCATTCCTCCGTCATTCAGCCTTCGACGACGAGTATCAATCCGTATCATTTGGGTCTGAAAATTTTGGAGGACATTGAAAAGCGCTGGGATAATCCGACGAAGGAGGAACAGGAGCGTTTCGGACGCAAGCCAGGAGAGGGACGCGCGAAAATTTTCGAGGTGCGCGAGCTGGAGTCTGACATCAGCTTCATTCGCAACTTCCTGACCAAGGACCTCGTCAGTGATCTGGATTTGTATATGTTCGGCAAGCAGGGCAACGATTGGGTCGTCGCGGAAAAGCAGTGGGAGAAGGTACGCGATGGTCTTGCGGGCACACGGGTTAACGGGGGATTCCCTTATGTACTCGTACACGATGGGGATTACTTACGCTCCGGCGAGATGTACCTGAAGCATCATTTCGAGGGGCTGGAGCTGGATGTCAAATACGTAGAAAAAACATTGCCTTACATCTATGATTTGTGGGGAAAATCCATCCACCTTGAATCGATGGTGGAGGATCGGCAAGTGTTGTTTACGTACGATGGCAAGAAGGTGCACCGTCGCTTTTTATAGGGGGAAAAGGCCGCATGTCCGGTGGAAGCTGACCGAGCATGCGGCCTTTTCTGCGTGTAACGAGTTAGGACAGCTAAAAACTATTGTGTGATAATCATGTCGAAAAGGACAGGTGTACGAAAGGCGAAAGCTAACGATGATTATGACGATTCCCGGCGCGCGCATGACAGATGTTCGTGCCTCTTTGCCGCGCCACAAATCACTCAAGTATGGACGTCGCAAGTTGGCTTATATCCGATCAGCAGCCATGCACCATTCGGCTACATTGAGCGGATTGCCAGAGGCATTCGCACGATACCATGTTAACACCAAGGGCCCGCCGGGCATCGCCTATCATTTTGTGATCCAAAAGGACGGGGTGATTTACTGGTGCAACGATCCGGAGGTAATCTCCTACCATGAAGCAGGTGTTTGGTCACTAGGAGTACCCCGGCTACGCGTGGAAAAACTGTCCTGCATTCCCAATGGGCACATTCCGAACAAATTACTCACAATTCTTGCAAAAAGCTGTGGGTAAAGTGGATAAGCCCAAGCAGATTCTGGTTGCAATTAAGTTGAACGAGACATTGCTCGCGGTAACTGGCTTTTTGCTGTGATACGGTTCTCCGCGCTGTCTGTAACGGCAAGTTTTAGGGCAATCCTTTTGCGGGATGGCCCTTTCATTTATGCTCCCTCAAAAGACCGTTGTTTTTCGTTACTTCAATCGTTCTTCGATTAAGTTTAACAGTAGTGCTTTCTCTTCGTTAGGAATCCATTCTGATAGTCTAGCCGCTGCAATCGGTAACATCCACTTATCAATGTCACTGAACTGCAGACCAGAATATGAAAGATATTGTTCCAAGTATACTCCGTTTATTTTATCCCTCATCAGTTCAAGTGAATCTTTAACGCTACTTGGAGCCTCATCAGGCAGCGTACCAAAACGGAATAATAGCAAAGTGCGAGCGACATCACCAGCAGGATTACCGATCATCCCTGTCATCCAATCTATTACCCAGCTACGCTCACCGATCATAACATTTTCTGGATGAAAATCACCATGGCATAGACGGTTTCCATCCGGTAGATTTTTCAAATATTCAATGATCTCATGCTTCACTTCGTTAGATAGTTGGGAAGCGTTCTGAACGTTACGAGCCAAGATCTCTTTCTGATTAAGGACGGATGATCCTCCAATTCGTTCCACATCAAGTTCATATTTATGTATGCGATAATGTAGTTCAGCAAACTCTTTAGTCAAGGAATTGAGTTCGTTAGGAAACTGAACACCCATACGAAGCAGTGTTGAGCCCTCAATCCTTTCAAACACAATACCCTTCTTATGATCAAAGTCAATCAAATCGTACGCTCTTGGAGCAGGAATTTCAAGGAAGGCCACAATCCGATTTACTTCATATTCATATTTCACCGCTTCCATTGGAAATCCGTCCCTATAAAGCTTTAATATCTTATCCTGATCTTGAGCAAATACTTCGGCTGTTCGACCCTCGCTAATCTTTTTCAATGTATCATCTCCTACTTTGAAATCTCCCTGTGATTATGCTTCATATTAGGAATGCTGCCTGCTAACTTAAAAAAGCGAATCTATTACAATTTCTTATATATATCAAGTTCGTGATCCAGACCAAGAGCCCTTTTCCAGGGGGCATTATTATTTTCAGGAGGGACATAAGAATGAGGGTTATCAAGATACGGCAGGACTTTGTCGTCCTGCGCTGGGCTGGAGCACTTCCGGTGCTTTCCTTAATCAGGTTGAGGACTACTTCAACCAACTAAGGGTTGAACATGGGGACGAAGCGGAGAGATTAAGTGTTAAACTCAGAAAAAAAGTATTAGACTGACTGGCGCTTCATTAAGCTAATTGGCAAATTAGTTTAAGATCAAGCGCGGAGAACCGTATCACAAGTGATGGTACACACGATCAGAAAAGAAATAGTACTTGATAGTAGCTATATCAGCAGATTAAAACGATAGTGATAATTGTCCGGCGAGCAAAGACTATAAAATAAGGCCTTTGTTCGTCGCTTTTTTTGTTGAACTAACCTTCCCTGTTAGCAAAATAACTAAGAGAATAACTTACTGCTCTTGATTTTTCTTGCCCTAAAGAAAAGAACCCCAAGCGAATATTAATCCGTTTGGAGTTAACATGAAACTGTATAATAAACGCTTACTTCTCTTTTAGTAGGAAATCGTAACGGGTTTGAAAAATAGATTTATTGAAATCTCAAAATGCAACATTTTAAATTATTCTACTGTTTGAAATGGTTTTGTTTGAATTACTTTCATCATTTTCATCCGAGCAAATCGCTCATCTAAATTATTTTCAAGTATCCATTCATGATGTGTTTCCGCAATCATTCGCTTATTCTGGGTAGAAATACCTTCCCATTCAAAATCTACAGAAACAGTTATCGTATGATCAGCATTTTCTGTAACTGATAAGTTTTTCGGATAATGTCCGCTTTGTTTTACTTGATTAGGAATGGTCGTGAGCCATTCATTAAATCCTTCTAGTGTATTAATTTTAGAAGTCGTGCTTAAATCTAACTCAAAGTGATCAGCTAATAGTTCTTGGAATTTATCGCTGTTCACAGATGCTGTTTCCATTAAATATAACCAATAATGCATAAATGATTTTGCTCGATTTTCAGCATAGGCAGATTGAAATTGTGGATTTTCCACCGTACCTGTAGGTTCTAAATGAACTTTTGTAAAAAGAGGCAAGTCATTGTCTCTAAGTCTCAATGTTGTGGAATAATGAATTTTATAGCTATATCTACTATTATCTGGACGTATATTTTGATAAAGAATATCCGCTTCTAATGAAAGTTCCTCATCGTTCAACTGTTTGATTGTTGTGTTTTCAACATGATGTGCATTTTGCCATCCTTCAAACATTTTTAATCGATCTTCAATTCCCAGTTTCCCTTTCGAGGTTCCTGCTTGTGATGAAATTTCTACGTCATCCGACAAAATATCTAACTGATTATCAACACGTGCTTTGTTAAGTGGGACTTCATATACTTGATACCAACGATAGTATTGGGTTAATGCTAGATGGTTATTTTGAATCATTTTAAATTTGTCCATTTTTCTACGAATCCTTTCTTGTTCTCGTTACATATGGGTAAATTGGATCTCTTAATAGGAATTCATACGTTTCACCGTTTACAATGCCTACAACCTTTGTGCTGTCATAAAGTTCTAGCATAAATCCAGCCATTTCTTTCGCAGTATGAAACTTAGGAACTACACCTTCATATTGGAATTCATCTGCATCTATAGAACGTTTACCAAATTCCGTTGCAGTTGCAGCAGGAGCTAGAACTTTCGCTTGCATGGCTGACCCATTTTCTTTCAATTCATGTGCTAAACCTTCTGTAAAGGCACTTACATAGAACTTTGTCGCGCAATAGGTCACAGCATCAGCAACGATTAAGTATCCGCCTCCAGATGAAACATTGATGATTTGCGTTCCTTCAACCTTTGCATAATCTCGTACATAAAGTGAGGACAGAATGGTTAATGCCTCTATATTCAAGTGGAGCATCGTCTCGATTTTATTTAAGTTTTGTTCCCCTACAGAAGCAAAGTTTCCAAAGCCAGCATTGTTAATCCACGTTTCGATCTGATAATTCCGAATGCTTTCGTAAAATTCATAAACGTTCGCTGTGACAGATAAATCAACAGTTCGAATGATAATATCCAGTTCTGAATTGATTTCTGTCAACTTCGACTTTAAATTTTCCAATTCTTCCGTTCTGCGGGCTGCTAAAATCAAATTTTTTCCTCGAGACGCAAAAGCAAGAGCTGTTTCATACCCAATTCCTGAACTTGCACCTGTGATAACTGTATATTTCAAATGAATTCCCCCTAAATTTTATTCATTTCGTTTATTGTGATCGATCAATGAGTTGATTATACTGATTAGAGTAAACTCTAAGTCAAGATAAAATTTAGTGTGGAGGTTTTTCATGTTCACTATTGGGGAAGTGGCCGAAATTATGGGAATAAGCACGCATACATTGCGATATTACGAAAAGGAAAATATTATTGCTCCCGTTCGGGATGATAATGGGGACAGACGATATGATGATTCACATCTGAAATGGCTACAATTTGTTATCAAGTTAAAAGAAACACAAATGCCCATCGCGAAAATTAAGGAGTATGCTTCGTTGGCTATAGAGGGGGAACATACCACTCAAGAGCGATTAAAGCTACTAGAAGAACATAAGGACTCTATTAAGAAGCAAATTAGAACTTTACAAGCTGCGGATGAGATGCTTGAACATAAAATTGCCGTTTACAAAGATTTTATCAGTAAACGAGATTAGATGCAGGCTCTATAAGGGGGATCGCCACATATCCATGAGGGGTTTAAGCCCGCTGCCAGTCTACGACTTTAATTTTAACTAAATTATAATCGCTGGGTTTACTTCTTTAGGGAAGGGTCGTACACTGTACGTTGTACACAGTAACCAGTCGATGCTAGTACAAACTTAACCAACCTTGTTAATACAAACTTGAAACCACACTTAGAAGGCTTATTCAACTTGTTTTCAGTTGGAGTGAGCCTTTTTTGCATGCAGAAAATCTAAGGAGATGAACAGACAATGGCAAAACGTGAACAGGTAGTAGAGGCGGCAGCAGTGGAGGAACAAGCGGTAGAAGAAACGGTGCGTTCGATTGCCCAGGCACAAGCAGAGTATGAGAAGTTAGTGGAGGAGGTAAGGGGCTACTGTCTGAAGGCTAGGGAATTAAGGGAACAGGCGGCAGAATTGAAGCGGTCAGGACGGACGGATTCACAAGTAGGGGCAGAAATGCGGCAGTTATTAGATCAGGCTGTACGGTATGAGTTGTTAGCTGACCAACAGAACGGACATCCAAGGCTAGAAGCAATTCGCCACATTGAAGATTTACAGCGTGAAGCATCTGCATTGAGGGGGACTGTACAGCATAACCAAAGCGTGCTAGCCCGTCAGCAGAAGGAACTTGAAGAAGCAAAGGAAGAAGCTGTGGCAATGGTTCAAAGAGCGGAAGAGCGAGTACAGGAAACAGAACGGCTTCTAGCTTACGAGATGGCGAAGCTTGCGGAACTGGAGGGGAACGGAGTTGAGTAATTCAATACCGAAGAAATGGGAGTGAGCGTTGAAAGACCTGCATTCACGATTCCCGGGAAAGATGGCTCATGAAATTGTTACGGAGGATGGCGTGTATAGATTGGATAAGCCCGAGGACGAGATGATAGAAATATTCGATGATGTGGACGTAATTGAAATAGTTGATGACAGCGAACTAATTGAAATAGTGGAGGATTAGTCATATGGCACAATTGAGCCCCGAAGCACTGGAAGCACGCCGCCAGCACGAAAGGGAGTACAGAAGGAAGTGGCGCCAGAAGCCGGAGAACAAACAGAAGGAAAAGGAGTACAGACGGAGATATTGGGAGCGTAAGGCAAAGGAACTAATGCAATAATACGAGCACCAACGAGAAGGGGGCAGAGATGTGTTGCGGATAATTTGCACCGTATATTCTAGCCCCCGAACATTGAAACACGATATAAACCAAACTTCAGGGTTACAGGAGGGCATAACAAAGATGAATGAAATGACAGAGTATGAAAGATTACTATGGGAAGAACTAAGCGCAGCAAATGACATGTTGTTACGAAACGCTTTCCTGTTAGATGACTATATAGATTACATCAATGCAGCAGGACTGCGTGAAGAGTTTGAAGCATTCAGGAAAGTAAAGGTACAGCAAGAAGCAAATGCGAGTAACTGAAATCATGTCAGTATATGTCGAACAATGTTGAAACAAAGACTTGAAAACATAGCATGAGGTTATGCACGGCTGGGAGTGGATTCATCCCCCCCGGGGCAAAGGAAACGAACCCCATGATATACGGTTAGGCGGTGAAAGGATGGAGAAAAAGCTGTGTGGAGCTAAGACGAGAAGCGGCGAACCTTGTAAGAAAGCTGCTCTAGCAAATGGGCGTTGCAGGTTTCATGGAGGAAAATCCACTGGACCGAAAAACCCCAACAAACTGAAAGGGAACAAAAACGCCTTGAAGCATGGACTGTATGAAACGATATGGCTAGATACATTGACGGATGAAGAGCGGGAGCTGTTCGCTCAGGTTTCAACTGACCCGATAACTCAAGTTGAGAATAGGTTCAAGTTATCGGAGATACGCATACGGCGCATGATGAACCGGATAAATCAAGAGCAACAGAAGAAAAAGCCGAACCCTGCTGTCATCCGAGCTATTGAGGAAGGGATTACGAGAATTGAAATGAACATGGTGAGCCTTGTAAGAGAAAGTAGCAGGCTGCTTGAAATGAACAAGAGTAAGAATGATGGGTCTTTAGATAGGCTGGCTGAAATACTTGAGCAGGCAAGGAAAGATCGTGCAAAGAAGGAATGCGAACGCTAACAGGGAGGGACAAACAGGTGACGAAGCTTGTTCGTTCCCTTTTTTGTGATTGAAGCAGTAGGATGACAATATTCAAAATAAATTTCTTTTACCATGATCACGGTAAAAGAACGGCAGGAAGGATAAAAGGAATTGTAATTTCCTTAATCTAGGTCGTATAGTATTTACAAAAAAAGGAGTCATTGGACATGGGTAACGTGAAAATGAAGAGAGTCGTTGGATACGCTCGTATTTCTTCAGATAGTCAGATAGAGAATACATCGATAGCGGAGCAAGTGAAAAAGATTGAAGCGTACTGTATCAGTCAAGGCTGGGAACTGGCAGGAATTTTTAAGGATGAAGGAGAAAGTGGTAGTACAACAGAGCGTGACGGATACAGGGACATGATGCAATACGTCCAACAGGTTGATAATGGAGTCACGGGAGTCGTCGTGGTAAAGGCAGATCGTATACACAGAAGGTTGAGAAACTTGATTTTATTGATAGAGGATGAACTGGAACCTAAAGGAATTGCCTTCATTAGCGTATCGGAAAATTTTGATACATCTACACCGTCGGGAATGATGTTCCTGCAAATGATAGGTTCTTTTTCAGAGTTTGAACGGAAAACCATCAACGAACGGACAAAAGGCGGACGGATTGCCACCGCCAAGGGAAATAAATATGCTGGCGGTGCACCTGCCTACGGGTATCGGGTACAAAATGGTGTGATAATTCTTGACGAGCAGCAAGCACAAACGGTAAAGAACATATTTCAACTCTATGTAGAGGGGAATAATCCATACAAAATTGCTTGTAAATTGAACCGAGCAGGCATCCGCACCAAAACAGGGAAAGACTGGACTGTTGTACAGGTGCAAAACGTTCTGAACAATGAGACGTATACAGGGTTTAATACCTACAACGGACAAAAAGAACGGAACGGCATCAGACAGAAAGATGTTTTCCCTCGTATCATTAGCCGCCAGTTGTGGAACAAGGCAAGGCAGGTTAGCTAATCGTCGATTAACAATGGGAGGTTAGACAAATGAGCAAATTTCAAGAAGCAATGATGATGTGTTCAGAGGACTACGACGAGCTAATCGATTTGGCTTTAGCAAAAAAAGACAAAGAATGGTTTGAGGAATTGGTTAAAAAGCAGAAGCGGTTACGTGAAATAGAAATCGAGATGCGCCGCGAGTTAGGAGTACTCGACTAGCACAGTGGGAACCTGTCAGAGACCTACGAGAACCCGGTGAGATGACGTTTTCAGTGGTGTTCACTACAAATGACACCGAGGTAGGCAGCAAATAGCGAGATCGTGCAAGCTCGTTGGTGATAGTAAACCAAATGACAGACTATTGACTCCTGTCTACCCGGATGGCATAATAATTTCACACAATAAAATATACGGATTCATGTTTAGTGAAATTATCCAAACACACTTAACAACTTTTCAACTTTCAAACACTTGATTTGCCCGACATGGGCGACAAGTGTTTTTTTACGTTTAAAGACCTGAAAACAGTCTAAACCCGATAATTATTAATTAGTCTATTAAGTCTTAAAAAATACAATCACAGGCAGTAAAAAGCTAGTGAGAACGGGAGGGTAGCAAGCGATGAAAGCGAAGGTATCCATCGACAAATTTGTGGTGGAATATAAAGATGTTACATTTGGGGCTTATTTTCGTTTGGTGATACGCGCGGCGATAAGCTGTGAGCTATATAAGCAGACGATATATCATGGGGACGGGTACAGCCACGAATTGCATCTGAAGAAGGCAAACGGTGCGTATTTGCATGTGTTTTACCGAAACATAAAAGAGCCTGAAGGAAGTGCATACACGTTGCGGTTAGAGACCCGCCCAGAATATTACGTTCAATTCAAGGAAGTACTGGATAGATTGCGTAGCGCAGCTAGTGGCATCTACTATGTGAGCTGTGACATAGCCTATGATGTAAAGACCTCAATGGATAATGTGATTGTCTTTCCTAAGGATGGGCGGCGAAAGATGAGACATTACAAGGGGACACGTTATTTTGGGGATAAGCATCAACGTAAAACGAATGGATATTGTCGGAATTACAATAAGGGATTGGAGTTGTTAGAGAATCAGAGCACCGTTATCGATTTTGAGTTGACACGAATTGAAATAGTAGATAAGCCAGAACGTAGGATACCATTAGCAGAATTGCTGCATCATCCACCAGAACAGAACAAGCACTACTTTGCAGCGATGGTTACAGATTGGGACAGCCTTCCGAAGAAGCGTGCAGAGCAGACGCGAAGGTTAAGGGATGGGGCAGATATAGAGGAAGTAACGCCTTATATACGAAAGAAGGTAAAAGAAACCCTTGCTCACCCGTATCAGATAGATTTCAACGAGTTAGCAAGGGAAGCATGGGAGCCGCTATTAGAAGAACTGTGTGGGGTATTGCTTGGGCAGCAGAAACCACAAGTTCAAGAGCGACATGTACAAATGGCAGTTACAAATACAGTATACGATGAACCGAAGGAAGAAAACGACAGCAAAAACGATGGTTGTGCAGATTTTGGAAAATATCGTATACTTCGCAACAATACAGGAATACGCATGCGATTAAACCAGCAAAGAATGACTGGGTTATTTGAGTTGAGAAAAATGACTAGTGCTCTTTGGAGTAGGCCTTCTTCAAGAGTCCAGCAAAAAAGTTCAACTTTTTTTGTTTTCCCCTTAAAAAAATCGCCTCCTTTGATATATGTCTATTGCAAGTAGATAACATGAAGGAGGAAAAGGATATGAAAAACAATCAAATCGAAGCACCCTTTGAAAGGGAGGAACAAGACCTAAAGCTAGGAATTCAGGAGCTAGACGCTGCAATTGGGCATTTGGTTAGATTCAATTTTAAAATTGCCGACAAAAGTCATCTAAAGTTCGAAGGTTTAATGGAAATTGTAGATGCGTTAAGCGATCATAAGGAAAAAGTTGAGCAAGAGCTGTACATTGTTAGACATAACATTCTTGATCTTCATATGAGGTAGTCTATGCCAGGTGGGGGGAGCTGAGAGGTAGCACTATGATTAAAGTTGATACTCAAATAATCAAGCCATCAGCAGAGAACGTCAAGAGAACGGAAGTTGTTAGAGTTCTCGCTGAATTAATCAGAAAGTATGGTCATCGGAAATCAAAATAAAAGCTATTCAAAATGGGTAGGCGCATGATTATTAGCGCTTACCTATTTTCTCATAAAAGAAATGCTGAGGTGTAAAATATGGGAAACGACAAGGTAGCCATTTATATTAGAGTCAGTACAGAAGAGCAGAAGAACGCCGGCTGTTCACTAGAAGCACAAGAAGAGGAACTTCGTCGATATGTTGCATCAACCGGTCTTAACGTTTTTGATGTTTATTGCGATGGTGGATATTCGGGTAAAAACTTTATCCGTCCAGATGTACAACGTCTTTTTTCTGACATGGTACAAAACAAGTTTCAAACTATTGTTGTATGGCGACTCGACAGACTTTCAAGAAGCAACAAGGACATTTTGACATTGATAGATAATGAGTTGCAACCAAGGAATATGCGGCTGTTAGTCAGTACGTGTGGTATTGACTCTTCAACCATAGAAGGAAAAATGTTTATCAGTTTGCAGGGGACATTTGCCGAGTATGAGCGGAATGTAACAATCAATAGAGTGAAGTCGGGAATGAAAAAAAGAGCCAGTAACGGTGAATTTAACGGAGGTACGTTACTAGGCTACGATATAGTCAACAAGCAATTGGTTGTTAATGAGCAGGAAAGTGAGATAGTTAAAAGGATATTTGAGATGCGCGCTGAAGGTATGGGCTATAAAACCATTGTGAACAGTCTTAATTCCTATGGTTATAAAACCAAGAGAGGAAACAACTTCGGTATTTCTGCGGTTAGGGTGATCTTACTCAATAAAGATTACGTGGGAGTGAACACTTGGGGGAAGAAGGAGGACTGGAACCTTAAAAGAAGAAAGGGCACACTCGAAGAAGTACCCGAAAGAAACGGTAAACATGCGCCAATTATTTCAATAGAATTATGGGAAAAAGTTCAAGAGATAAACGACCTGCATAAGAATTCGTTTACAGCAATCAAATCTCATAGTGGGAATTACTTTCTGGCTGGTGTTGTTAGGTGTCCGAAATGTGGAGCGGGTATGGTGATGCACAAGAATAAAATTCGAGGGACTAACGACTACCGAAGATACTATATGTGCCAGGCATACCACCAAAAAGGTAGGTCAGAATGTTCCTCAAATTTAATTAGGGCTGATTGGATTGAACAAGAGGTATTGCATGTGTTAAGGGATTCTGTACACAGCATGGATTTGGTTGATGAAGTTCTAAATAAGATTGAGGAAGATGCTTCACAAGACAAGCAGCCATTAGAACTTCGTTATAATGACTTGAAGTTACGGGTAGAAAACAAAACTAAACAAATTGATTCGTTAGACGAAAGGTATTTGAGCGAAGAGATAAGCTCCGATAATTATAATCGACTTATAACCAAGGCGAAAAGTGAACTAGACGAAGTAAATGCACTCCTAGCAAAGACTGAACGTAAATTAGCCAGATTGGATTATGGTATCAAAATCAATTCACAAATGGTTGTTGAGATACTCAAAGACTTCGACTCATTATTTGAGGTAGCGGACGATCAGGAAAAGAAAGTATTGATACGTTCTGTAATTAAGTCTGTGCATGTTTCAACAGACAGAAAGAAGCTGGAGAAAATATCCCTATGGATTGGTGACGATTTAAGTGTACCAGCAAGTTGTGAGCGCAGAACCGTATCATAAGTAACGGCAAGCTTTTTCGGAAAATCTCGCAGAAGGCTTGGAAAGGCGCTTTGGTGTGCATGGTTTGGGATGGGCACACTAGACTGCAAAGTCGGCGCAAACGGGCTTCTGCGAGATTTTTGGGGTCACTGAAGACCTTCGCAGACGTTATCACCCGCTTCGAGAACGACGGTGTAGCCGCGCCTGCCCAAGCGAAATGTGACACATTATTAATCCTATCCTAATTTTTCTATTGTTAGCTCAGTTTAGTGGTTAATTCTAGATAACAAATGTTCTTGTTTGAAGGGGGGTGCTTGCTCGCGGATATTGAGCGCAAGGTATTACGAATTATAGGAAATTACTATGCGATGAAACCGAATCCTCCGAGCATTGACGTAATATGCGTAAAGACCGGACGAAGTCACGAAGGTGTGATGACTGTGCTCGAAGTGTTAGCGCGCGAAGAATACATCGAGTGGCGGCGGGAGAAACCTGACAAGATGGAAGTAATTACATCGTGGGAGCGAAAGGGACGGTAATAATGGCAAAGAAAATCGATAATTTATTCGGCTCAACTCGGTTTGTATTACCGGAACAGTGCGAGCTCTATCTGCAAATGAAGGAAGACGACAAACTCGTACCGATGCCTATACTTGAGCAGGATGAGTTTGAAACATTTGACTACTTATTACGGGAGTATTAGCTGTTGCGGGTACTTATGTTGGTATCAGTGAGGAAGCACAGATGGATATTTTAAAAGCGATTGAATCGGTACTTCAATAAGAAAGTAGGTTTGACCCAAAAAGGCAAATACATTTACTTACAAAAGTTACACAAAGGGCGTTTTCAGCGAGTGAACGGAGTTATTTAGTATAATGGATAGAGCAAATCGGAACGTGCCAATTCAAAGGCACGTTCATTTTTTTGCCTAAAAAACGAACGTACGCTCTTGTTTGGTGGCGCTTTTGAGGTTGTGATTTTCAACTTATCGGAAAGTAAGTGAGCGTTTGACGAAAGAGGAATGCAGGACAATTCTGAGACGCATTGCTTGGAACCTGAACTACCGAGAGAGAAAGAGGCTGCGTAATGAATGCCCGATTCTGGACGACTTTGGCAGGCAGCAAAGAACGTTCGATAACGACAATAGCCTATATGTGGAGGAACTGTTACAGCAACTACCCAATGAAAAGGAAAGGCACGTCATCCGCAAGGTCGTATTGGAAGGCTTTACGGCAAGAGAAGTCGGAGAAGTCCTACACATTGGAGAAAGAGGCGTGAATCAATGCAAAAATCGGAGCCTAAAGAAACTACACAATTATCTAATCACGAATTCAGTCTAATGATCGAGCAAGCAAAAAATGGTGATAACGAGTCGTTTCAAAGTGTTTTGGAAGAAATGCAACCTGAAATTACCTCTCTAGCTGGTTTTCTCAAGCTTCCGAAAGAAGAGGGGATTCAAGAAATTATGGCGCAATTTATTGAGGAGATCAGGGGTTGAAAATCTTTTTTTAAATTTTTTAGAAAAGCTGTTCCGTTTTGTTCCTAGATAGGTGAAAGCGACGATGACCGGTCAAAAAAAGTTGCTTATCACACAATAAGGGAGAAATGAGACATGGCATATCCATACGGTGAACCATTGGAAAATTACGATGAGTTAGAAGGACGTGATAGTGTAGATTTACTAGCACGCATTATTTACGCTGAAGCGAGTACAGAATCAAAGGAAGGAAAACGAGGAGTTGCTTTCGTAATTCAGAATCGTAAAGAATTAGTGAGAAATAAGGCTCCGCATCATAAAGAATTTGGGAAAAAAGCCACTTTTGAGTCTGTGATTCTCCATCCTGGTCAGTTTAATGGTGCGGAATCCGATCAGATGCTGAAGCCAGTTCTTAAAAGTAAAGCTTGGAAAGACTCATTGGATATTGCGCAAAATCTGAGTGATCAAGATAATCCAATCGGAACCTGCCTATGGTTTAATGGTGTTAAAGTATTCCAAAAAAAATACAACGTCTAACGAAAAGTATTACACAGGTTGGGGTGGCAAGGCCAAGATCGTAGAACGAGAAAATATTGGTGACCATGTGTTTTTCCGAGTAGAAGGTTACTCCGTCACGAAGTAATTGGACAAGGCTGTACACTGTGCAAGATGGTTACATGTGTACGGCCTGTTTCTTTGTGAAATTACAATTTCTCTTCAAAAATCTTCCCGTTAAATTGGAACATCTTTGCTTCAGTTTGCGAGTCAGGTTTTTTGATTTGCTTTTGCTCTATATCTTGTTTATAGGAGTTTGCGAAGTAGTGTAGGGTATCATTTTCTATGTGGTAAGTGCCCAATGTCACGGTTAGGATGCCTTGAAAGGAGGTGACTTTTTTCATTTCTCCTTCCCAAGCGATTACTACTTTTCCATTTTCGATGTACCATAGGTGCGCGGTTTCGACATGTATACCTGTTCCGCCAGAATAATCAATCGTTTTATAGAGTCGTTTGCCATTGCTGGTACAATAAGGGATGAAATCATCCAGTTCATCAGGTTGCACTAGACCATCTTTTGGCACATGCCACTCTTCCTCAAATATCAGTTGATATTGTTCGTTTTGTTGATCAAAAACAAAGAAAGACCCTGTGTGAGCCCCTCCTGGCGCTGTGACTACAAGTTCCATTTCTTTGTCGTCATCTAGATTGAGTGTTTTGTAGTATAGAAAGTCCAAATAAAGCTCATTTTGAGAAGTGGCTTTGTTTTTACTTTGTTCCTTGATCCACTGCTTAACTTTGTCGGTAGTAATATTCGGACTTACGTTGTTTTTGACAGGAGGGATGGCTATGGCTTGAGGTTGATTCGAAGCATTTATTGCTTGAGATGGAACTGAAAGTATGCTCGCAAGAGATAGGATTAGTCCAAGTGTGATCCCTTTTTTTATCACGGATTCGTCACCTCATAGAATTCTATTTAACTCCACTGTTAGACGTACAAAAACGGAAAAAGTTTCCTGTTCTTTGAGGAATTAGAGGGATACCACGAATCATAAAAATAGTAGAGAATCCCTCCTTTGGAGCAATCCGGGGAGGGAATTTTTGTTTGTAACACTTCTGATATCAAAATGATACGAGAAAAGGACGGTACATCCCAAGCGCTTGGAGATGTTGTGTTTCGTGGAAAATGTAATCATTTTGTGAAACACTACAAGCTGTTTCTGGCAATTGTAATAGGAGCTTTAATTTGAATAAGGTATCCAAATGAGAACTTTAAAGGAGAAATGTAAAATAGCATACCCTTATGGAGAACCATTGGAAAACATCGGAAAAGACGATTGGGATTTTAGAGAGTTTAAAGGAAGAAATAGCATTGACCTTTTAGCGCGCTTTATTCACTCTGAAGCGGAAAATCAATCGATTGAAGGTGTTATTCTTAAAGAGGGAGCATTCGATGGAATGAACCTAGCGAAAGTACGTAAGCCTGACTTGGAATCGGAATCATGGCAGGAAGCACTCGATATCGCTCGAAACTTGAAGGATACACCGAACTCAATTGGTAATTGCCTGAAAACTACTGGCCTGTCTTTTTGTAAGATGGTTGAGGAACAAAAGTTTGTCCGTTGAATTTGAATATAGCTGCTGTCTGTTTAATTTCGGGTTGAGCTTTTTTATCCTCCGTATTTATTTTGTAGGAATTAGAAAAGTAAAACAAATTATCTTCGTCTATATCGTAAGTTCCAATTTCTACGACATCGTTATTTTGGAAAGTAGATGTAAGTCTGATTTCTCCATTCCAAGCTACAGTAAATTTTCCGTTTTCTAGATACCACAAATATGCTGTACGAGAAGAGGTGCCTGACCCGCCATCAGCGACTATTGTTTGGTACAGCACTTTACCATCTATTTCAGCAACAGGTTCTTTAACTCCGATATCAGGAACAGACTCATCAAGTCTACTATCAGCTACTCGCCACGGCTGTTCGGTGACCAACTTATATTGTTCTGCTGATTGTTTGTCAAAAATAAAAAAGTGACCCAGATGAGCGCCGCCTTCAATCGTAGCAATTACTTCTAATTCTGAATCATTGTCCACATTACTTAATTGGAAAGTGAGATTACGGAGATAGTATTCTTTTTCCTTGTAATTTCTTGAGTGATTTGGAGACGGGTTTGTTTCATTTTATCTTTCCAACCACGCAATTGGCTCACATTAGATGAAAGGTGGAACAGTGAAAGCACAAATTGAATGTCTTCGAAAAACTATGACCCGTATCTGTAAAAAAAAGAGACTGATCTTTTGTTTATTTTTGGCAGGGCAAAATAGCCACACTTTCCGATATTTACAAAAGAATGGTATTATCATTAATGGAAAACTGTTGCAGATATACCACAACATAGAGAAAAGAGAAGGTGCATTCACACGAGAATTAAAGAGATTGATTATCTAAGGGCTATCAGTGCTATTGCAGTAATCTCAATCCATGTAACAGCGGGTTATGTAGAAACTAGTGTTATGGCGTTTGCTTGGAATCAGGTAGCGCGTTTCGCTGTACCAATGTTTATTCTGCTTTCAGGGTTAAGTCTTGCCTTAAGTGACCGGGGGAGTATAGGGAAAAGAGAGTTTTTTAAAAGGAGGTTTAATAAGATCTTGCTACCGTATTTGATCTGGAGCATCCTTTACTTTACCTATGCCCAGCAATATGATTTTGGATCAGCCGAACCCTGGGTTCTTTTAACAACGCTAGGGAAGCATATGGTGAAAGGTACGGCTTACGTTCACCTATATTTCTTGGTGATCATTTGCCAACTCTATCTAATATATCCGTTCTTGAGTAGTCTTCTACGGACGAAGACGAGTTGGACGCTAACAGTTTCGTTTATATCGACCTTGGTCATGCACATGGCAATTTATTTACATGCCAACCAACTCATCGTACTCCCTAGCATCAAGGTACCTTATGTTATTCTTTTTCCTGTATGGGTGTTTTACTTCGTTTTGGGAATGTTCGTGGCAATGAGATTTAATGAAATCTCAGCATTTGTCGGAAAGCTGACGCTCTGGCAAACTTTTGTACCATGGTTTGCCTCTCTGATCGTATTGGTGGTCGATAGTAAATGGACGGACACTTTTGACTCCTCAACTAAGCCGAGCACTTTGTTGTACACGGTTGTAAGCGCGGTGTTTATGTACAGGCTGTCAACAAGCATGACTGGTTGGCCGAGGAAGGTATTACACTCGGTCTGTTGGTTCTCTACCCATTCCTTTTTCTTTTACCTGATCCATCCTTTGATCATCAGTCAATTGCTTCGCTTCAAAGAATTGAGAGTAGGAGATTCAGGAATGGTAATGTTATTTATACTTACGATTGCATGTTCCTGTGTCCTTGCCTATATAAGTAGTCGGTTTAAATTCGTCCATTTGTTCGGGGGAGTCTACATCAGACCAAAGTTGAAGAAAGAAATTGATAAAAAGGTAGATTGTCCAAATTGAGAAGCCGTTGTAGATTATTGGGAATAATCCTTTCCTGGACATTACATTTTGTGTCGACATTGTTTTACAACATTTTCAAACAATTACCATTATTATGATGAAGGGAACATTGATTTGAGGTGATATTATCAGAAAAATTCTATTGGTTATTGTGTTTGGACTGTTAGCATTCAGTTTTTTCGATCTTGACGTTAGCCTGGGAATAAGTAAAAAGATTTCTGTAGGCCTCACAGTTGCGTTGGTTTTCTGGATGACTTATTTGGACTATAAGGGTAGAGGAAAAAAAGGCCGCACGACCGGTGGAAACTGACCGAGCGTGCGGCTTTTTTTATGTGTAACGAACTAGGACAACTGATCCGTAATTCCGATGTGACTGCTGATCCCGCCGTCCATGGTGATGCTCGCTCCGTTGATGTATCCGCTATGCGGTCCAACTAGATGATCAATCATCTGGGCGATTTCCACCGGTTGAGCTACGCGTTTGACCGGGCTTTTGGCGATGACCCGATTCATGTAATCCGAAATATCCTCCGGACGTACGCCCATCGCGGTATCCACATATCCGGGACAGATGGCATTGCAAGTAATCCCGTGCTCACCCCACTCCGCAGCAATTGTTTTCGTATAGCCGATCATGCCGTGCTTGGAAGCGACGTAGGTGGACGAGTGTGCTGAGCCGAGCAAGCCCTGAATAGAAGCGATGTTGACGATCCGCCCGTAGTTCCTTTCTTTCATCTTGGGCAACAGGTTTCTGCAAAATAGGAATACACTCTTCAAGTTGGTATTCATGATCCAATCCCACTCTTCATCGGAGACTTCGTCAACTCGGTGGAATGGACCGCCAACTCCGGCGTTGTTGACCAAGATGGTGATATCTCCGAAATGCGATTCTACTAGCTGGATGGCTTCTTCTACTTGGGCTCGTTGACCGACATCACAGCGAATGGACAAGGCTTGACCGCCTGCCTGATTGATTTCTTGGGCGACTAACCGAGCCTTTTCTTCGTGTACATCAAGAACAGCGACGCGTACTCCATGTTGAGCCAACAGCTTTGCGGCTGCTGCCCCGATTCCATTGCCTGCTCCTGTGATGATTGCTACTTGCTGCATTTGTATACGCTCCTTATTCATCTGTGATTTAGAGGACGCCTTTAGGCGGAAGGATTTTGACTTCATCGATTCGAACGTGGAGGGGACGGGAAGCGATATCTAACACGGTATCTGCCACATCCTTTGGTACGAGCATCGCACTCGGATCAAAAAAATGTCGGTCCTCCGTCATATTTGTATGAACGGCGCCAGGAAAAATGGTGGAGACTCTTACATTGTCGTTTTTCCATTCTTCATTGCAAATTTGAGAAAAGCCTTGGACAGCAAATTTCGAAGCACCATAAACGCCGTTTTCCGCAATGGGAATATACCCTGAGACACTAGAGATATTGATGATACGGCCTCCGTGAGCTTTCATTACCTTGTATCCTTCGCGGCTGCAAAGAAAGAGTCCGGTTACATTGGTGCGAAAAACATTCTCCCATTCATCTAAGCTTGTTTGTTCAACAGGCTTAAACACGCCGACGCCTGCATTGTTCACGAGGACATCTAGACGTCCGTATAAACTTTGTACTTGCGCAAATAAGGCAAGGACACTTTGCTCGTCGGTCACGTCTAGCTGTACATTCGTCACACTTCCTGGTTCAGCGTGTGCGATTTCGTTCGGATGAGGCGCGGTTCGAGAGGTTGCCCAAACGATCGCTCCTTCTTTTGCCAAAACATTTGTCATTTCAAGGCCCAATCCCCGACTGGCTCCTGTGATGACCACGACTTTATTCAGTAGTTTCATGTGTACCTCCGTATATGAAACGTTCATTCTAATAGCTGGTTTTAGGAAACGATTTTTAATGGTACAAAACTTTGACTCTACCAACAAGCGTCATAGGAATGAATTTCGGTAAAAGTAGTAGGAATTTGTGGGCAGGAACTAGGTATTTCATCGTGGAAAGCTTTGCTAGTAAACCGAATTCACCCTAGGAGGATCTTTCTATGGAAAAGCATGCGGCTGTTATCGGATCAGGTGTTATGGGACATGGAATCGCGCAGTTATTCGCATTGGCTGGATTTCGTGTTTCTCTTTACGACTTGCAGGAAGAGCTTTTGCTGAAAGCGAGAGCTAGCATCGAGCACAGCCTTTCTCTTTTGGTTGCAGAGGGAGTGATCGCAGACCAATCTAGAGTAGCGGCGCTCGAGCATATTGTCCTGACCACGGATTTGCAAGCGGCAGTATCGGCAGCTGAAATCATCACAGAAGCAATCCCGGAAGTCATCGAGCGAAAGTGGGAGCTGTTTGAAAAGCTGGAGCATTACGCGAAGCCAGATGCGATTATTGCTTCCAATACGTCTACGTTTTCGATTGCGCGACTGATTGAAAAAACTACCACGCCCCAACGCTTTATCATTACACATTTTTTCAATCCAGCCCAATTAGTTCCGTTGGTCGAGGTAGTCAAGCATGAGAAGACCGCGCTAGAAGTGGTTCAAAAAACCATGCAGCTGATGGAAGAGATCGGGAAGTGCCCTGTTCTGTTGAAAAAGGATGTACCGGGCTTTATCGCCAATCGGCTACAAACAGCCTTGATGAGAGAAGCTTTTCATTTGCTTGCAGAAGGTGTGGCAGATGCAGCCCAGATCGATACGGTGATGAAGAACGGAATTGGCTTTCGCTGGGCTTTTGTAGGGCCTATTGAGACGGCAGATTTTGGTGGTCTCGATACATGGAAGCGCGTGATGGATAACTTGGCGCCAGAACTGAATGGCTCGATAAAAGCACCCGCCATCATGGAGGAACGGGTAGCAGAAGGCAATCTCGGTACCAAGACCGGAGCAGGTATTTACTCGTATACGGATACGGCTGTTTCAGAAAAGCTGCATGTACGTGACGAACAGTTTATCCGCTTGGGGAAAATGAAGCGCGGTTGAAGTGACTTACAGATTGGCTCAACAAATCGTGGCAACTGTTGCAAAGTCAACCCATACCGACCGTCCTGTCTTTCATTCATGATCAGGACGGTTTTTCTATGGCTGCGAGGGCGGTATAATCCCCACTTTTTTATACCTATTACAGTTCTATATATTTTTTTACTTAATGAACACTCCTTCGTTACCGATATAAAAAAATTAGGATTTCACCAACAGGAAACGTTTATCCAAATACAACTTAGAAAGAGGATGAAATGAAGTGAAAGTTAACCTCAGGAATTGGCTTCGAAGCTATCGAACCAAACTCATCATCACATTTCTCTTGATTCTGTTAGTCCCTTCCCTTGTCGTTGGAAGCTTGGCTTACAATCAAGCGAGACAAGAAATTGAAAAACAGATCATGGACAGCGCCGACGAAAACGTCGATTTGGTCAACTCCATCGTAAGCAGTACGTTTGAGGGCAAAAAGAAGGATGCTGATTATTTGGCAAAAGATATCACACCTGGCGTGAAATCAGCTGATGTTCAAGAAGAAATCATGCATCACTTGGATATGTATATGGGTATGCATGCAGATGTGTCCAGCATCAGTTTGGGAACGGCTGACGGTCAGTATTTCCGCGCTCCGAAGCAAGAAGTACAGGCAGGGTTTGATCCCCGGACGAGAGACTGGTACAAGCGAGCGATGGAGAACAAGGGGACGGTCGTCGTTACAGAGCCATATATTTCGGCGGTATCAGGTGAAGTTTTAGTAGCGGTAGCAAGAACGACAGAGGATGGCGCTGGGGTTATCTGCATTACAGTTGGGATTGAAAAGATCAAACAACTGGCAAACTCAGTCAGCATCGGTTCGGATGGAGATGTCATCGTAGTGGACAGCAATAAGAAGTATGTCGTCCACCCGGAAAATCAGGCAGGAACAGTGGCACAAGAGAGTTTTTACGACAACTTGTACCAAGGAGAAACAGGACAATTCAATTACGAGGAGCAAAGCATCCCGAAACAGATTTACTATGTGACGAATCCAACAACTGGCTGGAAAATTGCAGGTTCGATGTACTTGTCAGAGGTTGAGGATGCTGCAGAGCCGATTTTCGAGCAAACGTTTTGGACGATTGCGATCTGCTTGGTGTTGGGAGGACTCATTGTAGCAGCTGTACTGCGTTCCCTTCTCCAGTCCATCCAGGAAGTGAAGGTACATGCCGTTAGAGTGAGCCAAGGGAATTTGACTGACCCGATTAAAGTACGGTCAACCGATGAAATCGGTGAGCTCGGCCATGCGTTTAATACGATGCAGGATAACCTGCGGGCGCTCATTTCAGATGTCGAGACTAGAGCGGAGCAAGTAGCAGCGTCTTCGGAGCAATTGACTGCGAGTGCGCAGCAGACGAGTATTGCAACCGAGCATGTAACGACTGCGGTTCAAGAGGTAGCTGGCAGCGCGGAACAACAAACGAGCGGAATCGACCAAAATGTTCGCTCATTGCAGGACATTGCGGAAGGGGTCACACGGATTGTAGAGAGTGTCAATGTGTTGTCGGATACGGCTCAGCAAACGACGGTTCAGGCAGAAGAAGGTGGCAACTTTGTCGCTCAGGTCATGAGTCAAATGAAGTCGATTCATGAATCCGTAGAACAGTCTGATCGCATGACCAAATCACTCTATGACCGTTCGAAAGAAATCGGCACGATCTCGGATGTCATCAGCGGGATTGCCCAGCAGACGAATTTGTTGGCATTGAATGCAGCGATTGAAGCGGCGCGGGCTGGTGAGCATGGCAAAGGCTTTGCGGTTGTAGCTACAGAGGTGCGACTGTTGGCAGAGCAATCACAATTGTCGGCTAAGCAAATTTCTGAATTGATCACAGAGATTCAACGGGAAACCAAGCAATCCGTCGACAACATGGAAACAGTCAGACTGGATGTTGAAGCAGGCTTGGAAGTTTCCGAGGAGACGATTCACAAGTTTGAAGGCATTATGGAAAGCACCAGACTGACCAATCCACATATCGCAGAGGTTTCCATGATCGCACAGCAAATCTTGGCTGCTGTCCAGGAAGTAACCGCGACAGCCAATGTGCTCGTTACCATCGCGAAAAGCAATGCCGAAACAGCCGAGGAAGTAGCAGCTTCTACGGAGGAGCAACTCGCCTCCATGCAAGAGATCTCATCCTCCGCTCAATCCTTGTCGTCATTGGCGGAAGAGCTGAAAGTATTGCTCAATAAGTTTACCTATTAACCTGTATTCTTAAACAAACGAAGCGTCCTGTCTCCAGGCCATACGAGCAGGGCGCTTTGCTATATAGATGTGGTCACGTGTATTCCTAATTATGGTAATATAATATCTAATCATTTGAGTAAAAACGGAATCGCATGTCGGAGGGGAAAAGGAAGCAATGAAACTCAAGCGAAACGAATCGATCGTGCAAGAGAATATAGCGGCAAACCTATTCAGAGGAATGGAAGGAGTAGGTGGGAAGTTAACGCTTACGAGTGACAGACTCTATTTTCAACCACACAGTCTCAATATTCAAACCGAACCTCTCGAATTAAACCTGAATGATATTGCGGCAGTTGAAAAGCGGAATACGCTATTCGTGATCCCAAATGGAATGAAAATCAAGATGCATAACGGGCAAGAGTATAAATTTGTTGTATGGAAACGAGCGGAGATCATTGGAATGATTCAAGATACAAAAATGAAGCAAAAAATGACGGTGATTATTAAGACGAGGTAGTGATCCGTTCAATGAAAAGCGCTCTGCCACAAGCAATACTGAGCAGGGCGCTTCCCACATTTTACAAATTTCTTGCAATGTGCGGTTTGCTATAATGACTGGTACCCCCACCGCCAACCAATACTCTTCCACCTTGTCTGAAGATGAGCAATTTCCTAGATCCATCTGAGAGCAGTACAGTGACTTTTGCCCGATTCGTTTTTGCAATATAAATAACGTAACCACTTCTGGAGATTATCGTACGCCAGTTGCGGTCGAATTCAGAGCGCAGAACCCGATTGGAATACACTTGGTTTTCCGCGCGGCTCGCGGTGATTCTTTTGTTTTTCATCGAGTCTCAACACCTCCTGTCAATCTATCCTATTCATGGGAGAGAAAAAGGAGTGGACAAGAGTTGTAGGCAATTTTACTATTTTCGTTGCAACAATGCAGGAAGCGTTCTATGATAACACCAAGGACGGTATTCAACGTAAAAAAGGAGTGAAAGACAATGGCAAAAAGCGCAGCACGCAAGCAGCGGGAAAAACTGGCTCGTGAAGGCAAAAGAAACCCAGAGCTCAACAGAAGCATCTTTGCATTCGCTGACATGAGACAACGGACGACGAAGACGAGAGCAGAAAAACTGAATCAACAGAAGCACAAAAGGTCGTTATCCTACCAAAGTGATGATGGCCTTTTTTATTTGCGTGCGAAGCTTGCTGCAATCGTTTAACATAAAATCATCCCGTACCAAAGTGAGGCATGACATCATGAATAATACTATTCATCCCGAATGCGCGAGAGCCATTCAGCATCTCATCCAACTGAAGGACCCAAAACGCGAAGACTTTTTGGCGTTGAAAACGTACGGAAATGATCGCTATTCGGCAATGGGGTGGGAGGAGCTACAGACGTACATCAATGAAAAGACCGTCATCATTGTCGAGCAGTTTGAAAATGAACAAAATATTATGTCCGCCCTGCGTTGGGTAGCGAGAGGATTGCCAGTTTGGCTAGCGATTCGAAAAGTGCGGGCGGATTATTCAGTGTATGGATACAAGAAGTAGCCTGTCTTCGAATGACAGGTTTTTTCTATTCCAAAAAAATATATGCAAATAATAGAAATAATACTGCACGAAGGAAAAGATAGGTCTATTATTGTCAGTATCAGAAATTTTGGAGGGACATCATGACAGAATACTTACTTAGCTTACTTCAAATTATTATGATCAACCTGGTCTTGAGCGGAGACAATGCAGTCGTAATTGCTCTTGCCTGTCGCAACCTGAGTCCAGAGCTGCAGAAGAAAGCTACTTTTTGGGGGAGCTTCGGTGCAATCGGACTTCGGATCATCCTGACCTTCATTGCTATCTGGCTGTTGAAAATTCCGTTTGTCCAAGTCGTCGGAGGGCTTTTGCTCATCTGGATTGCGGTCAAGCTGTTAAAAGGTGAAGATGAGGACAGTCACATAGGTGGGGGAGCGAGTTTTGTTGAGGCACTCAAAACCATTATTTTTGCCGATCTGATTATGAGCCTGGACAATGTCATCGCCGTAGCTGGAGCAGCGAACGGGAACCTGATTTTGGTCATCATCGGTCTTACCATCAGCATTCCGCTCATCATTTGGGGAAGCCAGTTACTGATGAAGCTGATGAACCGTTTTCCCATCATCGTATTGTTGGGGGCGGCTTTGCTCGGATATACAGCAGGAGAAATGATTGTAGGAGACAAAGCAGTTGGCAGCTTCCTGGAGGGGGTAATGCCTTCGCTGCATATGATATTGCCAGTAGCATTGGCACTTCTGGTCATTGTGATTGGAAACTATTTGAAAAGGAAGGAGAAAAATGCGTTAAATAAAGAAGTGACAAATAACCATGCGGAGACACTATAGCTATGGAATATCGCGATTGGTACATTCTCCAAACCTTGTACCAGGAACAAAACATTACAAAGACAGCCGAAAGCTTGTATTTGTCCCAGCCTGCGCTGACGAAAAGACTGCGGCAGATTGAGAAAGAATTTGGCGTACAGATCGTGCAACGGGGGAGTAGAGGCGTTCATTTCACTCCTCAAGGCGAGTACTTGGCCAAATGTGCAGATGAAATGCTCCTCAGACTGCGCAATATCAAGGAGCATGTCTTGAACATGGGCGGCGAGGTCAATGGTACGCTCCGGCTGGGGGTTTCCAACTATTTTGCACGGTACAAGCTCCCGATGATCTTGAAAAAGTTCAAAGAAGCCTATCCAAACGTCGAGTACAAGGTAATGACCGGATGGAGCAAAGACGTCTACAAGTCCGTGTATAATCAGGACGTGCACGTAGGCTTCGTCCGGGGAAGCTACAACTGGTCCGACCAAAAGCACTTATTGTTCGAGGAATCGGTCTATGTCGTTTCCACGGAACCCATTCAGATCGACGACCTGCCTACCCTGCCGCGAATCGACTATGAGACGGATCCCATGCTGCTGGCATTAGTGGACAGTTGGTGGACGGAACGATTTTCCCAACCACCGTTGATCGGCATGGAGGTCGACAAGGCGGATACATGTAGTGAAATGGTAGCAAACGGTTTGGGGTACGCCATCCTTCCACGAGGCGTGCTGAATGGCAAAGACGATCTACACATGATTGAGTTGACTACAGCTGAGGGAGAGCCAATCAAGCGAAGTACCTGGATGTTTTATCATGCCGACTCGATGGAATTGCAAATGGTCAAGGCATTTGTGCGCTTTATAGAGCAGGGTGAGATTGCATTTATCGATTAAGCAAGGAAAAAGAACTGCTGCGAATTCCCTGAAAGGGGAGCCAGCAGTTTTTTATTATTCACACAAGGAATCGCTAACGATAACCATTTTGTATTTTTTCTGCGAGAACAATTGATTTACACTAGGTGTACCCCCACCCTAGAAGCTTCATACAACGTCGGATAGTAGGAGAGGGAACGCTTATGCTGCTGCGCATTCTGTTTACATTGCTGCTCGGATCATTGGGGGGCTGGCTGTTTGCTACCATTCACAGCCCGCTTCCTTGGCTACTCGGAGCGCTAGTTACGACAGTTATCTGTAATATGCTTGGGGTCAAAAATCTTTGGATTCCCCGCTGGTTTCGTCAAGCAGGATTGACCGTGATCGGGATTACCCTCGGTCTGCGAATGACATCTGAAATCGTCGATACGATGACGGGGCACGTCGGTTTGATGCTCATCACCACGATTTTGACCATCTTGATCAGTTTGGTGAACGCGTGGATCTTTTATAAGATCTGCAGAGTAGACGGGATAACGGCGATATTCAGCAATATTCCCGGCGGATTATCGGAAATGGTGTCGGTGGGGCAAATGGCGGGAGGAAATCAACAAGTCATTACGATTTTCCACTCGATCCGTGCGATCAGTGTCGTGCTTTGTACCCCTTATCTCGTGGCATTTCTACCTACGCATGCTACCATACAGACGGCTACGACAGAACACGTGCTGGGGATTGGGCAGACAGTCATGATTTTAGTGGCTGGTCTCATGGGAGCGTTGATTGCGTCACGCTGTTATATACCCGCTCCGTTCTTGCTAGGTGCCTTGCTCGTGACCGCTTTGATTTCGATGAATACATCGCTTATGGGAGAGAGTCCTGCGTTGCCAAGCATCTTGGTCCAAGGGGCCCAAATATTCATCGGGGTCAGCATCGGTCTTGGCTTCAAACGAGAGGACATCGTGAAAAACCGCCGATTCTTTCTGTTTGGTCTCATGCATTCCTTGTTCTTGTTCGTCATGGTAATTGTGCTTGCCATCGGCATTTCTTATGTCACTGCTACCGATATCGTGACAGCAATTTTGGCTACGGTGCCAGGTGGACTTGCCGAAATGAGCTTAACTGCCTTGGCGACAGGAGCCGATCCGCTCCTAGTGACGGCGTTTCATCTGTTTCGCTTGGTCCTTGTCCTTACACTGTTTTCCTTCGGCGCACGTGCATGGACGAACTACCACAGCAGGATCAAACAGCCAAAGGAGACCAGTGCTTGACGCAGTTTTACAGTCAAATAAATAGCAAGGCCTGCACGTTCCCAGATCGGAACGGCAGGTCTTTTTGACGTGAAAAAAATGAAAATAATCGTAAATATGGTTTTTATCCAAATTATCTGAATAAACTAGGAAGCGCTTTCATCGGATGCTATGATCTCCTTACCTTAATTGAAAACGCTATCAACAGAGGGGGTCATAAAGATGAAAAAATCAAACATATGGACAAAGTGGAGCGGAGTACTCCTCACTACGGCAATGGCACTTAGCCTCGCAGCCTGTGGAGGCGGCGATGGGCAGACAGCATCCTCTGGCGGAGCTTCTACCTACCCGGAAAAGCCTATCTCGGTTATCGCACCATCGGGCGCAGGTGGAGGCTTGGATAAAACAGCGCGTTCCCTCGCAAAGGTGATGTCAGCAACGAAGCTGGTAGACAAGACCATTTCGGTCGAAAACAAGCCAGGTGGCGGACAAGCAGTAGGCTTGGCTGATTTTGTAACGCAGGACAAGAAAAACAACTATAAGCTCCTGCTTCCCTCTACCCCAATCGTCATTAACAATGTGAAAAAAGAAGGAAACAGCCCGCATTCCTACAAGGATATGACTCCGTTGGCACAATTGACGAAAGATTACGGTGCGATCGTAGTAGCAGCTGATTCTCCATACAAGGATCTGAAATCGTTAATGGACGCAATCAAAGCTGATCCAACCAAAGTAACGGTTGCAGGCGGTTCTGCCCCTGGCTCGCTTGATCACCTGACCTTCTTGA
Organism: Brevibacillus sp. HB1.3; assembly: GCF_013186635.1. Classification (NCBI taxonomy): domain Bacteria; kingdom Bacillati; phylum Bacillota; class Bacilli; order Caryophanales; family Paenibacillaceae; genus Brevibacillus; species Brevibacillus sp. HB1.3. The sequence goes on along the minus strand of NZ_JABMIT010000008.1, from coordinate 156,475 downwards.
TGCCAGCTGTCAAAGCGGGAATTGATCCGAAATCAGTGAAATACATCTCTTACGATGGTGGCGGAGAAGCGATCGCCTCTCTCTTGGGTGGCAATGCTGACGTACTGGCAACAGATGTCTCCGGTTCGGGAGAATACTTGAAATCCGGGAAGGTCAGAATTCTGGGTGTTTCTTCCCCTGAGCGCTTGAAAGGAATGTTCAAGGATATCCCGACGTACAAAGAATCCGGTTATGAAACGGAGCTGATCAACTGGCGTGGTGTATTTGGGCCAAAAGATATGACGCCAGATGCTGTTGCTTACTGGGAGCAAAAATTGAAAGCGATGACAGAGACTCCTGAGTGGAAAGCAGAGCTGGAAGCAAACGGCTGGGACGATGGCTACAAAAACGGTGCAGACTTCAAGAGCTATCTGGGTGAGCAAGAAAAAATGTTCAAGGAAATCCTGGGCTTGCTTGGAATGGCGAAATAAAAAGGTTTGCTGGGGGATGGAGGAGGAGCAATTCTTCTCCTCCTTCATTCTGGATTCTGGAACGAACAGGAGGGAACATACGTGAGCAAAACATTTGACCGCTTCGCCAGTCTGATTTTTCTCGTGTTGGGCGTAGCCTTTGTGGTCGGGAGCCAAAGCATCTCGGCGAGTGCTTACGGCAGCCATGTAGGACCAAACATTTTTCCGATGGGACTTGGTAGTCTTCTGATCCTGCTCAGCCTGCGATTATTTTATGAGACATTCAAATACAAGCAAGAGGGCAAGAAAGAGAAGGAAAAGCTCGATTACAAACGGTTCCTCATCATTCTGGTCGGGGCATTATTGTACGTATTGCTTTTAGAGGAAATCGGCTACGTGATCAGTACCTTCCTGTTCCTTTTCGTTGGGTTCCAGACGATGCAGAAAGGGAAGTGGCTCAACAGCGTAATCATTTCCGGTGCGTTTTCGTTCGGTGTCTACTTGTTGTACGTGGAAGTTCTCGATGGCACATTGCCCGGTTTACCAACATGGTTAGGCTTGTAGGAGGTGGATGAAATGAGTGCATTTGATTATTTGCTGAACGGATTTGCCACTGCCCTGCAATGGCAAAATATCATTTTTGCATTTGTAGGTGTCTTGATCGGGACAGTAGTTGGGGTATTGCCCGGGATTGGGCCAATCAGCGGCGTGGCCTTGTTGATTCCGGTGACAGCCTCGTTGACGAGCGGACTGCCACCAGAAGCAGCGGCTACCAGCGCCATTATTTTGTTGGCAGGGGTTTACTACGGGGCGATGTACGGAGGCTCTACCACTTCGATTTTGTTGAATACACCGGGTGAGTCATCTTCTGTCGTTACCGTTCTGGACGGATACCCGATGGCGAAGCAGGGAAGAGCCGGAGTTGCTCTCTCCATCGCAGCGATTGGTTCATTTTTTGCAGGACTTGTCTCGCTTATCGGTCTAGTATTTTTGGCAGAGCCACTCTCTGAAGTAGCTCTCAAGCTCAGTCCGGCAGATGAATTTTCGCTGATGATCCTGGGGTTATGTGCACTCAGTGGGCTGGCAGGCAAGTCTGTGACCAAAGCATTGATGATGACGGTTTTTGGCTTATTGATCGCGACGATCGGGCTGGACAATGTATCCGGCGTGGCGCGTTTTACCTTTGATATGCCCGAGCTTTATTCCGGTTTGGAATTTTTGACGATCGCCGTAGGGGTATTTGCGCTTGGAGAAGTGTTCAAGACGATCCTCGAACGGGATGTGAATGAGGGAGAGATCGCCAAAATTTCCCGAATCATACCGACCAAGGAAGACTTGAAGGAAAGTGCTGGACCGATTCTCCGGGGATCACTGGTTGGATTCTTTAAAGGAATTGTTCCTGGTTCTGGTGCAACACTGGCCTCCTTCCTCGCTTATTTGCTGGAAAAGAAAATCAGTAAAACGCCTGAAAAATTCGGCAAAGGAGCGATTGCCGGGGTAGCGGCTCCAGAGTCGGCAAACAACGCGGCATCTGGCGGGGCGATGATTCCACTTTTGACCTTGGGCATTCCGGGGACAGGGACGACAGCGGTATTAATGGGCGCACTGATTATGTACAACGTGCAGCCAGGTCCGCTCTTATTTGAGGATCATCCGACCATTGCTTGGGGCTTGATCGCTAGTATGTTCATCGGAAACGTGATGCTCTTGATCCTCAATATGCCGCTCGTAAAGGTGTTTGCGAAGCTGATTGAGACACCGCCTAAATATTTGATCCCGATGATTGTTGCTATTTCGGTGTTTGGTGTATACGCGGTCCGTGTCTCTGTTTTTGATCTGGTCTTGTTGCTGCTCTGTGGACTCGTGGGTTACTTTTTGGCGAAAAATGATTTTCCAATGGCTCCACTCGTTCTTGGCTTGGTCTTGGGTCCGATGATTGAAAACAATTTACGACGAGCGCTGACGACGTCCAATGGTGACTTTTCTATTTTTATTGAAAAGCCAGTATCGCTGGTGTTCCTCATCATTGCGGTTCTCTGGATCACCGTTCCCTTGATCATGAAAATGAGAGGGAAGAAAGTAATCGTGAACGAAGAATAGGGGGCGATTCTCATGCGCGATGACAAAAGGATCAAAGAGGAAGTCAAACAGCAGTTCGGCGCGAATGCTGAAAAGTATGTGAATAGCCAGACGCATGCTACGGGAGAGGATCTCGCTCTCCTCACGCCTTGGCTGAATCCATCGCCGGATTGGGTGTTTCTCGATGTGGCAACGGGCGGCGGTCATCTTACCAAGGCAATCGCTCCACATGTCGGTCACGTCTTTGCGACTGATTTGACACAGCCGATGCTTACAGCGGCGCGAAACCATCTGAAATCTCACACAAGCAATGTCTTTTATGTGGTTGCGGATGCGGAGGCACTCCCGTTTTTGAGTGAATCCTTTGATGCAGTCGGGTGCAGAATCGCGGCTCATCATTTCCCGAACCCGGAGGCGTTTGTAAAAGAAGTGGCCCGTGTCCTGAAGCCGGGTGGAAAATTCGTGCTGATCGACAATATCGCAGCAGAGGATGAAAAGCTCGATCAATTTGTGAATACGCTGGAGAAACTTCGGGATCACAGTCATGTGCGAAGCTACTCACGCTCCGAATGGGTAACGTGGATCGAGCAAGAGGGGCTGGTGGAGAGTCATTCGCGCATCCGTAAAAAGACGTTCCCATATGCGACTTGGGTCAAACGTACGACTGAGACTGAGGAGCAAGTTGAGCAAGTAACCGCGCATATCACAAATGCTGATGATGAAACTAAAGCCTACTTCGCGGTTGAAAAAGTTGGAGAGCAAGTCGTTTCCATCCAAGTTGATGAGTGGATGGCATTGTTTGAGAAACCAGAATGATAAGGACGATGCTTCTAAGCTGGTCCCCGCTTACAATCAAGCGGGGGCTTGTTCTTTTTTGTATGGGTACCTAAGTAACGATTCGTAATGAGAAGAGGGCTTTCACGACGGTTTTTGGCATGATTTTTTTCGGATTTCTTGTTTTGTATTTACTATTCGTTTGAATTCGGTCAATATAGAGTACAAATAGTCTATATGAAGGAAAATATGCTACTATAACCACAGGAGGTATGTGATGGATGAGGTTGACCTGAAAATTGTTCAATTGCTCGAGGAAAACGGAAGGATATCTCATGAGGAAATCAGCAAGCTGCTGCACATCTCGCGACCAGCTGTTCACCAACGGGTTGCCAAGCTTGAAAAAAATGGTGTGATCAAGGGATACCGTGGCATCATTGACTGGCGAAAATTAGAGCAAAGGCTGAAGGTATTGATTTTCGTCAAAGCAAGATGTCAGGACTTCAAAGAAATCACAGCAAAGATTATGAACGTTCAGGTACCGAACGTGACCATCATCGAATGCCAGCGGCTCGCGGGAGAGTGGTGCATGATGCTAAAAGTACGTGCAACGGCCCCAGAAGATATCACCAATCTGATCGATGAAATGGTCCAGTATGACGAAATACTGGAAACCTCTACGACTTTCATCTTGTCGACGATCTACGAGGATGGACGGAAAGAAATTTGACAACCAAGGTGGAAACACAATGACAGGAAAAAAAGATTCGAAATTATTAGGCGTTACGATTGCGTTGCTAGCGGTCTACCTGTTTTGGGGAGGCACTTATCTCGGAATGAAGATCGCCATTGAATCGATGCCACCTTTTATTATGGCGGGGGCGCGATTTTTTCTGGCGGGATCGATCCTGTTTTTGATCGGGCGTTGGAAAGGGGCAGAGCTGCCCAGTGCAGCAGAATGGAGAGGGGCCGGAATTGTTGGGGCGTTGTTGCTTCTCGGAGGTAACGGTGTAGTTGCATGGGCGCAACTCAAGGTACCGTCAGCAATCGCATCCTTGCTGATCGCTACCGTTCCATTGTGGATTCTCGTTTTCAACTGGATCGGTGGCAGCAAGAAGAAGCCAACGGTTGGAGTCATGGGAGGCATCCTGTTTGGCTTGGCGGGGATCGCAGTGCTGGTTGTCCATCCCGAGAGCACAGGCAATCAAGGGATCGATACCGTCGGAATCTTTGCGCTTCTGTTTGCCTCAATCAGTTGGGCAGTGGGATCGTTGTATTCGCGAAAGGCAAAGCTCCCTGCATCACCGGTAATGGCGACGGCCTTGCAAATGATCATCGGAGGGAGCTTGCTGGGGATCACTTCGCTGTTTCTCGACGATTGGACGAAGCTGCACCTATCGGAGATCACCCTGCGTTCCTGGATTGCTTTTGGCTATTTAGTTGGATTTGGTTCCATTGTCGCCTACACAGCATACATTTGGCTTTTGAAAAATGCAGAGCCTTCCCTGGTCTCCACGTACGCCTATGTGAACCCGATTGTCGCAGTATTTCTAGGCTGGCTAATCGCTGATGAACAATTGACAAGCCAAACCTTGATTGCTGCTGTCATGATCATCGCAGCCGTTGCCATCATCACGATGTTTCGGGAAAAGAAGGGTACAGGTGCGACACAAACGATAGCAAGAAAAGAAAAAGGGAAGCTTCAGGTTCATAAATGAAGCTTCCCTCTTCTTTTTGCCATCAGGCTTTATTTGGTTGTTTTTTGCGAAACCCAGCGATATTTTCTTTCCGGACGTCCGACGGTTCCATAGAACGTCTCGACAGTTACTTCGTTAATAGAGACAAGAAATTCGAGGTATCTGCGCACGGTTGAATGACTCATGCCAGCCAGTGCAGCCAGATCATCGGCATTCATGCTTTGGGTGGTCTCCTGCATCTTGTCCCGGATCAGCTTTAATGTCAACTTGTCGATGCCTTTTGGGAGCGAGGTGACAGTCCCAACGGTTTTGGCAGCAGGAGTGTGTGCGGCTTTCGTGAACAGCTTGTCCACCGCAGTTTGATCAATGGTTGTATGCTGCTGAAGCTGATGTCTCGTATTTGCATATTGCTCCAAGGTAGACATGAATTTATCGATCATGATCGGCTTGATGATGTAGCTGTATGCACCGCCACGTATCGCTTCTCTCACCGTTTCCACATCGTTTGCGGCTGTGATCATAACGACATCGATCCCGCGAAAATGCTTCCGTACTTCACGCAACAAGTCAATTCCGTTCATATCCGGCAAATAAATGTCCAAAAGCAGCACATCTGGCGTAACGACGTGAAGCATCTCCAGTGCCTGTTTTCCTGTCGTGGCCGTGGCAATAATCTGGAATCCTTCCAGTTTACTTGTGAATTGTTCATAGATTCTAGCTGCAATTTCGTCATCTTCCACGATCATGACGGTAATAAGTTTCTCAGACATTGTGGATTGCCTCCTCACTACTTGCTTTGTCCCATTGCTTGGGGGCGACTACGGTGAAACGCGCTCCGCCTAGATCACTTTTTCCGAGTGAGATTTGCCCCTCTAATAGCTCGATGGCGTTTTTCACGATAGCCAAACCGAGTCCTCGATTTTCACCTGATTTCGTAGTGACACCGCTCTCAAAGATGCGGGGTTCCAATTCTTTTAATACCCCATGTCCATTGTCTTCGATGTCAAAAATGATATCGCCACCTAAATCAGTGAAGGATACATGAACCAATGCATCAGTGCCTTTGTATTCGAGTGCAGCTTCCATTGCGTTGTCGATTAAATTGCCGAGAATAGTGACCAATACCTTTGTATCCAAGCTGTCAGGTACATTTCCTAAATAGCTGTCCTGATCAATTTCGAGTAATACCTTCAGTTCTTTGGAGCGATTGATTTTCCCTAGCAGACAAGCAGCGAGGAAGGGCTCTTTGACTGAACTCATAATGAAGGCGAGAATATCCTGCCGTTCCTTTACTTCATCGGTGATGAGTTCGATTGCTTTGTCGTACTCCTTTAGCTTGAGGAGACCGTAAATGGTGTTCAAACGATTTAAATATTCGTGATTTTGTGCACGCATATTGTCCGAAAAGGAACTGATCTTCGTAATTTCTTCGGTGAGTTGCTCGATTTCAGACTCTGGACGAAATGTGAAGACCACGCCTCTGATTTCATTGTTGCTCAAAATAGGAGAGTAGTCGGTTATAAAAATCTCGTGCCCCAGCAAAATTTTGTAGTTCATTTCTTGCGTATTTCGATTGACAGAATGAATGATGTCGCGCAATTGCGGGCTAGCGATCGATTTCCCTACGGCCAAATCCTCTTGGAGAAGGGAACGTGCTCGTTTATTCATCGAGACGACACGCCCTTGCATATCGACTGCTACCGTAGCATCGTGAATCGATTCAAGAATAGCTGCTTTTTCCGTAAACAAAAATGAGATTTCTTCCGGCTCCAGACCAAAGATCAACCGCTTGACTCGTCTGGCAATAATAATCGCACCAATAATTCCGATAACCAGCAGCACTAGAGATAAGGCGACGACCCTTTCCTTGTATTCCGAGACCTTTTTCTCTACATCACTCATGACATAGCCGACAGAGGAGACTCCGATTGTTTCGCCTTTCTTGTTGACGATCGGTGTTTTTGCTTTGATGGCTGGACCAGAAATGCCTGTCCCCCGATAAATGACAGAGCGGTTTTCTAAAAAGACGGGGTCATTGCTGGTTCCCATCGGTAATCCAATTTGCTTTGGGTCGTAGTGAGAGTACCGAATACCGTCCTTGTTTCCAATCACTACATAGCTGGCGCCCGTTTCCTTCCGAATGGTTTCGGCTATTGGTTGAATCACCTTGGAAGGATGGTCGGTCTCAAAGGCTGCGATGATGCGTTCGTTCATGGCAGATAGCTTGGCGACCGTCATGGCTTGCTGCCCAATATAGCGATCCAAAATGTCATCTAATATGAAGGAAAATAAGGCAGTTCCTATCCCCATGCTGATCAGGACAACGATGGAAATGAGCAGAACCATTTGGGTCAAGAGGCTGATGCGGGCTTTTTTTGGAGTATGAACCATGGGCAAACCACCTTCGATGACAGATCAAGATGCTATACATGTATGAAAACGTTTACTGTATTCATTATAACAATAACGCTTTCACATTTGTGACACAAAGTAAATTTGTTACAATACGATAGCCAATAGGTTTATGAAAAAAGTTTTGACAAATTTTTTATAAAAAAATGAACAAAATATGAACAACAAGTGAATATTATGTTACAATAAGAGCATAAAACAGAAACGGTCACGCAAAAAATCTATGATGATAGGGGTTTTGTGTTATGAATAACGATCGAAAAGCAGCAGATGTGTTAAGATGGATGGCTTGGACGGTATTATTCGTCGGTGCTGTTATTATGGCTCTCACTGCAAGCGATTTCAGATCGGAGAACTTGCCGTTGATGGTGTCGATCGGATTTTTGATCGCTGGCATGAATATCTTCATTATGAGCACGGTGTTTCGCTTGATGACACTAAAAAGAACTGACGCCTAAGTTAGTTAAAAATAGTCCTATAGTACCTCTCATTTTCTTCATTATAATGAGAGGTTTTTTATTTATACGGAAATTTGCCGTCAGCGAAATAAGCTGGCGTTTTTTTGTTTTTTTATTAAAAGTGAAAAAGAAATCTTGACAATCTCAATTGGGTGGAATGACCAAAAATGGGTGACGAGAATCATTAGAGGGGAATCCTAACAAGAATATGATCAACTCGTGACTGCAATGTGAACACTTTGTAACAGAAAAGCTACGAAATATTGAACGTCGTTAAAAACAAGTACAAAATCTCGCAGACTCTGATAGTATGTATATGCGGCAAATAGTGAAGTTCACTTGTGTTGAAAAACCTATTGTGAGGAACTCTCGAAAAGTGTGAATGCACATTAAAGAAAGAAGGTTTTCCAAAACCTCGTTCGAGACCTCTCCATAGAGAGTGACTGCACTATCGACATCCAAAGTATTACATGCTCGTTGTTTGTGACTAGGAGGGATTAGGAGAATGAGCGGAGGAAAAATGCTGAGGCATATCCAGTTTTGGATCTTGGCAGTGTTGGGCACCGTTCTGCTGACAGGCTGTGGTAGCGAATACCTCGTCTTGAATCCAAAAGGACCTGTAGCAGAAACGCAGTACAATCTCATTATTATTTCCACGATATTGGTCGCTATCATTATCGTTCCGGTTATTGCGCTTACCGCTTTCATTGTATACCGCTATCGGGATACACCGGGCAATAAAGCAAGTTACAAGCCGGAGTGGGCACACAGTACAACCCTAGAGGTAATTTGGTGGATTATTCCTATCGTTATCGTTGCATTGCTGGGTTACTTTACTGTCCGTGATGTTTATGTGTTAAAAGAGAACCCGAATAAAGAAGTTGCTCCTATGACCATTCAGGTTACGGCTTTGGACTGGAAATGGATGTTTACGTATCCAGAACAAAATATCGCAACTGTTAACCATCTGGAGATTCCAGCAGGCGTACCGATTCGCTTCCAGGTATCTGCTGATGCACCGATGAACTCTTTCTGGGTTCCAGAATTGGGTGGACAGATTTATGCGATGGCGGGAATGGCTACCGAACTTTATCTGCAAGCAGATGAACCAGGTACATTCGCTGGATTTAGTTCCAACTTCTCAGGTGAAGGTTTCGCCAAAATGCAGTTCGATGTAGTGGCAAAACCAAAAGATGAGTTCGATAAATGGGTAAAAGAAGTAAAAGGTACGACTCCAGCTATGACGAAGGCAGATTATGAAGAACTTCGCAAGCCTGGCGTAACAGATAAGTTTACGTACTCTGCATTCCCAGAAGGTATGTTTGAAGAGATCGTTGCGAAATATGGCCATGGTCACGATATGGACTATGTGATGGAGAAACTTCCTGCGCCTGCAGGTGACAAGTCTTCTAATGAGACTTCGCTAAATATGCAGCATATGCAGCATAAGACTGAATCGCACAACATGCCTGGAATGAATCATTCCAGTATGAACCACTAGGCGAGAGGGAGGAGGAATACCACGTGTGGGAGAACATTAAGGATTTTGCATCCACGTTCTTTGTAACAGGTGACCCACTGATTTACGGCGCGGACGTATCGATTGTACTTACCATGGTTGCAATCGTATTCGTTCTGACTAAGTATAAAAAATGGGGTTGGCTGTGGCGCGAATGGCTGACTACAGTTGACCATAAGCGTATTGGTATTATGTATTTGATCGCATCGCTTCTGATGCTGTTCCGCGGTGGGGTTGACGCCCTGCTGATGCGTGTGCAGCTGGCATTCCCGAACGTAGAGTTCCTGCACTCGGATCACTATAATGCCATCTTTACGACTCACGGTACGATCATGATTTTGTTCATGGCGATGCCGATGATGTTTGCCTTGTTTAACATGGTAGTGCCGCTTCAACTCGGTGCTCGAGATGTAGCGTATCCGTTCTTGAACGCACTCAGCTTCTGGCTGTTTATGCTCGGTGCGATGCTGTTTAACCTTTCGTTCGTAATCGGGGGCTCCCCAGACGCTGGTTGGTTGTCTTACCCGCCACTGTCACAAAATGATTTCAGCCCTGGACCAGGTCAGAACTTCTATATTTGGGGGATTCAAATCTCCGGTATCGGTAGTTTGGCGACAGGGATTAACTTTATCGTAACGATTCTCAAAATGCGTGCACCTGGCATGAAGCTTTCCAAAATGCCATTGTTTAGCTGGTCCGTATTGTCCAGCTGCATTATGATTATCTTCGCTTTCCCAATTTTGACTGTAACATTGGCTCTGTTGTTCCTTGACCGTTTCGCAGGTGCCCATTTCTTCACAATGGACGGCGGCGGTAATCCGATGATGTACCTCAACCTCATCTGGATGTGGGGTCACCCTGAGGTATATATCGTAGTAGTACCAGCTTTCGGTATTTTCTCTGAAATCGTGGCTACGTTCTCACGTAAAAAGATTTTCGGCTACAAATCAATGGTTTGGGCGATGATGATCATTGCCGTTGTATCGTTCTTTACATGGGCTCACCACTTCTTCACAATGGGTACGAGCGCAAGTGTTATCGCCTTCTTTGCGATATCAACGATGATTGTTGGTATCCCGACCGGGGTTAAGGTCTTTAACTGGCTGTTTACAATGTACCGTGGTCGGATATCCTTTAAACAACCAATGCTGTGGACCATTGCCTTTATCCCTTGCTTCGTAATTGGTGGAGCGACAGGGGTAATGCTGGCAGTAGCTCCGGCAGACTATCAGTATCACAACAGTTACTTCTTGGTTGCCCACTTCCACCAAGTATTGATCGGTGGGGTAGTGTTCGGTTACCTGGCTGGTATTTACTACTGGTGGCCAAAACTGTTCGGTTTCAAGCTCGACGAGAAACTGGGCAAATGGGGCTTCTGGTTCTGGAATATTGGTTTCTACGTGTGCTTTATGCCACAATACGCGCTCGGTTTCATGGGTATGACTCGCCGTTACTACACGTACGGTTGGGATCGCGGTTGGGCAGACCTGAACCTGGTATCCACTGTTGGGGCATTCATGATGGGTATCGGTTTCATCTTCCAAGTATGGCAAATCGCTTACAGCATCAAGCATGGTGAGCGCGACACGACAGGCGATCCATGGAATGGTCGTACACTGGAGTGGTCGATTCCGTCACCTGCACCGTTCTACAACTTTGCTGTTGTTCCACAAGTGAAAGAAATGGACGACTGGTGGGCAACGAAAGAAGCAAAAGCAAATGGCACCTATAAAGAACAACCGGCCAAACTGGAGCCGATTCATATGCCGAAGAACTCTGGAATTCCGTTTATCATGGCGAACTTCTGGTTCTTGGTAGGTTTTGGTTTCACATTTGGATGGGTTTGGATGGCCGTTATTGGATTCATTGGCGTATTCGCATGCATGTGGGCACGCTCCTTCCAATACGACACGGATTATTATGTACCGGTGGAGGAAGTGCGTCGCACTGAGGCTTCACTGGGGAGGGTGGTGTAACGATGGCTACGAATCATGACCATGGTCACGGCCACGACCACGACCATCATGAAGAGCATGAGCAACTAAAGGTTCTCGGTTTTTGGATTTTCGTTGTAACAGACTGCGTGTTGTTCGGTACGTTGTTTGCAACCTATGCGGTAATGATGAATAGCTTTGCTGGTGGACCAACTGGACAGGAATTGTTCCAGCTGCCAGGCGTTATTGCTTCAACCTTTATCTTGTTGACAAGTAGCTTTACCAGCGGTCTCGCTGTTCTGGCGATGAACAAAGGCAATGTTAAGCAGCTGATTGGTTGGCTGGCTGTAACTGGTCTTTTGGGACTGTCTTTCGTAGTGTTGGAAGTTACTGAGTTTATGCACTTGATGAGCGAAGGCGCAACCATGGCGACTAGCGGCTACTGGTCCGCTTTCTACACACTGGTTGGTACACACGGAGTGCACGTAACGGTTGGTCTGTTCTGGATGACTGCGTTGATGATCCAGCTGAAGCGTCGTGGAATCTCTGCGGTTACTCGCCGCAAAATTACTAACTTTAGCTTGTACTGGCACTTCCTTGACGTTGTGTGGATCTTCCTCTTCACAGTCGTTTACTTGATGGGGGTGATGTAAGTTGGCACAACATCAAAACCATGGCGGACATCATAGTCACGGATCGATGAAAGAGTACGTAATCGGTTTTATCCTGTCGATCGTGCTCACCATTATCCCACTCGTGTTGGTCATGAACTCGATTTTGAGTAAAACAGCGACCATGATCGCGATCTTGGTAATGGCGGTCTTGCAGTTCGTCATTCAGTTGGTCTTCTTCATGCACATCCGCGAAGGAGAAAAACCACGCTACAACGTACAGACATTGATTCTTGGACTTGTGATTGTAATTACAATCGTTGCAGGTTCCCTCTGGATCATGTTGTTTAACAAATATTAATCAGGTAAGAGCGTGGCACAGGCGATTCGTTGCTTGTGCCGCGTTTTTTTGTTTTTGAAGTGGCGGTAGTGGAGGGAAGAAGCGCATTTCCAGTCTACGCTTCAGCCTACGCCCCGCAAGGGGGATTGACTGTCCGCTTCGGAAAAAATGGCGGGAGCGCTTCAAAAGTTGTAGTTTCGATGAAGGATTCCATAAGTGAAGCTGAAATTCCCCGCCATTTTTTCCGAAGCTGAGTTGGGCTCCAGAGGCGCTTGACTGGAAATGCGCTTCTTCCTACGTGGCTTTTCGTCATACAATGGAAGTGATTCAAGAAGTAAAAGATTGATTGGCTAGTAAACCTTTCTTTATGCAGATATAATAGAAAGAATTTTACGCCAAAATGTACAAGGGGAGTGAAGGTGATGGCTGGGCAACTGTATATAACGAAGCCTTGTGCAGAACTTCAAGCAGAGTATATTTCCTTCTACGAAGAGTGGAAAGAAAGCGGAGAGCCTATCGTACCGTGGGTGGTGGATCGGGAGCCTTATGATTTTCCTGCGTATCTGGAATTTCTGGAGGGTGAGAGCAGCGAGGAAAATCTTCCGGATGGCTATGTTCCTCATTCGACGTATTGGCTTGTGAATGAGGAGCGACGCATAGTGGGGGCGGTGAATATTCGGCATCGTCTCAACGAGCGTCTACGAAAAAACAGCGGGCACATCGGATATGGAATCCGGCCATCTGAGAGACGCAAAGGATATGCGACGGAAATTTTAGCGCAAGCCCTAACTATTACGAGCGAGTTGGGTATAAACGAAGTATTGGTGATTTGCGATTATGATAATGTTGCATCGGAGAAAACGATTCGGAAGAACGGGGGCGTTTTTGAGTCAGAATGTACAGACGACGATGGATTGCTCATTCGTCGCTTCTGGATTACGCGACCTTCGTAAAAGAAGAGGGCTATCTCATTGTCCGTTTACAAGACGGTTGAGATAGCCCCGTTCCCTGTTTATTCATCTATCTTGTATGCAATCAACTTGCGAACCCATCGCTCCATCTCGTCAAGAATATAGTCTGGGGGTGGGGTTTTACCGTCTTTTTTAGGTAGAGCGAGCCATTGTAATGGTTTTGGGACGTGGCAGATTTTCTCAAGAAGTTGTATTCCTTGATCGTCACTGAGGATGTCTCGTAAAAAGATGAACATTCTTTTGTCTAACGTATGGATTAGCTTTCCTTCATATTTTGTATCTGAGATCGTAACGCAAGGGTGGCCATGCCGCTCAATACTGCCTAATACTTCAACCCATACAAAATCATACAACTGGGAAAGTTCAGCTTCAAGGAGATCGGGATCTTTAATAGGGACTGGACATGTGGAAGAGAAGGAACGATCTAAAAAAATCTCTGGGTCCATTTCCATATAGTCTAATACTACCTTGCAAGATGCAGCTTGTTTGTTTTCATGGGTGTATAAAATCTCCCGGACTTTGTTGCAATCAATTTTTTTGCCAATCACAAAACCTATTCTAAGTTCGATTGTCATACACTCCTTATTGAGAAGAGAAAATCCAGGTACCCCAATTATCTATACATTAATCTTCTCCCCAATGTTCTGGAAATTGATTTTTTCTCGTAATTTTAGTTTGACCATGATGCCACTTAAAATTATCATCTCTTTTATGCCAATGGAAGTCTATGCTTAAACCTTCATCTACTCTTTTCATATGAAATCTCAATAAGTCTTTTCCCGTCCTCTTGTTTATTATATCGAAAACTTTTTCTCCTTGGATAATGCCATTTCTAGCGCTTTTGGACTCCGGCCCGTCATAATCAATATCCCCATCATATTGTTCGTGCAAGGCTTCAACTTCTGCCCATATTTCAGACTCTATTCTTTCTTCAAATTCATCATAAGCCATTCTTTGTATTCTTTTCCCCATTTTTTTCTTGACTGCTTCTTTAAGCGCAAATCTTAGTAAAATGGGTAATATGGTAGGTTGAACTTTTTCTTCGCTTCTAATACTTGAGCTACTTTTTAATAGTAGAGTTTCTGTTATTTCAGGTAATACTAAATGATTTTCTGCTATTTGCCCTTTTACGTCATTAACCAATTTGTTGAGATCATTTTCATCATCTTGACTGGTGGAAAAATACTCCTCCAAATTCCTTTTCACATCATCTTCAAGTGAAGTCTGTTCCAAAAATGCTTCTTGAAGATCCCTATCGGACTTCATACCTTTTAGAACAAGGTCTAGGTTGTCGAAAGTATCGGTAAGTGATTTTTCAAGATCATCTTTGTCTTCTGACATGACCTCCTTCGAAAACTCGTATTGAAGCATTTCATTCACGGATGATTTGGTTAATACATCTGTCTCAGCAGCAAAACTAGAGGTAAGAACAGTGCTGAATAGCATCATTGAGGCAAGAGAGGTTAAAAGCAATCTTTTTCCTTTTTTGATAAAATCAATCATCTTAATCCTCCTGTTTCAAATATTTACCAATTAATAGGATAATATAATTTTTTGCTTATATCAATTGTTTTTTGAATATTGTATTGCATTGAAAATAAATAAAGGTGTATTCCGTTCGAAGCTAATATAAATCACTGGATAAACTAGTTAATAGTATTGCCACCCTTATCATACTTAGTATATAATTATGTTATGAAAGTTATTTTGGAAGGGAGAGATTTCTTTGTTTGATATCGTAATTATTGGAGCAGGCCCGGCAGGAGGTAGTGCAGCGTTGTTTGCTGCAAAAGCAGGGAAGAAGACGTTGCTGATTGATAATGACAAAAGCATGACCAAGCGCGCGTGGATGGAAAATCACTACGGCATCATGGAAATCTCCGGCCCAGATCTCATTGAGATCGGTAAAAAGCAAGCAGCGAAATTCGGTGCGGAGCTGGTAGCCGATCAAGTGAGCAACATTACCAAAACAGAGCAAGGCTTGCTCGTAGAGACAGCGGAAAAAGGCAGCTTTGAGGCTAAGCATGTGATACTTGCAACTGGAGCGCTGGTGACTTTGGCAGAAGCGATTGGGGTAAAAACCAAAGAAGGCTCAGAGCCACGGATCAAAACGGTTGTCGATGTCGATGCACAAGGGAAGACGAACATCGAAGGTATTTGGGCAGCAGGTACGTGCGCGGGAGTAAGCGTACATACGATTATTACATCTGGTGATGGCGCCAAGGTTGCAATCAATGTTATCAGCGAAATGAATGGCGAACGTTACGTCGATCACGATGTTTTGAAGACAAACTAAATCAGGTTAGGAAACACCTTCTTCCCTTTGTAGAGAAGGTGTTTTCCTTTTTCTACAATTGACGATAGCTTGTATCGTGATCGCGTTTTTGACATAATGAAGCTAATTGTGCGAATCGACGTGAAGAATCCTGTCAGGTTGCAGAGCGTTCCTGCTGCTCAGAATTGATACGGATTCTATTTTTATCTAGATGATCCTGGATAAGTAAGGAGGGAGACAAGAAGCATGTTTGTCAATCATGTTGTGATAAGCTTGATCGTTTCTTCCTGCACGATCGCGCTCATTTTCTTGATTCGAAAAGTATTTCGCTCCCACTTGTCAGCTAAATGGAAGTACAATTTGTGGTTTCTCTTGTTGGTCGCTTTGACACCAGTTTTCATCCCGAAATCCTTTTTTGATTTTGGAAATCTGTTTGCTTCGGGGATGATTCAGCGTAATGAAGCTGGCAGCTCTTCGTTCGCTGCGCAAGCTCCTATGTTTGAAAATGCGAACTGGGTACAGGATTTATCGTTGTCGGTAAGTCGCTATACACCAGACTCCCTTTCTACGATTTTCGTCAGCATATGGGTAGTCGGGATGATCGTTTGTGCTTCCTTCACCATATCAGCCTGGTTAAAAATCCAGCAGATCAAGCGGACAGCATCTGTGATCACCAATCAAGAAGTCATCAATCTGTTTGAACAATGCAAGAAGGATGTTAAAATAACGCGGCATATCGTGCTAGCTGAATCCAATCAGGTCAAATCTCCGATGACGTTTGGCGTTTTTAAGACGTATGTTGTCCTCCCCAGTCATTTTGATGAATGGCTGTCGATCAATGAAATGAAGTATATCTTTTTGCATGAACTCATGCACCAAAAAAACCATGATATCTTCATGAACTATGTGACTGTCGTGTATCAGCTTTTGTATTGGTTCCATCCATTGGTTTGGCTGGCTTTTCGGGAAATGAGGGTGGACCGTGAAATTGCTTGTGATGTAGCTGTAATGAACTTTTTAGACAAGCGAAATTACTTGGAATATGGTCATACCATCATTAAATTTTTGGATCAAGAAAGTGGAGCCGGGAATGTCGCTTTGGCCAATCAGCTAGACGGTTCCAAGAAGGCAGTTAAAAAACGAATCGAGAAAATCGCGTCTCACAAGACTGAAACAAAGCTGTTGCAGTTGAAAAGCACAGTCATTTTTTCCATGGTGGTCGTATTGGTTGCCAGTCAGGTTCTTGTTGGCTCCGCTTTAGCCGACGATCGCAGCCGCTATCATTTTCAAGATGATCGAACCATTTACGAGGATTTGAACAACTATTTCCGTGGCTTTGAAGGCAGTTTTGTCTTATATGATTTGAAAGCAGACCAGTATCGGATTTATAACGAGGCAGGAAGTACACAACGAGTTTCTCCTAACTCCACCTACAAGATTTTTCTCTCTTTGTTTGGTTTGGAGGCGGGTGTGATTTCGAGAGAAGATTCCCTGTTAAAATGGGATGGAATCCACTATCCATATGAGCAGTGGAACCGGGATCAAGATTTATTTACAGCGATGCGAAACTCCACGAACTGGTATTTTAAAGAGGTGGATAAGAGCCTCTCTCCGGATATGATTCAAGCTTTTCTGGAACAATTGAACTACGGGAATTCCAATATATCTGGTGGAATCGGCGAATATTGGATAGAATCTTCCTTGAAGATTTCTCCGGTGGAGCAGGTACAATTATTAAAAGCGTTCTATACGAACCAGTTTGGCTTTCAAGAAAACAATATCCAGACAGTGAAAGACTCCATTCGGTTATCGAAAAAGGCGGGCTCGATTCTTTCCGGGAAAACAGGTACGGGCACCGTCAATCAAAAAGATGTGAACGGTTGGTTTGTCGGGTATGTAGAGAACGAGGAAGGCACCTACTTCTTTGCAACCAATATACAAAACGAAGATGACGCGAATGGATCTAAAGCAGCAGAAATAACCTTGTCTATTTTGAAAGCCAAAGGTCTCTACTAGCCTTTGCGCCTACAGTCATTATTTTCGAAAGGGGGAGAATTCAGTGTCTACATCCATGCCAAGTATTTCAGAAGCGGAGTGGCGAGTCATGAACGTACTATGGGAAAAGTCGCCGCTGACGGCCAACGAAATCATTTCCTCCTTGCAAGGTCAAACAGACTGGAACCCAAAAACAGTACGTACTCTTTTGAATCGTTTGGTTCAGAAAAATGCTGTTGGCGTCAATCAAAACCAAAGAGTCTATACATTTTATCCGTTGTACTCCCAAAATGAATGCCAGCACGCTGAGGCACAGTCATTTCTACAGCGGATTTACAGCGGGGCTCTAAAATCAATGCTTGTTCAGTTCATTCAGAAGGAATCCTTATCGGACGAGGAGATTCAGGAGCTGCGTTCCATATTGGATGCGAAACAATCATCGACCGATCCTCACCAAAAATAAAGTGCGCCCTTTCAAGCTGACTTGGAAAAACCATTTCCGGTATCCAATTTGCTTGAAAGGGCGTTTTTTTTCAAAAGCTTTGCAAGAAAAAGGAGATTGACACTAGTGGATTACGCGTGTAATATTATCGTGAATTCACTTGATTACAATTGTAGTACGGTATTACATACGTAATATTACAGCTGTATTTTCAAAGAAAGAGGTTTGTCATCCATGAAAGTTCACACATCGAGACTGTTTGGATTCACAGTGAAAACAATATTTCTCACGCTTCTCACGCTTGCTGGTTGCTCTTCTGCTGAAACGCCTGTCGAAAAAACGGAAACGTCCGCATCTGCAATGGATCTAAAGTTCGCTGCACTGGAAAATCAGTTTGGTGCGAGGCTCGGCGTATATGCAATCGACACCGAAACAGATTTGGCAGTTGTTTATCGCGAAGATGAACGGTTCGCTTTTGCCTCTACGTACAAGGCTTTAGCCGCAGGTGCAGTCTTGCATCAGAAACCATTGGAAGAGCTCGACAAAGTCATCACCTACACCAAGGACGACCTCGTTACTTATTCACCGATTACTGAAAAGCACGTAGCGACTGGGATGACTCTTCGCGAGGTTGCAGACGCCGCAGTTCGCTATAGCGACAACACAGCCGGAAATCTGTTGTTCAAAGAATTGGGTGGCCCGAAAGGCTTTGAATCAGCTCTGAGACAGATAGGTGATAGTGTGACGACATCCGAGCGCTATGAGACGGAATTGAATGAGGCAAAGCCAGAAGATACCCGCGATACAAGCACACCGAAAGCACTTGCAACGAGCCTCCGAGCCTATACGGTAGAGAATGTGCTGTCGTCTGACAAGCAGAAGATTCTTATCGAGTGGCTGCAAGGCAACACGACGGGAGCCAAGCTGATTCGAGCAGGCGTTCCTAAAGACTGGATTGTCGGAGATAAGACGGGAGCGGCAAGCTACGGAACGCGAAACGATATAGGGATCATATGGCCACCGAATAAAAAGCCGATTGTCATTGCCGTGTTGTCTAGCAGAGATAAGCAGGACGCTACTTATGATGATACGCTCATTGCTGAAGCTACCAAGATTGCTGTTGACGCACTGACGGCTGCAAAACCGTAATAGATCAACAACATGAGGTGATCGCCAGATGATAGATAACGGTGCATACTTACTCGTCAAAAAAGGAGACCCCAGCCAAGTTGCCACGCGTAAATATCTCACGAAGGATCGCTGTACAATCGGGCGGAGGGGGACTAGTTTTCACCTGGACATTACATTTTCCAGTCCGTACATTTCGAGAATACATGCAGCCTTTCAAAGGATCGGCAACGATTACAAAATTGTCGATTTGGAAAGCAAGCATGGCACAGAGGTAAACGGGACGCCGCTTCATTTCTCCTCTCACATTCTTCGTCACGGGGATCAAATAAGCTTGTCAAAAGGGGTAGCTGAGCTCGTCTTTTTACGAGAGGTCAATAAACTGGATGATACAGTAGAGCTCCCTTTCACGCAGCCGAAGAATGCGTCGCTTTTGCCAGGTTTGGAAATTCATTTGGAGAGACGAGAAGTTCGTATCGACGGAACAAGACTTCCTTTAACCGGAAAAGACATGGATCTGCTGAAGCTTCTATACCAAAAGGCGAACAAGGCCGTTAGTTTTGAAGAAATTATGTTGACCGTCTGGCCAGAGCGAATGCTGAATGAGGAAAATGTCCCAGATGTCGGACAGGTGGAAGTCAATGCGCTGGTGTATCGATTAAGGAAAAAGCTTCGGAACTACGGGCAGCAAATCACGACGATTCCACGATATGGATATCGTTTAGATGTTTGAATGAGGGAAAGTAAAATCCAGATGAGAGAAACTCCTGCAAAACAAACTCCTTCTCAAAACCAACAAGAGAAGGAGTTTGTTTATGTAAGGTGTTTTCTTTTTTCTTCCAATCGACTAAAATTTTGATATAGGCCAGAAGTCATTGCTCTATTTCCTAATCATTCAGTCATAGGAGCCCTTATTATGAAAAAAATCGTAGGTATTGCTTCGATGGTCGCTTTACTAGGTTTCAACGCCTATTTGTGGCCGACATTGATTCACGCGGTAAAAACAGATGGACGAACGGATACAAAAACAGCATCTGTCTCACAAAAAGCAGGTACTGCCAAGCCTGCTATGGACTTGGCTAATCAAGGCCCGCGCGCTGCTAACGTTTCCGCCTATCCGGTTGAAAAGCCTGTAGCTGTATCAGCACCTGCACCAGCGCCAGCATCGGCGCAAAAACAAAGCGAAGGGAAGCCAAAAACAAAAGCGGTAGCAGTTGCTAAGACGAGCACACCGAAGAAGAAAACACAAAAGAAGAAAGCCTCAACAAAACCAGTCAAGAAACAGACTACGCGCCCCCCGGTAAAAAATGTGCCAACGTATCCGGCTTGGGATGATAACGGCCTCTATGTCGTAGACGATGGAGGACCAGGAAGTGGTTGGGTGGAGCTGTCGGATGGTTCTTTGATGCGTAAGAGCGACGGGACACGGACGTTTAACCTGCCCTATAATAAGAATCCATTCACTGGAGAGATCAAGCCG
Organism: Brevibacillus sp. HB1.3; assembly: GCF_013186635.1. NCBI lineage: Bacteria > Bacillati > Bacillota > Bacilli > Caryophanales > Paenibacillaceae > Brevibacillus > Brevibacillus sp. HB1.3. The sequence continues at coordinate 135,911 of NZ_JABMIT010000008.1, read as the reverse complement.
ACTGTAGAACCGATGTCGGAAGCGGCGTATAAAATGTGGCAAGGCAATCAAGCCCAGCAGCCATCCCCCTTTAGCCCGTCACCGTTCGGGCGATAATAAACCGAAAAAAATGCTCCAATGCTCCGAGAAAAAGGAGCATTTCTTTTTGATATGTAGTCAAATTTGAATATAATAACGTATAGTACTTTGATTTAACCACCCAGGAGGGCGAAGCAATGATTGCAAGAGAAAGTAAAGTGAATATGGTGTTAGCGGGGCTACTGCTAGGTCTCCTGATGGCTTCCATGGACAATACCATTGTCGCGACAGCTATGGGTACGATTGTCGGTGAGATGGGCGGCATGGATAAGTTTGTTTGGGTGACATCAGCGTACATGGTCGCTACGATGGCGGGGATGCCGATATTCGGTAAACTCTCCGATATGTATGGGCGAAAACGTTTTTACGTATTTGGTCTCATCGTATTTTTGTTAGGGTCTATTTTATGTGGGACGGCAAACAGCATCGTTGAGTTGAGCATTTATCGGGCGATTCAAGGGATTGGCGGCGGAGCGCTGATGCCAATTGCCTTCACGATTATTTTTGACGTATTCCCGCCGGAGAAGCGTGGAAAGATGACGGGACTTTTCGGAGCTGTATTTGGTACGTCCAGCGTATTGGGACCTTTGCTTGGAGCGTATATTACCGAATATGTCAGCTGGCATTGGATCTTTTACATCAATGTACCGATTGGTGCTGTTTCCCTCTGGTTGATCTCGATGTATTACAAGGAGTCACTGGAATACCGCAAGCAGAGCATTGACTGGTGGGGAGCGATTACGCTGGTCGGTGCGGTAGTGAGTCTGATGTTTGCACTTGAGCTGGGCGGCAATCAATATGCGTGGAATTCGATGCAGATTATTGGATTGTTCTCTTCCTTTTTCTTGTTGTTTGTGATTTTTCTATTTGTCGAGAAGCGGGCATCTGATCCGATTATTTCGTTCTCCATGTTCAAGAAGCGGTTATTTGCCACGACAAATGCGATTGCATTGTTGTATGGAGCTGCTTTCATTATCGCTACAGTTTACCTGCCGATTTTTATCCAAGGGGTATATGGCGGGTCAGCGACGAATGCCGGATTACTGTTGACACCGATGATGCTCGGCTCGGTTGCTGGTAGCCAGCTAGGTGGATTTCTGACGACGAAGACCAGCTTCCGCAATATTATGCTTCTGTCCGCAGTCTTTTTCATCCCAGGTATTTTCCTTTTGAGTACACTGACGCCTGAGATTTCTCGTTCAATCGTTACACTTTATATGGTGATTGCAGGGTTTGGCGTGGGCTTCTCTTTCTCCACCTTGGGAATTTCAGCCATTCATGGCTTTGATATGCGTCAAAGAGGCTCGGCCAGCTCGACGAACTCTTTCTCCCGTTCATTGGGGATGACATTGGGTATCACCGTATTTGGGATCTTGCAACGCAACTCGTTTGAAAACGGCTTGTTCTCTGCCTTCGGGGGTCAAGGGATGACGAATGCCATTACAGACCCGCGAGCGATTTTGACACCAGAAGCGCGCGAATCCATTCCGGCTCCTGTTTTGGATAAAATGATTGATATTCTCGCTTCTTCGATTGCGAATACGTTTATGTGGGCGCTCGTTCCTGCTGTACTTGCTCTCGTATGCATTTTGCTGATGGGAAATGATCGGGCATTGGGGAAATCGCCTGCCGCACCGAAACCGGAACGCGGATAGAGGAGAATCGTCATGAGTCTAAGATTGCTTGTTCTGGGATTGCTGATGGAAGGGGAGAAGCATCCCTATGAGGTTCAGCAGCAGGTGAAGGCTAGGGGAATGGATTGTTACATGAAATATGCCAAGGGCTCCCTCTACTATGCTTTCGACCAACTGGAAAAGAGCGGGATGATTGAGGTCAAAGAAGTCATTCGTGAGACTAGCCGCCCAGATAAGAAGATGTATGGGATCACGCCAAAAGGCGAAGAGCAATTCCAACAGCTTCTCTTGGAAGAACTGCAAAAACCGATGCAGCTGACCAATCCGATCTACGCGGCTCTGACTTTTGCTTCGTATGGTGATCCACAAAAAATGGATGAGGCCTTGGAAGTTAATATCCAGGAGGTAAGACGGTTAGCTGGATTGTTGGAATCGATCCAGGAGGAAAAAAGAGAGAGGCTTAGCTGGGGAGCACGAGCGATTCTAATCGGTGCTGTTGAGCATTTGCACGCAGAGATGCGCTGGATGGAACGCATCCGAGAAGAAGCTTGGGGCCGTTGATTTTGAATTTATTATGAACATTGGACTATTTTCAACATTATGATAGTTTTTCGTTTATAATAGTGGTAATTTCAATGGCAAGGATGGTACCCGCACATGATGAACTCTGCCCTCGGACGCTTCCGTCTCATCGGCCTGATCGAAGGTGTCTCGTATTTGGTACTTCTCGGGATTGCTATGCCGCTTAAGTATTTTTTGGATTTCCCGGCCGCAGTTAAAATTGCCGGTTCGCTTCATGGATTGTTTTTTGTCCTGTATATTTTGGCGCTGGCACATGTTACAATAACCAATAAGTGGTCTTTCTTGAAAGTGATTGGGGCTTTTATCGCTTCATTACTGCCATTCGGCAACTTTGTTCTGGATGCACGCCTGAAAAAAGAGCAGTAAGTATACACATTACACATTATGTAAGGCACTAGAAGGCGGGTCATTGTACCCGTCTTTCGTACATATTCAAAAGAGAAAAAAATGGAGGGGATCTGTGTGGAGACCAGAATTTTAGCAGGAATTCTTTTGTGGGACGAAGAGGAACAGTACGTTCTTGAAACCGTGATGGAGGACCGTTACAAGCTGGTTTTGCCGCAGATTATCACGCTTGCGAGCACAGAAGAAAAGGTAGCGACAGATGAATTGGGCGAACAATTTGTCGGTCAAAATGTTATTGCCAGATGCTTTGTTTGATAGATACAGATAATTCTGAAAAAGGTGTGGATAGCTGTGGAACTGCGTGATCGTTTTGCTGGGAGTTTGCTAGGATTAGCCGTTGGAGATGCACTCGGTACTACGTTAGAATTTCGCAAACCGGGTACCTTCCAGCCACTTACAGAAATGGTCGGGGGAGGACCGTTCGATTTAAAGCCGGGAGAATGGACGGATGATACGTCGATGGCGCTGTGTCTGGCTGAGAGCTTGATTACGCAGAACGGCTTCGATCCGGTTGACCAGATGAACCGATATGTAGCCTGGTTTCGAGAGGGTTATATGAGCTGCAAGGATCACTGCTTCGATATCGGGAATATCACCAAAGAAGCGCTGTGGCGTTTTGAGCAGACAAAAAATCCATTCAGCGGATCGGATCATCCGATGTCGGCAGGGAATGGCTCGATTATGAGGCTAGCACCTGTCGCACTCTATTATGCCAATCAACCAGAGCTCGCCATTGATTACTGTGCGCAAAGTTCTCGCACCACACACGCGACGGCAAAGGCAGTAGACGGCTGTCGGTTTTTCGGGGCATTGCTTCTGGGGGCTCTACAGGGTATTTCGAAAGAGGAGTTGCTCACTGATTCTTTTTCTCCAGTAGCGGGTCTATGGGAAAAGCAACCGCTTGGTCCTGATATCGCCCGAGTCGCGAATGGTTCTTATAAAGGGAAAACGAAAAAAGAGATCAAAGGATCGGGGTATGTCGTCGATTCGCTTGAAGCGGCGCTTTGGGCATTTTATTCCAGTAGTTCTTTCGAAGAAGGCCTGTTCCTAGCGGTAAATCTCGGGGATGATGCGGATACGACGGGAGCTGTCTACGGTCAATTGGCAGGTGCTTTTTACGGAGTAGAGGGCTTGCCTCAACGAATGGTTAAGCTGTTGGCAAAGCGGGAATTGATGGAGGAGTTCGCGCAAAAATTGTACGAGCACGCTACCCGTTAACGGCCTGATTTCTCAGGCGAACATAAATAAAAAACGATAAGCACTACCATCAGGCAGTGCTTATCCTCCAGTTTAGGCATGGACTAGTTCTGGAGTTTGCATATGAAGAGGCGGCGGAACCAACCAGCCTTTTTCTTTTGAAATGCGGAGCAATCTGAGACCAAATTGGGCTTTTGCAGCATGGTACTGACCAAAAAGCATCCCGATATCTTCCCGGATGGATTGAGCCATGATTTGACTGCAGGCCACCAATCCGGCTGCAATGTCCCTTGTAACACCGGCAGCGATCTCTGGGTCATTCATGCGAGCACCAGCCGGAATGCTTTCCAGATTCGCTACAGGGCGGTCCGGTGGCGATGGTGGCAATCCAATCCCATTCACTTTGAGCAATTCATCCAGCTGTTCCACTTCTTGTTTCATGCCTCGCGTAATGTCTTCGAGGAAGCTTTTCAGATCATGATCACCAGTATGGTTGAGCGCTGTTTGATAACCCGCGAGCAAGCCCTTTGTCGTTGACAGATACATCCACACTCCAAAAACCTCGCCATAATGCATCGGTTCATTTTGCGGATTGCCTGATAAAATACCCATTAATGTCCTCCCAGTACTCAGTAGAGTTTTGATATCCATTCGGGTTCTCCTTACTTTGTGATGTAACCCAAAGATAAGGTTTACAAGGGGGATGGGATCTATCCCCTCAAAGGAAGAGGAGAATTATTTTCCGGGCTCTTTCTGGATACGATTATGATCGTATATCCCCAAAAAGCGATGGTACACAAATTCTGCCACACCTAAAAGGGCTACCGTAATGATCAACTCGCCAAGACTTAGTGGCCAATTCATCCATCTGGCAACTGCCCATAAGTAAATAGCAGCGATCACTGCATCTGCAATCGTGGCCGTAACATTATTGGTTGCACGCAATATCAATTGATCGCCAATCAGATAAGCAATGACGGTCAAGCCGAGTGCTGTTAAAATAGCGGATGTCCAGGAGGCATTTGTAAACAACCATAAACAGGCGACAACAATAATGCCGTTTACAGCAGTTTTGATTAAAAATCGAGTCATTTTTTACTCTCCTCTACTTCCAGTTTAAAACCAAGAGATTTTCAGCCAGCTTTCCTATGTGAAAATAAGTGTGGTCAATGCTTACTGTTTTACAAAACAACAAGGTTTATGCGAATGCTGTCTGACCATCCGGTTATGTTGCGCCTGCGGGGATAATCTCTTGTGACGAAAACAAAAAAGCAGCCAGTCCTCTTTTGCGAAGACAAAGCAAGAGAGGACTGGCTTTTCGTTTGTTACTGCTGGCTTGCTTTTGCAGCCTGGAGCAGCATTTCTTTGGAAACGGTTGGCGAATCGGTAGCGATACGATACATAATCGGTTGCTCTCCATCTTGATCCAACCAAGACAGCTCTTGATACTGACCGGATTCACTAAACAAGAACTGGTCATTTTTCGTGTAATGCGCTTTTTTTCCGCTGACAGTTACTGCGTCGTATTTCGTTGTTTCTGGTGTGCTCACTTGTACATCTAGCTGTTCTTTCGGGAATTTCTCTACCGTAACAAAGATACGTTCTTTTTGCTCGTTCTCATACAGACTGGTATACGCCTTGATAGGAGAAGCCGCTTGTGGAACGACCTTCCATACGACATTTTTACCTGTTTCCTTGCTTTCTTCTTGAAGCTCATGCAGCCACTGCTGTCCTTCTTGACCCATCATGACACCGTAGGGGGTACCCTGTTTGCCTTCAAGGAAGGAAAAGCTGTCAGGAAGCTGTTGTGGCATGGCGTGTGAGAGAGAGGCTTCTTCACTAAGGACGGTCGTCCATGCCTTCCAATCTTTCACCACATCCGGCTTTTCGATGCCGATCATGGGGTTTTGTTGAAAGAGAGGGTGATTCTCTTTTGCAAGCGCTGCGAAATAGACGAGAGCGGTTTCGCCTGTTGCCAGCTTGTTCTCAACGTTTGCCAATTCCAGACGTATTTCTTTAGGGGTTATTTGCGTCAATGTAAAATCCTTACGTGCTTGAACTTCCATACGGACAGAGCCTTCATCCATTTTGTACAACAAGCTGTGTGTCGCATAACCAAAACCAGTAGTCAGGGCGAATGCTGCTGCAACATGTACCAGCTTTGGACGAAAGCGCATCCCTGTGTGCAAACGCCGCTTGCCAGCGAACTCCTTTTTGGCTAATCGTTCGATTTTGCTATCCAATGCAGGATCAATGTGGACCTTCTCTGCTGCCAACTCATACTCATTTCTCAGCTTTTTTTCAATGAACATGAAAAGATGCCTCCTCAGGATTGATTCGATGCTCAAAATGCTCTCTCAACTTTTTCATTGCCAAGTGATGTCTCGATTTCACCGTTCCGAGCGGGATTTGAAGAATCGCGGCAATCTCCTCCAAGGAACAGTTCTGATAGTAACGCAGTACGACGATTTCCTTGAGCTTGAAGGATAATTTCTCTACGGCAGGAATGACTTCCAGCTCATCACTGATCGTCCCCAGCTTATCCTCCATACCTGCAACAGGTGCTTCGTAGCCTTTTTCCTTTACCCGCTCCAGCAGGCGGAATCTTCGCCAAATACTCCGATTCCAGTTGCGAACCTGCCGCACAATCAATCCGTTGAACCATGGGATAAAGGGCTGCTCGACATCGTACCTGTCGATGCTTCGAATCAACTCTACGTACACTTCACTCATCATGTCGTCTACATCCTGTTTGTGTGGCGCCAGAAAATAGATCAGATTGTAGGCGTACGTGCGAGTTGCTCGATAGACTTCTTGAAAAGCTTCTTCCTCTCCTTGGCGCATCCGGATGAGCCAAGGCTTTACATTTTCCTCTTTCATAGGCCGGCCTCCATTCAGGTCTTACATAATATATTGGCTCCCATTTGCTTGGGAGGTTCACTTCGTTTTTTTATTGTGTGTTATTAGAAAATTTTAAACAGAAAAACTTTTCTTTGTCTTTTTCAGTAGTTTTGAGTAGTTCGACATTAGTATACAAAATAAGACATAGAGCAAGGGGGATTTAAGGTTGATTAGTTTTCATCAAGTCAATAAACATTACGGAAGCTTTCATGTCCTCAAGAACATCAACCTGCATATCAACCAGGGAGAAGTCGTCGTGGTCATTGGCCCGTCAGGATCGGGTAAAAGCACGATGGTTCGCTGCATCAACAGATTGGAAACGGTTACAGACGGAGAGCTAGTGGTAGACGGGGTGAAAGTGAACGATAAAAACACCGATATCAACAAGCTGCGTCGGGACATCGGCATGGTGTTCCAGCACTTCAATCTATACCCGCACAAGACCGTACTGCAAAACATTACGCTGGCACCAACTAAGGTACTGGGCGTATCGCAGAAGGAAGCCGAAGAAACGGCTCTCTACTATTTGGAAAAGGTAGGGATTCCGGAAAAGGCAGAAATGTTCCCAACGCAACTATCTGGCGGGCAACAGCAACGCGTAGCCATTGCGCGCGGACTGGCTATGCGACCAAAAATCATGCTGTTTGACGAACCGACCTCTGCACTGGACCCCGAGACAATCGGAGAAGTGCTCGATGTCATGAAGAAGCTGGCGAAGGAAGGCATGACGATGGTGGTCGTGACGCATGAAATGGGCTTCGCCCGCGAAGTGGCAGATCGCATCGTGTTTATGGATCAGGGCACGATTCTCGAAGATTCGACACCAGAGGAGTTTTTCGCAAGTCCGCGTGAAGAACGTGCACGTTTGTTCTTGAGTCGGATTTTGAATCACTAAAAAAAGAAAACGATAGAGAAAAGGGGTATTCAGATGAAAGCAAACAAGCTGTGGAAAAAGGTAGCAGGTATGGGTCTCGTTCTGATGCTGAGCGCAACTGCGTTGGCAGGCTGTGGTGGGGGTAGTACAACAGAAGGCGGCGCAAAAGGTACACCAGCTGCAGCAGGTACAGGCACATTGGCAAAAATCAAAGAAAGAGACAAATTCGTAGTCGGCGTGAAGTACGACCTGAATTTGTTCGGCTTGAAAGATCCGGCAACCGGAAATGTAGAAGGCTTCGATATCGATATTGCGAAAGCGATCGCAAAGAAAGTACTCGGGGACGAAAACAAAATTGAGCTGAAGGAAGTAACCTCTAAAACGCGTATTCCGATGCTGAAAAACGGAGAAATTGACGCGATCATCGCAACGATGACCATTACAGAAGACCGTAAAAAAGAAGTAGACTTCTCTGATGTGTACTTCCTGGCAGGTCAATCTTTCTTGGTGAAAAAGGACAGCCCAATCAACGGTCTGAAAGACATGCAAAAAGGCATGAAAATCGTGACCGCAAAAGGTTCTACTTCTGCGAAAAATATCAGAGCGAGTGCTCCTGATGTAGAAGTACTTGAATTCGAAAACTACGCGGAAGCCTTCACAGCACTCAAAGCTGGTCAAGGTGACGCGCTGACAACTGATAACGCTCTTCTATACGGTATGGCGAAGCAAGACCCGAACTACCGTGTAACAGAAGAGACCTTCACGGAAGAGCCATACGGTATTGCAATCAGCAAGGGTGACGCTGAATTCGTGAAAACCGTGAACGATCTGCTGAAAGAAATGAAAGAAAACGGTGAATACGACAAGATTTACGAAAAATGGATCGGAACAAAACCTAAAAAATAATGCGGTTCGACTCCATAAAGAATGAGCGGTTTACTCTGCCGCTCATTCCCTTATATCCCCAACAGAATTTTGCACACAAGGAGGATCGCATAAGAGATGATCGATTTTTCTATCTTGTTTGATCACATGGATATGTATCTCAAAGGCTTTTGGAACACCTTGCAAGCGAGCCTGCTTGCTCTCGTTGGGAGCTTTGTACTAGGGACGCTCTTTGCGATCTTTCGGATTTCTCCGATTCGTCCACTCAAGTGGATCGCTACGGCCTACATCGAGTTTGTGCGTAATATCCCGTTGATTCTCGTCGTTTTCCTCTTTTTTGTGGGCTTGCCGGCCATTGGTATCGTACTGGAGCCTTTTATTGCAGGTACGCTTGGCTTGACAGTGTATACCGCAGCATTTATCGCGGAGACGATACGTGCAGGCATTCAGGCAATTCCAAAAGGACAGACAGAAGCCGCTCGTTCCTCGGGATTGACGTACGGACAAACGATGCGCTATATCATTTTGCCGCAAGCGATCAAGGTCGTGATCCCGCCGATGGGCAACCAGTTTATCAATCTCGTAAAAAACTCCTCGGTATTAGGTGTGATTGCAGGTCTTGACCTGATGTACTTTGGAGACCTAATTGCCGCTGATATGTTTGTTACCTTTGATGTGTACATCTTTGTAGCTGTTTTTTATCTGATTCTGACCCTTCCGTTGAGCGCGTTCGTCAGTTATTTGGAGCGACGCTTGGCTGGAAGCCGCTAAGGAGGAGGGGACATCATGGACTTTACCGGAGCATATGCGCCCAGTCATTTGACCTTCCTGCTCGAAGGCTTTTTGGTCACTTTGCAGGTCGCTTTCTTGTCAATTGTCTTCAGCTTTACGATTGCGATTATCGTAGGGGTTGTGCGTTACGCAAAAATTCCCGGAGTCTCACAAGTTCTCGGGACAATTGTAGAGCTGATTCGCAATTTGCCGCTCTTGTTAATTATTTTCTTTACGTATTTTGCTCTCCCGGAAGTGGGAATCAAGCTGGACAAGTTTTGGGCCGCTGTTCTGGCGTTGGTTATTTTCGAAGCAGCGATGTTATCGGAAATCGTGCGAAGTGGTTTAAATTCGGTCGAAAAAGGACAGATTGAAGCTGCACGTTCCTCTGGTCTGAATTATGTCCAGACACTGTGGCATGTTGTCCTTCCACAGGCTCTCAGAAGGATGGTTCCGCCGATTGTGAGCCAATTCATTTCGCTCCTGAAGGATACGTCGCTGGCTGTCGTAATCGCTTTGCCAGAGCTGATGAACCATGCGCAAATCATTAACGGACGCAATGTCAACTACGTCATCCCGACCTTCCTAATGGTGGCAGTGATGTATTTTGTTGTCAACTACGCGCTGTCAGTCGTCTCCAAGCGACTGGAAAACAAGCACGCGTAAGCGTTTTATCTTTGCAGATCTCCGATTCTTAGTAAAATAAGAATAGGAGATCTTTTTCCGTGTGAAAGGAGCAGCTATGCGAGAACGCCTTTTGATCCTGTTTATTATCATGCTGGCAACTGCTTTTTTTGGAGAGATGAAGGTAAACCCGGTAGGAGGGTCTTTTCGTTTTTCTTTGGGCATCGCTGCTTTCTTTTTCGGATTGCTGTGGTTTTCGTCCGTACCTGTATTGTTGACAGGTTTTTTTACAGGGACGTTTATCTTCGGATTTCGCGTCGGAATGGATGTCTTTTTTGCGTACCGTCCATACATGGAGAGTGTGGCTGCGCATCTTCCCTCCGCCTTTTTCTATTTCAGCTTTACGGTTCTGTTTTATTTGCTCCGTGCGCGAAGGTATCGCGAGTTTCCTCTATGGTTAGGGCTGATAGGTGCATCTATTGATTTCATTTCCAATGTGGTAGAGATCCAAGTGCGACAGTATTTCACTGATTTTCCGCCGATCACTTGGCAGAGCTTTTTGATGCTTCTCTTCTTTGGGGTCTTGCGTAGCTTTTTTGCTGTTGGTCTGTACAACAGCTTTTCGATCAGGCAGTTGCGGGCAGTGGGAGAGGTGCGTCAGCAAGAGTTGGAGCGTCTGCGGATGATCAATACGGAGCTGTATGAAGAAGCCTTTTACTTGCGCAAATCGATGACGCATTTGGAGGAAATCACGCGCGAGAGCTACCAGCTTTACAGACGTCTGCTCACCTCGGAGCATGCAGAATCCCCGACGGCCTTGGCGATTGCCGAGAATGTACATGAAGTGAAAAAAGATTCGCAACGGATGCTGGCGGGCATTTCCAAGCTAATCAATCAGGAGGGACTAGCACCACAGCTGCCGATCAAAGAGCTGTGTGAGCTGGTTGCTCGGGCGAATCAGAAGTACGCCGAGATGTTGGGAAAGGAAATTCAAATCGAGTGGAGCTGTCACATCAACCTGTCTACCAGCCAAATCTATGCGCTGCTCTCCGTGCTAAACAACCTGGTTGCCAATGCAGTAGAGGCGATTCCCACGTCGGGACGGATTGAGCTGAATGTGAAGCTGATTCATCGTCATCTGGTATTCAGTGTACTTGACAGTGGTCCGGGAATCCCGCTGGAAGAGCAGGAATGGGTGTTTCAGCCCGGGTATACGACGAAATACGATGAAAAGGGAAATGCATCTACCGGAATTGGACTGACGCATGCCCGAGGAATTGTCCAAAGCCTACAAGGAAGCCTGCGGATTTTACCTGATCAGAAGCAAATGACGCACTTAGAAGTGCAAATTCCGACTGACCAATTGCTCGGAAAGGAGGGAGTGTAAGTAATGATACGTTTCTTTTTAATTGAAGATGATGCCGTAGTGCGCCGCATGCTCGAACGGATTATTCAAGACAGCGGGTTGGGTGAAATTGTAGGACAAGCCAGCGACGGCAGTCACGTATCGATTGATCAGCTGTATGGGGTCGATGTCATTTTGATCGACTTGTTAATGCCGGGACTCGATGGCATCCAAACGATCAAAAAGTTGCAGGCAGATGGTTTCGCGGGCCGCTTCATTATGGTGTCACAGGTGGAGAACAAGGAAATGATCGGAGAGGCTTATTTGCAAGGAATTGATACCTTTATTCAAAAGCCGATCAACCGCCTCGAAGTCATGGCTGTGTTAAAGCGGGTATCGGATTACTTGACGCTGGAGGCCTCTCTGCAAACCATCCGCAAATCCTTACAAATCCTCGATGTCAAAGCAAAAGAACCACATACCAGCGGCTTGAAAAGTCAGTCATCCGATCAGGATATTTTGGCACAAAAAGCGAGAAAGCTGCTGTTGCAGCTAGGGATCGCAGGTGAAGCCGGGGCCCCCGATCTGCTATTGATCATGGAATGGCTCGTACAGGATGAGCGGCAAGGAGACAAGCTACACGAATTGCAGCTCAAGGAACTGTACACACAAATTCTGCTGAAGGTGCATGCTAGCTTGAATGAGCATGGCATTACCAAAGAGGTGCGTGCCATGGAACAACGGATTCGCCGGATGGTCCTACAAGCCTTTACGCATCTTTCCTCATTGGGGTTGACCGACTATGCCAACCCGACCTTTGAACACTTTGCACCACGACTGTTTGACTTTCAAGAAATTCGCCAACGGATGCAAGAGCTGGAGGCGGGCGAAAAAACGACGAAGTGCCGGATTAGTGTGAAAAAGTTTTTATCGGTCTTTTATATGGAAGCGAAGGCGCTATAAATAGCAAAAACGCGGGAGTCGATCTAAACGATCAAATCTCCCGCGTTTTTTATTCATGCCCTTGCCTGATTCACAAGCTCGGAAAAGGCACCATACAAACCAATTGCCCCGTACTGCTGCTGATACTCCTTTATCGACCCATCACGCACGATTTTCCCATTCATCAAGAAAATTGCCCGATCCGCTACCGCATCTGCCACCTGCAATTGGTGTGTCGTAAAGAGAACGGATTGACCCGCTAGCTTTACTTCCCGCACGAGATCGACAAATGCATCCATCCAATACGGATCGAGTCCGTTGGTCGGTTCATCGAGAACAACGAGTGCAGGCTTTGCCAATATCGCTTGGGCAAACAAGAGACGCTGCTGCATGCCTTTGGAGAACTGAGACACCCGTTTGTTTCTCACTTCATGCAGTCCCACCATTTTCAGCAGCCGATGCGCCTCTTCGGCGGTGCGATTGCGCAGGGAAGCGTAAAACTCGAGCGTTTCTCTCGCGGTTAGTCCGGCAGAAAACGTAAAGTGATCCGGCATATAACCGATTTCTTGAAGATACTCTACGCGATTATCGTTCCAGTTTAACCCGTTGAGCTGAATGGTTCCCGAAGAAGGCGGGAGAATACCGACCAGCATCCGCAGAATCGTACTTTTCCCTGCGCCGTTCCCGCCGCATAGGGCGACGACCTGACCGGGTGGAATGTTCATACTGAATGGGTGGACGATTGTTTTCCCATTGATTTCCTTGGTAACCTGGTCGATGGTAAGTCCTAACGTATTCATTAACATTACCTTCTTTCCCATACCCGGATGGCTATGAACAAGGTCGCACTGATCCAGAGTAGACTGAGTGTGACAAAGATGAGATCACCAAGCGGAGAATCAGCCCAGTACACCCATTTGTAGTACTCAGGTCCAAAGATCGAGCCACCGCCTAATCTGGCAACGGAAAAGATTCGTACAAACTCCGCTGGGTTGAGAAACGTTGCGAGCTGAAGCAGAGGCTTGATCCATGTATACGGGACGAAGCTGAGCACAGAGATGAGAAGAGTAGGCCATGCCAGAATATAGAAGAACCAGATGCTGACCCCCATCGTCAAAGCCTGCCAGCGGTTTTTACTAATGGCGCCAATCAGCATGGCAATTCCCAAAAATAAAAGAATGAGACAGATGGAAAAGGCAAGCAAAAACAAAAGTGTCGAGAATGCAAAGCTTTTTCCTAACAGCATACCAGCTACACCAGACAACCCATACCCGAAGCTGACGATCGCAACCAACACGAGTGCTTGTCCCAAATATTTCCCCACCAAAAACGAAAAGGTCGTCATGGAGTAGGTAGAGAGGAGCTGCCAGCTTCCCTCTTCTTTTTCCGCCGTCAAGGAAAAAGAGGAGAGAAGCATCGTCATCAGTGGCAGCAAATACAAAATCAGATTCAGCATGGTACCTGTCGTATACGTATAACCCTTCATGTAGGACTGCGATTGGATAATCAAGAGCCCCAAACTAAACAGGGAGAACAGAGCCATAAACGAGTAGGACCATGGATTGCGAAAGCCTACCTTCACTTCTCGTTTGGCAATCAGATTGATGTGCAAAGACTCCACTCCCTCTGTTAGTTATGTGTGGTTGGGGTAGTACTATTGCTGCCGTGATCGGCTGGCTTGCTTTCGTGACCGCCATGATGCTGACCTTCGGAAGACTGACCGTCTTTGTTCATGTGCTTGCTCATGCTATTTTCCCAGCTATGATTTTTCAACTGATCCGCACTCATGACAATACCTTTCTTTTGTTCCGCAACGAAGCTGTCTGCAGCAGACTTCTCTTTGAAAGAGTAGATGCCATATGTCATTGGCGTTTTGAAGTCTTTGTCGTAAGCGTAGGTAGCTTTCTCTGCTTTTGTCCATTCTGCTGTGTAGTAATCGCGGACAAATTGTACAGCTACGTTATCGGTTCCATTCTCTTTCATCCAGTTGTTCATGCAGCCGAGATCATCGAACTTCAGTGCTTTTCCATCTTTTAAGACGATTTCAGTAGCATTGTGATCGTTAGGGACATGCATTTTGCAAAGGTCGCATTTGTCTACGCCTTCAGCGACATCCACAGGTTTCGGCTCTTCGCTTCCGCAGCCGACCATAAGCAGGCTAATACCGATAATTGCTCCGATTGTTGTACCCCATTTTTTCATTTTGTTCATGATTTTCTCACTCCTATATAAATGATGGAACAGCTTCCTACTAACAAAATAAGTCCAAGAATGCCTGCACCCCAACTGCTCGTTTCCCCGGATTCAAGTAACACGGTGTCCGAGGGTTGCATTAAAGGAGATGCGTCTTTGATTGCTGAACCGGCCCCACTTGTAAACAAGCCTTCCAGAAACACGAATCCCGGGGCTTGGAAAAACAACTGGTAGGCAGGAACCGCATCGGTCAAACCTAGGTAAAAAGGATTCATCTCGTACGGCAAATCACTGCGGGAATCCCCGTTCACATCGAGTCCTTGCAGATTGTCCCAGTAGTTTTTGTTTAAGTTGTTGTTCTGACTATCCTGGGCTTGCGCTTGGATGACGTTGGAGACGAATTGATTATCGGTTAATACGTTGTCAGAAGAGGACAAAAACTGCATGCCGATAAAGTTGAGACTGAGTAAATTGTTTTTGACTGTAATTCCGGATGATTGCTCTAAATATAGTCCAACGCGGTTCCCCTCAATCGTGTTGTTTGCAATCAGCGTATCCTGTACGGTAATGAGAAGAATTCCTTGCGAACCAGGATTTTTTTGCTGTTTCAAAAATTGATTCCCGGTAACCGTCAATTTGCGCGACTCCATAAGCTGGGAGCCTGTCACATTTTCCATTCCAATGTTGTTGATGACGGTCGTATCAGAGGTGCCCATGAAATGATAGCCGTACCGCGAGCTCGTCACCAGATTTTGTTCCAGATGGTTTCGATCGCTATTTTCGACGTAAAAGCCATCTTCGACATTCGTCACCTGATTTTTAATGAAACGGTTATGATCCGATTCACGCACGTCAATTCCGTTTCCTCGTCTCGCTTTTTCCGTTTGCTTTGGCTTTACTTCAGGCTGTGCTCCGTGATTATGTCCAGAACTGGTCGTTGGGCTGCCATCACCTTTGATTTTTCCGATGACTTGAACGTTATACAGCGTGTTGTAGTCTGCTTGCCGTAATTGAATACCGATCCCTTTCGTTTCAACGATGACATTCTCCAGGAAGTTTTGATCGCCACGGATGACAAGAGCGGCTACGTCACTGTTGATTCGCTTGTCCACGATATGGATTCCTTGCACGCTCACATTGTCGCTTTCAATCGTGAGCGTTGCCTCTTCCTCGGTCGGATTGATGATCTTCACTGGATCATTGGCTACCAATTGAATCGGCTTGGTAATGCGGATCGGACCTTTGTACAAACCATACGGGATGATAACGGTATCGTTAGGGCGTGCTTGATCAATCATCGCCTGCAAGGAGTCAGTATCCGCAGGCGCCGCCTTTGCTGCGATAGGCAGCTGTAGAGCAACGATACAAATGACGGAGACGAAAAGTAGCGGGAGAGATAATTTTCGATTGTTCCATCGTAATGACAGGGTGCATCCTCCCCTATTCCACTAGAGAGCTCTCTTGTTTATTGCCGGATCATCGGCTGCTAGCTACATTTAGGATAACAGCCTCTTTTCATTTTCGTATGACTCAACCGGGCTATAAAACGTGTCAAAAAACGCAACGATTATGAAAAAATGGAAGGATTGAGAGGTTTACACCTGAGGTGGCATTGTACAATCGAAGCGGTCATACTAAATGGTAGAGACGAAAAGGAGAGACGATAAATGGATACAAACATAGAAAAAGCACTGCGTACGACGCTGGAATATTGGGATCGGATGAAAAAGAGCCACGAAGACGACGCGGAGGACGACGCGAATCAGTTTGAGGCTTCGTTTTACCGTATGATAGATTGCATTCGCGAGTGGTACGATCAGTTGGAGATGAAGCCTGATACGGTAGAGGATGCACTGCTTCTTCCAGACATGGCAGAGGTTGCAGAGCAGCTGCCTGTAGAGATCATGCTGAATTTTGAAACGGAGCTGGAATTAATCGTAGATGGACTAATTCGGGAGGATGATGAGAAATACGATTAAAAACAGAGAACTTGTTGCATCCTATCCTTGACATGATTTACTAGAATATTGTGTTTGGGGAGGATAAGCACAAGTGGTACCTACTCTGTTATGCGTCATTATCATCATCCTTCTTCTGCCACCCATTGTATTTTTCGGTTATATGTACGCCTTGTCTAAGCAACCGAAGCACTCCATTATTCGTTCCCATCCTTTTTTGGGGTGGATGCGTTATTTGCTGGAAAAGCTCGGGCCTGAGTTTCGCCAGTATTGGTTTGAATCGGATACAGAAGGGAAGCCGTTCTCCCGTTCTGACTTTGTCGGTATGGTTTATGCGGCCAAATATAGGACCGACCTGATCTCGTTTGGTGGAAAACGCGATTACGAGGAGCCCGGATTTTATTTGTCCAATGCGATGTTCCCGAGGCTGACGAGTGAGTTGCGGGTAGATAACGAGAAAGTGGTTCCTGGAAAAAAGTATGAGATTACCCATGAGGGACTGTTTACAAGAAGAGAAAAGCTTATCGAGGAACTAGAGGTTAAGCCGTGGATGCTGCATGACGAGGATGTCATTGTCGTGGGCGAAAACAGAAGGCAGCCCTGGCGGCTAAAAGGGATGTTCGGTGCCTCAGCTACCTCCTTTGGGGCAGTGGGAGAAAACTATATCATGTCCGCTGGGTATGGGGCACGTATGGCAGGGGGCTCTTGGATCAATACAGGAGAGGGTGGCGTTGCAGAAGTTCACCTCTCTACAGGTGTAGATATTATTTCGCAAATCGGGCCTGGGATGTTTGGCTTCCGTGATGACAAGGGCAAGTTTTCCATCGAAGAATTCAAGAAAAAGGCAAGCATCCCGAACATCAAAGCTTTCGAACTGAAATTTCATCAAGGGGCCAAAATACGCGGAGGGCATCTCGAGGGCGCCAAGGTCACAGAAAAAGTCGCGGCAGCAAGGCTGGTACCTGTGGGACAAACAGTCAATTCACCGAACCGCTTCGAGTTCCTCAGCAATCCGGATGAAGCCTTGCGTTTCATCGGTAGTTTGCAGGAGGCGGGAGGCAAGCCGGTGGGAGTAAAAATCGTCGTCGGCGATCCGAAGCGGTTGGAGCATTTTTTTGAGAAAATGCTGGAGCTGTCCATTTACCCGGATTTTATGACGGTTGACGGCTCTGAGGGCGGTTCAGGCGCAATGTTCAAGGCAATGGCAGATGGCATGGGCTTGCCGCTGTTCGCCGCGCTCATCATTCTCGATGATACGATGCGGAAATTCGGCGTACGGGATCGCATCAGGATTTTTGCTTCCGGCAAGCTGGTTACCCCTGACAAAGTAGCGATCGCCATGGCATTGGGAGCGGATTGCGTCAACTCCGCGCGAGGCTTCATGATTGCAACTGGCTGCATCATGGCGATGCAATGCCATACAGGTAAATGTCCGACAGGAGTCACTACGACGGATTCTAAATACCAGGAGGCGCTGGTTCCAGCAGAAAAGCAGTGGCGGGTCATGAACTATATTTTACAGTTGAGGGAAGGCTTGTTCTCGCTGGCGGCAGCATGTGGCTTGGAGAGTCCGACCGAGCTTCGGAGAGAGCATGTCGTGTTTACCAACGAAAGCGGGGAGACCGTGCGTGTGGTTGACTTGTTTCCGTACCCGGCCGCGTCTAGATAAGTATTTACAAAGAAGATAAATAATGGTATGGTGAACAAATCAGGCTATAGTACACCTTCCTTCTAACCCAACTGAGATTAGGGGTACTGCTTTCCTGATTTTTTTATGCCTATTATTAAAATGAAAAAGGCCGTATGATCCTGTGCAAGTGATCATGCGGCCTTTGTTTATGTCTATCGATTAGGAAATCGTGTTTTGCCCAGGCTTCCAGTCCATTGGGCACAATCCGCCTGATTGCAGAGCTTCGATCACACGGAGCGTCTCGTCTACGCTTCTGCCGACCTTGGAGTTGGAGATCACTGCGTATTGCAGGATGCCTTCTGGATCGATGATGAAGCTGCCGCGCAGCGGAGCTTTGGTTGCTTCGTCCAGCACACCGTATGCCATGGTCGCTTCTTTGCTGTAATCCGAAGCGAGAGGGAAGGAGAGTGGACCGATGCCTTCACTCGCTCTCATCCATGCTTTGTGTGTATGTATGCTGTCGCCGCTAATGCCCAGCACCTCGACATTTAAATCCGTGAACTCCTTGATCCGGCGATTGAGGCTGAGGATTTCGGTCGGGCATACTTTCGAAAAGTCAAACGGATAAAAGAACAAAAGAAGCCATTTTCCACGATAGTCTACCAAGCTCTTTGGCAGAGGAAATCCGTTGTCAAATGTCACGGTGTCCATCGTAAAATCAGGTGCAGGAAGTCCAATACGTGCTGTCATAGATCAATCTCCTCGTTTCTGATACCGTATGTCAGGTACTGGTAACAAAGTATCACGAATGATAAGGAGAATCAATTAGTTCGGAATATCAGAAGTGTAGTGGAGCTTTTTTGCATCTTTCTTTTGGAGAAGGAAGAAAACGATTGGAATAAAGGAAACCAAGAAACAACAGGCGGCGATAATCGGAAATGCGGACATTTCCAAAACAGCGCGACCGAGATAGGTTTGCCAGCCGATTGCAGCTAAACCGAGCAAGTAGGCGATACCTGTGAGATGGATGAATCCAGTACGAGCAGTGGGCACATGCTTTTTACGTTCCGCTAACCAAGCGACAAAAGGTACTGCTTGCAGAGCATGAAAACCAATACCGTGGAGCCAAATGATATTCCCTGCCTCTCCGACCACTCGACCATGGTTGAATGAAATCCAGAGGCCAGCCGCAAACGAGAGTATAATCGCAATCATTGCATAGCGGATGCCAACGGCCAGCTCTGGGTGTAGGGAATATGCTTTTCTGCGGAAAAACTGAATGGCAATGAATACATAAAAGAGGACCAGGAGAAGAGCTACAAAAGTAAAAATGGAACCAACAGCGACGTCGAAGGGTGTGCCATTTTTGACGAACCTCGGGTCCACGCCGCGGAAGTTTTGCACGGTTTCAGCTCCGTAAGAATAGAGAGCAAGCAGGATATAAGACCAGCGAAAGCAAGCTCTACTTCGCGTGCCCAGTGCAGATAACGGAATGATTGCGGCTGTCGTTAATAAAAATATTCCGAGTGCGGCATTAAAGGAAAACGCCTTCGAAACATCGCCATTAGGAGCGACGGGTCCCCCGTACAGCATAACCCAGATTGCGCATATGGCAGCGAGTAAGAAGCCGAGCAAGCCGGTATACACTAACCATTTCTCCCCTTGAAAGAAAGGGGGTGCTGTATGACTTTTCATAACAGATTGCTTCATGAATCGAGTTCTCCCTCCAGTAAAGTTTTGGTACTCTGCTACTCACTTTACAGGGATGAAGAATGCGGAATAACGGGCAGCGGAATGAAATCGAATTAGGACTGGGGACGGATTTATGTCTCGTTCCTGAGGGAGAGCTTTACCATCAGGGAGAATTGAAGTAAGATGGATAAAAATTACAAAAAGGAATAAAAAATCAGGCTATTGTACACCTTTCTTCTAAGCGAAAGGGTTCCTGATTTTTTTCGTGATGCCAATGAAAAATCAAATCTACCTTCGTCGTAAAAATAAAGTCATCGTACATCAGGGGCAGCATGAACTGCCTACCTCTTATTTAGCTGCGGCTTTGCGCAACATAGAGAGCTTGGGCTATACCTTTTCACTGGAATTGCTAGAAAGAATCCGGACGCTGTCGGAAGGAGAGTTTTTTGCGCTCTATTCGGATGTGGTAGCTGTGCTAAAAGTAAAGATCGGGGCATCCCGCCAGTACAAGCCGATGTATCCGAATTTTCCTAAGCAAGTCATGGAGGCTAGCGAGGGTGAGCTGTTTGTAAATGCGATCATTCATTATTTGACATTGGACCTTCCTGTGCACGAAGTGAAAAAACGTTTGCCTTTGCTAAGAGAATCTCGCCTGAAGCTAATTCATTTGGGCACAGATGAAGAGCTGCTTCAGATAGGAATGAACTTGCTGCGCGCCAATAGCTCGCTGTCCGCTACTGACAAGGAAGACTTGGAGGGCTTGATTCAGGCTTATGAAAGGGTTTCAGAAGCTCTGCCAGCAGAAATTCCTCAAAAGGAAAACGTGGCGATCGCTGCTAGCCTGCTGCTCAAGTATGACAAGCTTCCTGCAACCTTCTTTTCTAATTATTTCAAGACCGCAACAGATGTACTGCGTCTGGCGGTGGCGCTGTCTGACGGGGATGTGAGCTTGGCAGAGCCTGCAAAATTTCGCAAGTTCAAACGCGGGGAAAGAAGACTGCTCCTTAGCCTGCTGGAAGCCAGCTCGAATATCGTAGAAGACATGAATCGTTACAAAAACAGATGGATTCGTCTTGGGGAAATCTTGCATCCATTTGAATATAAGGATCGCTATCCGAAAGCAGCAGAAGCATTCGATATTTTGCGCAACAATCACAAGATCGAGACGTTCAATAGCCAAGTAGAGCAGGCGCTGGTCCGTGCGGATGTGAATACGGCGATCAAGCTGCTCGAACAGCGCCCAGGGGAATTTGCCCGTCGGCTGGATCATTTGTTGCGTTTGACGGAGCAGGGGAGTCCAGTCCTTACTGCCTTCGATAAAATTGCAGATGGTGTATCGACTCCAGTTCTTTTGCAAGTCATGAATCACTTCGACAAACGGGACAGCTACGGGGAATGGCGGACCTTTTTTCCGAAAGGGCAAGTGGCGAAAGTACAGGCAATCGAAAACCGAGTGCCAGGCTTGCAAGAGGACATCAGACAGAAGGCAGCGGATATTTGCCGGACAGCGTTGTTGAACCGTTTTGCCCAATTGCCGTCGCTGGGCAACGTCTATATCGATCCACAGCTACAGGAGCATCTCGTTCCGTTTTCGATGCGATCCGCCAGCAAGGCATTGCGCACGATTGCACGCGGCTCCCGACTAGCGATCCCGGATGGAGAAACGATTCGCTTTTTCCTGTGGTGGAAGGAAGGAATCGTCAACGATGTGCCTACAGGCAGAGTCGATATCGATTTGTCTGCCGTGCTCTATAACGAAGACTGGAAGTACATGGAGCATATTTCTTATACCAATCTGCGTTCCGACAAGTATCAAGCGTACCATAGCGGGGATATCGTGGAGGCTCCCAAAGGTGCGTGCGAATTCATCGACATCGGCATTGATTCTGTCATCCGCTATGGTGGTCGGTACGTCGTCATGAACCTGTATTCGTATACGAGTCATCCTTATTGCGATTTGCCTGAATGCTACGCAGGCTGGATGATTCGGTCGGCGCCACAGACAGGAGAAATTTTCGAGCCGCAGACAGTACAGGACAAGATTGATCTCGCCGCAAACACGCAGATTTGTATCCCGGTCATTCTGGATCTCATGGAGAGAAAAGTGATTTGGACGGATATTGCCCTGAATTCCGATCCGCGTTTTGCCAACAATGTGGAGTCCAATGCCGGAGGGGTGGAGCTGATGGGAAGAGCGCTCACCTCGTTGGTGAAGCCTACCTTGCATGAGTTGTTCATGCTTCATGCACAAGCGAGAGGAACGTTGACTGATCAAGCAGAAGAGGCAGATACGGTATTTTCCTTGGAGGAAGGGATTACGCCGTTTGATACGGAGATCATCATGGCGGATTTTATGCAGTAAGGTTAGGGGAATGTAAGGCTTGGGTTCGGTATTGTACCGGACTCAAGCCTTTTCATTTTGTCTATTCTAGCTAAAAATTTTTCTCCTATGTTCATGAAAATTTCAAATAAAACCCAATTAATAGTCATAACGAGCTATTTTTTTGCTAGTAACTGGAACTCTATAATGTCAAATGTAAATGGACAATTCAATTTGGAAAGAGGAGGAAAAAGAATTGGAAATGAATTCCTTTTATTGGGAAATGGTCAAGAAAAATATTGGCGTGTATACCACTGAGGAACAAAAACGCCTAAAGGACGGAAAGGTCATCATATTTGGACTCGGTGGGGTCGGGGGAATGGAAGCGATTCTTTGCGCCCGCATGGGAATCGGGCATGTCACCGGAGTAGATCCTGATGAATTCGAGGTTTCTAACATCAATCGTCAGATGCTGGCTACGGTACATTCATTGGGTAAATCAAAAGCGGCGACGGCTGAAGAAGTTCTTCAATCCATTAACCCATACATATCTGTTCGATGCGTCCAAGCAAATGTTGATGAAGACAATGTGCTTGAACTGATGAAAGGGCATGATCTGGTGATTGAAGCAGTGGACGATATACCCTCCCGCGTCATCATCCACCGGACCGCGCGTGAGCTGGGCATACCAAGCGTGGGCATGTCAGGGAGCCCCCCAACCCGAGGATTTGTCTCTTCCTTTTTTCCAGACGGCATTTCGTACGAAACAGCATTGAACATCCCAGGAGCAGGGGAAAAGTTGACCAATGAAGCGTTACGCCAAGAGATTGCTGACATAAAAAAAGCCAGGGCTTGGCACTCTGTCAAAGAAGGAGCTCCAAAGGAATGGGCAGAGGACTTTTGTGAGGGAAAGGCTGGTTGGATTATTACACCAGTTCGCGCTCATCTCATATCGCTTTTCAGTTTTCATGAAGCCGTGCAAATCTTGACGGGCAGAGAACCGTTGGCACGTGCACCCAAAGGAGTTCTCATTAATCTAGATACGGACACACCGGTAAAAGTGACAACTCCCCCTGATGGAACGTGGAACTATGCAACACTATAACGATTTTGAAAGAACAAAGGAGATGATCGTGTGTCATTGATAGAAAATAGCCAATTATATAACAATAGTTTTACCCGCAATTTCGGAATCATTACGAGTGAGGAGCAAGCCAAACTGCGAAATGCTAGAGTAACGGTGGTAGGTGCAGGCGGCGTGGGAGGAATCACATTGATTCAACTCGCCCGGATGGGTGTAGGGAAGCTTCATGTCATCGATCAAGACTCGTTTGAGGAAAGTAATCTCAATCGCCAAATGCTCAGCTTTGTCAGCAAAATCAACGCTCCCAAGGCGGAAGTAGCGAAGGAAATCCTTCACGATATCAATCCAGAGCTGGAAGTAAAGGTAACAAGGGAGTTTGTTACCGAAGAAAATGCACATGATCTGCTGGGTGATACAGATGTGATTGTAGATGCTACAGATAATCTGGTTGCACGGGTAATCATCCATAGAACAGCAGCTGATATGGGAATTCCCTCCATCTGGATTGCGGTAACACCACCCTTCCGTGGAGGAGTCATGTGCATGACACCCGACTCCTTGCCCTATGAGGTCGCCATGAGACACCCTTCTTACAAACAGCCTCTCACACCAGAGATGCGTGAAAAAATTAGTCAGATCAAAGACGAGCGTGCAAAGTATTCCGTATCGCAAGGCGCTTTACCTGAATGGGCAGATGCCTATGTAAAAGGAGAGGCTCCATGGGCAGTGCTTGCTCCGGTAGCGAATATCGTCGGCGTATTGGCTAGCTTTGAGGCATTCAAACTAATCATTCAGAGACCAAACCTATTGCCAGTCGTTGCTCCCAATCTAGTCAAAGTCAATTTAGCTTCCGTCCAAATGGTACAGGTGGAAGCCCCGGCAGAGGGAAGCTGGGATAACACGCTACTATAAGGACTCCTAATGTTGCATACCACCATGATCTTACTAGTAATCGCCCTCTTGTCATTAGTGGCAAAGGATCTGGTTCTCGTCTACGCTTCCCTCTTGCTGCTCGGATTATCTTTGTTAAAAGCAGTGCCTGTCATGGATGCAATCCAAAAACCAATGTTCCATGTGGGTCTGTTTTGTCTAATGGTATTCTTGTTGATTCCGATTGCCAAAGGAAAACATGATTTCATCTCCCTTGGTAAGGAAATGGTCAGTTGGAAAGCAACGATAGCCATTTTAGCAGGTTTTATCATCTCTTATGTCGGGGGAAAAGGCTTAAGTATTTTGCCAGATCAACCGGTTGTTTTCATAGGCGTAACAATTGGAACACTTTTGGCCGTGCTACTGTCAAATGGGCTGCCCGCAGGCTTAATCATTGCAGCTGGATGCATTGCGTTGCTGTCGAGAATCTTCAATTTCTAGGACCCTCTAAATCTACTTTGAAAGAAGTGCCAAACTATGAATTTCAATCATCAAATGAAAAATCATTTTCTTATGCTAGTCATATCTTTAGGCCTGCTTGTTCAAGGGTGTTCAACTCCTGATTCCCCCCATCAAAATAGTACAACACAAGCTCAATCAGTAGTGGAATCAACCAGTGAGATCGTAACGGAAGAACTGAAAGTGCCAAGCATCGATCAGAACGTCTCCTTGTATGTGAGGCATATGAGTGCCAAAAACAAGGAAAAGTTCGCCAGCAAAGAGGTTGTGTTGTTTCTTGAACCGTTTAGCGTACCTACTGCCGAAGCTTTCGATGTTCCGGGATTCTCCTGGATGGAGGAATACGCAAAGCAAGGCTACGACACTTGGGCGATGGACTTCCGAGGGTTTGGGCATTCTACCCGACCAGTTGTAATGGATCAACCCCCTGTAAAGAATCCTCCTGTCGTCCGTGCTACTGAGGCGGTAAAAGATCTGGAGGCTGTCGTCCAGCACATAAAGAAAACCCGACAAGTGGATAAAATCAGTATCGTAGGATGGTCATGGGGTGGAGTTGTTGCAGGGATGTACGCGACTGAACATTCTGATGATATTGAAAAACTCGTGCTTTATGGTGTTATGCATGGTTTTTCTTTGCCTTTGATGGCAACTCCATTTGAAGCAAAAGGGAAGCCAGGTGAAATTAATCCCCAATTACCAGCGTATCAGGTTGTCCAGTTTGACAAGGCCATGCACCATTGGCACATGATGTTAGATAAGCGTGATCTGGTTTCTGATGAGGCAATGAAGGCTGTATCCAAGGTCTTCGTCAACGCTGATCCTAACAGCAGCAAGCAATCTGAACAGTCCATCCGCCGTCCAATGGGACCTTTGGTAGATCTGTATTACATCTGGACGGACAGACCCATTTTTGATGCGGCGAAAATTACGACGCCAGTGTTGATCATTCGAGGAGATCTGGACTTTTTTGCCGATAAGTCCCTCTTCCATAAGCTGACCAATGCATCGGCAAAAGAAGAAGTGGTTATCAAAGATGCCACACATTGGGTGTTGTATGAAAAAAATCGTGATCAGCTCTTGCGTGAAACAGACGAATTCCTGAAAAAGTAAGTAAACTCGTAAGGATGTGCTGGAAATGAAGCCGTTTCAAATTTTGGATGCAACATTGCGAGAAGGAGAGCAGCAAGCAGGCGTTCGCTTCACATGCGAAGACAAGATTCGCATACTGCATCTCTTGGAAAGCTATCAAATAAACCTCATAGAAGTGGGCCATCCTGGAATTTCTGCTCTGGATGAAGAAATCTGCCGAAAAGTGGCTCAATCGGCAAGACGAGCGCAAATACTAATGCATGCGAGAGCTACTGTTGAAGAAGTACATGCTGCAAAGCGCGCCAAAGCAGACTGGGTGGGGATATGGGCTTCCATTAATGATGTGTCTATCCAAACCAAATTCAGACATCACGAGGAAAGCTATATACTTGAGAAAGTCCAACAAGCAGTTATCGAAGCAAAAAAGCTTGGATTACAGGTTAGATTCACGATTGAAGACGCTTCCCGGACAGAGTGGGAAAAGATATCCAGCTTAGGTCATGCTGCTTTGCAGGCAGGTGCAGATCGCATTAGTTTGGCAGATACTGTCGGGATTTGGGAGCCTGATACATGCAAAAAAATCGTAACTCGTGCCATTGAGGAGTTTGGATGCGAAATTGAAGTTCATCTTCATAATGATTTCGGTCTTGCTCAAGCGAATGCGCTGGCGGCTATTGATGCAGGAGCCTCTGTCATTGATACGACAATTTTAGGGATCGGTGAAAGAGCAGGCATTACTGACTTGATCCAGCTTACTGTTGCGTTGCAAAAGCTGCGAAATGATCATCGCTATTCTTTGGATAGAATTCCCGAGCTTGTCCAAGCGATACGTCTGACGACAGGGTATAGGCCGGACGAACTGCGCCCTATCACCGGACAAAATGCCTTTACGCATACATCGGCTTACCATGTCCAAGCCGTAAAGAGAAATTCCAAAGCGTATGAGCCATTACCTCCCGAAACAATTGGAAGAACACGGCTTCTCGAAGAAAAGCGTCCTCCAATAGGAAGTCCAAAGCTACCTGTTTCCTTACAGGTAGGAAAGCCGTTTCCCAAAGGTGCTTCAGAGCTGCAGTATCATCGTGACGGTCCAGGGATACGCTGGGTTATGATGGATTCGCGTGTTGATGAGCGAGCCTCATTCTATGTGATCCAAAGGATATTTGGACTATGCGATTTGTCCGGTATTCCTGAAAAGCATGTAGACAGACATGCGCATCATTGTGACAGTGCCTTCCTCTTTTGGGGAGATGCACCTGATGGCACTGGGCTGGTGTGTCATGTTCAACTCGGTGAAGAAGAGAAGACTGTTGAGAGTCCAGCGGCTATTTTTATCCCAGCAGGCATCGAGCATTCCTATCACTATGTGTCAGGTCGCGGAACTTATACAAATATTGTATTGTCACCTGAATACAACAAAAGCCTTTTGGTTTCAGCAGCTTCTTCTGAAATACCAGTGACCTAAAAGGTACAGGAAATTATTGAGGAGTGGGCAGCCATCTGGGCATGAGTACGGTATCGACCGGGCTCATGCCTTTTATGGCTGAATACTTGAGTATTTGTGGTTACATCGACAAAACCCCGCCATAGATCGGCTCTTGCTGCGTTTTTTGTCCCCAAGTACGGGTACCATACTCAAAATGCCACCACTCCTTCGGATAGTTGACGAAGCCTGCAGCAGTCATCAAATGATAGAGCAGTCGTCGATTGTTTCGAATTTCGATGTCTTTTTGCTTAGACTCTTCCAACTCTTCATAATAGCGAGTGGAAGCCAGTTCCCTGAAATCATCGAAGCCTGTCCCCATCTCCAGCCAGCCATCAGGCCCTGCGATAGTCAGATCGACTGCTCCGCCGGATAGGTGAGGGGACGGTTTGGAGAGGTCTGTTGTTGGATAAGCAACGAATTTGCTTAATTCTTCCGTGAGGGCGGGTCCTTCCTGCCAGCCTTGTAAAAGCAAGGATTCACGGAAACGCTCATACAACGATGCCTGTACCTCGAACGAGCGCCAGCCGTCCAGTACGACGAGTTTGTAGCCAACAGGCAGTTGCGCGGCTGCCGTGGCGAGCTTGCGAGCTGCCCCTTCTCGCAAAAAGGCTTCTGGCTGTGTTCCGGCATAGCCTTCGTGGTAGTAGGCTGGATAGACTGTGATTTGTTCACAAAGGGAAGAGAGAGGGATCATCGGTTCGCCGCATTCTTTGATCGGCAGTGGGCTGGGCAGGACCATGTCTGTTATTTTTGGAATCGGAGGATATGGCATGACTGCACACCACTTTCGATAGTTTTGCCAATAGGGTAACGAAAATTTTCAAGTAAGTAAATGGGGACTATCTTAAATTTTCTGCCAATAGCCACCTGCGACGAATCGGCAGCTTTTGCTTGAATCCTCGGTAGCTTTTGCTATTATTAATAGCAAGTGCTTGTCAACGAAACGAATGACATTTACATATGGAAGAGAAACAGGTCCTTGTTTTTGCGAAACCGATTCGCAGGAGCAAGGTTAAAAGGGAAGTTTGGTGAAAAGCCAACGCGGTCCCGCCACTGTAAGAGAGTAGCTATTCTTCAAGGCATCATGCCATCCACTGCCCATCCGGGAGCGGGAAGGAGAAGAAGAGCGATGATCCTCAAGCCAGGAGACCTGCCTGTTTTATGTTTACACTGATTTCCTTCGGGTCAAAGGAAGAGGTGAGGATTGTTGCTTTTCAGCTATCCGCGCTTTGTTTTTCCTTACGTACTGGGGGAAACAGAGCGCTTTTTTTCTGTGAAAAACGTCTCGACGTTTTTCACAAAAGTGGATGCGACCGCTTGCGGTCAACAAAACGGTCATGACCGTTTTATTGCTTCGGAAAGTATGGATGGAACAGCGGAGTAAAATACGTCACTTTTTGAGGTGGTCACGATGGAGAAAAACGATAAGAAGCGGGGCTTGACCCTCGTCTACACAGGAGACGGCAAAGGAAAAACGACGGCAGCAGTCGGATTGGCTGTGCGGGCGACAGGGCGCGGAAAAAAGGTGCTGATGGTTCAATTCATCAAGTCGCCGGAGCGAACATACGGAGAAAAGATTATTTTTGATAAATTGGGCATTGAAATCGTGCAAATGGGCGTCGGCTTCACCTGGACAAAGACACCGGAGGAGCATCGTGAGGCATTGAAGGAAGCTTGGGCGTTTGCGAGCGAAAAGCTCTCTTCCGGAGCGTACGATGTCGTCATTCTGGATGAGCTGAATAATGCATTGGCGATTGACCGCTTCCCGATTGACGATGTGTTGCCATTGTCTGCTGTTTTGGAAGCGATTCAAAACAGACCAAGTCATATCCACCTCGTGATTACGGGACGGGCAGCAAAGCAGGAGATCCTAGACATTGCAGATCTGGTGACAGAGATGAAGCCAATCAAGCATTACTACGATGAAGGGATTCCAGCTGTGCTGGGGGTAGAGTTTTGACAAGCGTAGGTGTAATAGAGACGTACGGTCATGGTGGCGACCTGCTGACCGCAGCGCAGCGCTTTGGTCGGGAACCCGGGCAGTTTCTGGATTACAGTGCCAATATTAATCCGCTGGGGATGCCAGCGAGCGTCCGTGAGATGCTACTGGCTTCGTTGGCTGCTGTAGCGCATTACCCAGACCCTGGACATCGTGTGTTTCGTCGTGCGCTGGCGAAACGGCTGCAATTGTCGGAGGAATGGCTGCTGCCTGCGAATGGTGCCGCGGAGGCAATGGCACTAGCCATCCTCGGTCTTTCCCCACAAACAGTTGGTGTGGTGTATCCTTGCTTTTCGGAATACGCGCAACTTTCCGAGCAGTATGGAGCTCGTGTCATCGGCTGCTTCGGGAAGGAAGCGAACGGGTACAAGCCCGATCCTGAAGAGCTGTATACACTTTTTACGCAGACGGATCTCGTATTTGTCGGGTCACCTAATAATCCGACCGGAATCCTGTATCAACCGGATGAGCTGCGCCAAATGGCGGAATGGACGCAAAAGACCAATACGTGGCTCATCGTGGACGAGGCTTTCCTCGATTTTGTGGAGGAAGAGCGGCAGTATACATTGGCGACGCAGCTGGAGCACTTTCCCCGTGTGATTTTGATGCGCTCGATGACGAAAATGTACGCGATCCCGGGATTACGCCTGGGCTATGCGATTGCGCACCCGGATGTCATTGCGAAAATGCGCCAAAAGCAAGTGAGCTGGAGTGTGAATGCCCTAGCCCTTTTGGCAGGCGAACTGTGCTTGCAGGAGCAGGCATACGAGGAACAGACGCGCAGGTTTATCAAAACAGAACGTGCATATTTGACTGATTCCATCCGTAGTGAGTTGGGCTGGCAGGTATGGCCGGGGGAGGCAAACTTTTTGCTACTGCGCTCACCAGAAGGATTGCCAGCCGAGCAATTGCAGGCACGACTCGGCAAAAAAGGCGTTCTGATCCGCAACTGTGCGATGTATCCCGGTTTGACGGCCCATGATGTGAGAATCGCGGTGCGTGGACGAGAGGAAAATGATCGACTTTTGGCAGCGCTTCGCGAGGTCCATGCGGAAGGAAGTGAACAGCGATGAGCTTGGTGCTGGTAACAGGTGGTGTCCGTTCAGGAAAAAGCCGCTACGCGGAAGAGCTCGCGATGAAGTTGGGCAGTCGAGTCCTGTACGTGGCGACAGGCAAGGCTTGGGATGATGAAATGAAGCAGAGAATCGAGCAGCATCAGGCACGTCGTCCGCTGGAATGGGGCTGTGTGGAGATAGGAGAGCGATTAACGGATTACCACGCATTTCGTGAGCAGTATGATGTGGTGTTGATCGATTGTCTGTCCACTTGGGTGAGTAATCGATTGATGAGCGTGGATGAGTCGGAATGGAGAAGTACTTCACACACGCAAGCCCTGCTGCAGGAGGCAGAGGCGTGGCTGACCCTCGTTCAGAATTCCCCGCAAAAAGTCATTGCTGTCACAAGCGAGGTCGGATTGGGCGGTGTAGCCTTGAGTTGTTTGGGCAGATGGTTCGCGGATGTTCTGGGCGATGTCAATCAGAGAAGTGCGCGACAAGCGGACGCCGTCTACGCGGTTTTGTCGGGGATACCGTGGAGGATCAAAGGATGAATGCATTTTTACACGCGATCTCGTTTTTTACGCGTATTCCGGTCCCGTGGCTTCGTCCTTCTGAGGAGGCGTGGAGAAAAAGCGTCAACTGGTATCCCGCGGTTGGTTTGGTCATCGGTTTATTGCTATGGGGTGTGCATCAAGCAGGACTGGTGTTGTTCAGTCCATGGATCGCCGCAATTTTAACGCTGATCGCATGGGTCTACGTGACCGGTGGTCTTCATATGGATGGGTGGATGGACCTCGCGGACGGTCTTGGCAGCAGCAGGCCGCGAGAGCAAATCCTTGCAATTATGAAGGACAGCCGCGTAGGTGCGATGGGCGTTCTTGCTGCGATTATGCTGTTGCTGATCAAGGCGGGTGCGGTCGCAGAGCTCGCACATCCGGGATGGGGCAGCTTTTTGATCGTAGCGCCAGTGGCAGCGCGGACGCATGTGCTTTTGTCGATCAAGCTCTGGCCGTATCTTTCGGCGGACAAAGGAATCGGAAAAGGCATCAGTTCCGGGCTTTCCGTTTCCTCTATCATCGTGAGCTACATCATCGTGTTTGCAGCAGGATGGTATCTTGGGGGCTTGCAGGTCATGACAGCTATTTTCCTGTCGCTGTTGTTCGCTCTATGGTTTTCACGCTCGGTTGCAAAAAAACTGGGCGGTTTAAACGGAGACTGCTACGGGGCTGTTATCGAAAGCAGTGAAGCGGTCGTTCTGTTGGTGTTAGTCGGGAGCTGGTGGTTATGAAACTGGTTTGGATACGTCACGGGGAGACAGACAGCAATCGAGAGCATCGATATTTGGGGCATAGCGACGTTCCTTTGAATGAGCGCGGTTATCTGCACGCGAGTGATTTGACCAAGGAATTACCAGTGCTGATCGGGCGACCCGCTGCGATTTACTCGAGTGACCTGCTCAGATGCATGCAGACTGCCGAACCACTCGCAGCTGCTTGGGGGCTATCGATTATTTCGGAGCCAGCTTTGAGAGAGCTGTCTTTTGGTGAGTGGGAGCTGATGACCTACGATGAGCTAATGCAGTCGGACCCTGTGCGGGCCACGAGGTGGTACGACGATCCTTTTCGAAATCGACCTCCACAAGGGGAGGGTCTGGAAGAGCTAGGGATGCGCGTGGATCGTTGGCTTCGCTCCTTGTTGGAGAGAGCGGGCAAGGAGGAGACATCTGATACAGTCGTCATCGTCACACATGGCGGCGTGATCCGCTGGTTCCAGGCCGCCTGGCTCGAAAACAATCCTGACCGATATTGGCAGGTCGAGGGCTTGAAGCATGGAGAGGTGCTGGTAGCGGAATGCTTGGATGCGGAAGAGAAGAGTTGGATGGCACAACCCCTGAAGAGTAAGAGAGGGACAACATGACAGAAGTATGGATATTATGCGCGGCCTACTTGATTGATCGGGTGGTAGGAGACCCCCGGTGCTTGCCGCATCCAGTGATCATCATGGGCTGGTGGATTACACGATTGGAACGGGTCATACGTTCTCTCGTCAAAGAGGAGTCGCATTTGAAGTTGGCAGGAGTTCTGTTTCCGGTCGTGATCGTTGGCGGTAGCTACGCTGTCGTTTGGCTGATTTTGTGGGGAGCGACGTTTATCCATCCGGTGCTTGCCTGGATCTTGGGTGCCTGGTTGATTTCTACGACGATCGCGACAAAAGGCTTGGCCGATGCCGGGATGGAGATTGCCCGTCATCTTGTGGCTGGGGATATGGAAGCGGCGAGACGCTCCTTGTCCATGGTAGTCGGACGTGATACAGAGCGACTAGATGAACCGGAAGTATGTCGAGGAGCAGTGGAAACTGTGGCGGAAAACATCGTCGATGCGATCGTCTCTCCGCTGATTTTCGCAGCGATTGGGGGAGCACCGTTGGCAATGGCGTACCGTGCCGCCAACACTCTCGATTCCATGGTTGGCTATAAAAACGAGAAGTATCTGAATCTCGGCTGGGCGTCTGCCCGCTTTGACGATGTACTAAACTACATACCCGCCCGTTTGACAGCTTTGTTGCTTGTCGTCGCAAGCTGGCTGCAGCGATTGGATGGGAAGCAGTGCTGGGCAATGATCAGAAGAGATGCGCACTTGCATCCGAGTCCAAACAGCGGTTTGCCGGAAGCCGGAGTCGCTGGCGCATTAGGCGTGCAGCTCGGGGGACTGAATTATTACCAAGGTGTTGCATCGAACCGGGCAAAAATGGGAGATGCGAAACGACCATTGCAGGCAAGTGACATTGTCGCGACGATTCGTTTAATGTATCTCGTTTCACTCTTATGTCTGCTCGTTAGTGTGATGATATCGATTTTATTATAAACAGGAAGCGAAAAGGGGAGGGGCCTTATGAGCGGCAAGTTGTTTGTGATCGGGTTTGGTCCAGGGAGTTTTGAGCATATCACCAAGCGGGCGCGGGAAGCCCTGCAGGAGTCCGATGTCATTATCGGCTATTCCACCTACGTAGATTTGATCCGTGGACTTTTGACGAATCAGCAAATCGTCAGCACAGGGATGACCGAAGAAGTGGCGCGTGCACGGGAAGCCGTGCGTCAGGCGGAAGAGGAAGGCAAAAAGGTAGCGGTTATTTCCAGTGGAGACTCTGGTGTTTACGGGATGGCAGGTCTCGTATACGAGGTGTTGGTGGAAAAAGGCTGGACAGAAGCTACCGGCGTACCCATCGAAATCGTACCGGGCATCTCGGCGATCAATTCCTGTGGGGCGATCCTCGGTGCACCTATCATGCACGACGCATGTACGATCAGTCTGAGCGATCACTTGACGCCGTGGGAACTGATTGCCAAACGGATTGACGCAGCAGGGATGGCTGACTTTGTGATCGCGTTGTATAACCCGCGCAGCGGACGACGTACACGCCAGATTGTTGAAGCGCAACGCATTCTTTTGCAGTACCGCTCACCAGATACGCCGGTCGGTATCGTGAAAAGTGCATATCGCGAACGCGAAACGGTTGTCGTGACGACCCTGGCCCAAATGCTGGAGCATGATATCGGCATGTTGACCACCGTGATTATCGGAAATACATCGACATTTGTATACGACGGCAAAATGATTACGCCGCGCGGTTACCAGCGTAAATACACGCTGTCTGCCGATGAGCAGCCACTGAAGCCGCATCAGCGTCTGCGTGTAGAAAATGAGCCTTGGTCGCTCGAGGCCTCCGAGGAGAGCCTCGCGTCAGCTCCGGCAACACCAGTAACACCGAACACAGAAAGACCAGTAGCCGTTACCGAGGATAGAGTACCTGCTACAGACCCAGCAAATCGTGTAGCAACAAGCACGGCAGTACTGGAAGCACCGCCTGTAACAGAAGAAGCCGCACCAAAAGCTCCTTTCGCCTGGGCCATGGAGGCATTGACGGCTATCAATACGGCGAAAGGCATTGAAACCAAGCCAGCTGTAGGTCAATTCAATCGTCCGGTGTCTACCTTTACGCCAGAGATGATTTTTGAATGCGCGGTAAGTCCGGGCGTTGCCAACAAAAAAATCACACCGCTGCAAATGATGGCGATTGCCGAGGTGGCTGGAGAAAAAGGCGAGATCGAATACACCCCACACCACCAAATGATTTTGCGCGTGCCGACTGCCAACCCTGAAAGCATTACTAGCCGCTTGAGAGAGCTTGGTTTGATTCTCAGCCCGATCGGAGACGTTTTGCAGGTAAAAGCGTGTGATTTCTGCGACGGCGAGAAAAAAGACAGCATCCCATATGCCGAGGAGCTGCACCAAAAGCTGGGTGGAAAAGAAATGCCGAAGGAGCTGAAGATCGGCTTCAACGGCTGCGGGATGGCATGCTATGGAGCGGTTCAAGAAGATATCGGAATCGTATTCCGCAAAGGAAAGTTCGATTTATTCCTGGGAGCCAAAACGGTGGGACGCAATGCACACTCCGGTATTCCGGTAGCAGAAGGCATCGAAAAAGAAGAGATTGTTCCACTCGTGGAGCGAATCGTGAACCGATTCAAAAAAGACGCATTTCCGAACGAAAGGTTTCACAAGTTTTTCCAACGTGTAGGTGAGCTGGAGGGCTTTGCATGGTACGAGCCAGCCAAAGCTGAAATCGAGAATGCTGCATGCGGAGATTAATGCAAGAACACCACTAAAAACGAGGGGGACATAAAATGGACGCAGTATTATTTGTAGGTCATGGAAGCAAGGACCCGGAAGGCAATGAAGAGATTCGCCAGTTTGTGGCGACGCTAACACCGGACTTGGATGTACCGATTATCGAGACGTGCTTTCTGGAGTTTGCCCGTCCTGACATGCTGCAAGGCTTGAATACCTGCGTGGCTCGGGGGGCAACCCGCGTGGCGGTGATTCCAATCATCCTGTTCTCTGCCGGACATGCGAAAATCCATATTCCAGCTGCCATCGACGAGGCGAAGGAGCTACACCCACACGTTCAGTTCATCTACGGACGCCCGATCGGTATTCACGACGAAGTCATCAATATTTTGACCGCTCGCATGGAAGAGGCAGGCTTTGCCTCCGGGGAAGACAACGATGACCTGGCTGTACTTGTAATCGGACGCGGCAGCAGCGATGCAGATGCCAATAGCGATATTTACAAAATGTCCCGACTGTTCTGGGAGCGCTACAAAGCCAAGTGGGTAGAGACCGCCTTCATGGGTGTGACATATCCCTTGTACGATGAGGGCGTTGAGCGTTGCCTGAAGCTGGGTGCGAAGCGCATCGTACTCTTGCCGTACTTCTTGTTCACGGGTGTGTTGATCAAACGGATGAGCGACCAGCTGGAGAAGTTCCGTGAGCAATATCCAGAAGCCAAGTTCGAAATGGCCGAGTATTTTGGCTTCCATCCGTTGTTGAAGGAAGTGCTCAAGGATCGTGTGGTGGAAGCGTTGCATGGTGAAGTGAAGCTGAACTGTGATACCTGTCAGTACAGGCTGGCGGCGATGGAGCACATCGACCATCACCACCACGATGACGAGCATGGACATCACCACCACCATGGTCACCATCATCATCACGACCATGACCATGACCACAAGCATGATCACAAGCACGACCATGTTACCAAGTAGGAGGAAGACAGCATGATTCTGGTACTGGCTGGAACGAGCGACGCGCGCGAGTTGGCTTTGCAAATCAAGGACAAGGGCTACGATCTGTTAACGACCGTTGTCACGGACAATGCGGCGAAAAGTATGGAGGAAGCGGGTGTGCCCGTTCAGGTCGGACGCCTGACTGCTGACGATATTCAGCAGCTGATCCAAGACAGAGCCGTCCAATGCGTAGTCGACGCGAGTCACCCCTTCGCAGAGGAAGCCTCCAAGAACGCCATGGCAGGTGCGCAAGGAGCGGGAGTCCCATACATTCGTTACGAGCGGGAAAGCCTCTCCTCACCGGGCAGTGAAAAGCTGATTGTAGTAGAAGATTATGTACAAGCGGCTGAACTGGCGGCAAAAAAGCGCGGTGTCATCATGCTGACGACGGGCAGCAAGACGCTGAAGACGTTCACAGATCAGCTGTTGGGCCTACCGGATACGACGCTGGTAGCCCGCATGCTGCCGCGTCTTGACAATATGCAGAAATGCGAAGAGCTCGGTGTCGAGCAAAAAAACATCGTCGCGATGCAAGGCCCTTTTTCCAAGGAGCTGAATAAAGCGCTCTACGAGCATTATGGTGTCACGCTGATGATCACCAAGGAGAGCGGCAAGGTAGGCGCTTTTGATGAAAAGGTGGAAGCGGCACTGGAAATGGGCATCGAAACAATCGTCATCGGTCGTCCAAAGATCGATTATGGAACGAAGTTTTCGGATTTCGAAAGCGTATTGACTCAACTCAAACAAGTGACTGGAGGAAACTAACCATGGATTTCAAAACGGAATTTAAACCGATGACCGTACAACCGCAAGAGATTGAGGACTTGAGCTTTCAAATCATTACAGATGAACTGGGCGAGCATTCCTTTACAGAAGAACAATATCCGGTAGTACAACGCGTCATCCACGCATCCGCAGACTTTGACCTTGGACGCAGCCTTGTTTTCCACCCGGACGCAGTAAAATCGGGAATCGAAGCGATCCGCAGCGGCAAAATCGTCGTAGCAGATGTACAGATGGTGCAAGTCGGCATCAGCAAAAACCGTATTGAAAAATTCGGAGGAGAAGTAAAGGTGTACATCTCCGACCGCGATGTAATGGAAGAGGCGAAGCGTCTGAACACGACCCGTGCGATCATTTCCATGCGCAAAGCGATCAAGGAAGCAGATGGCGGAATCTTTTGCATCGGAAACGCACCTACGGCACTTCTGGAGCTGATCCGTATGGTGAAGGAAGGCGAAGCAAAGCCAGGCCTGGTGATCGGGATGCCAGTTGGTTTCGTATCTGCGGCAGAATCCAAGGAAGAGCTGGCGAAGCTCGATATCCCATTCATCACGAACATGGGACGTAAAGGCGGAAGCCCAGTAACCGTAGCAGCATTGAATGCCATTTCGATCATGGCGGAACGGTTGGGCTAAGCAGATGGCAGCCAAAGCAGCAACGGACGAAAAAGAGGCAAAGCCCCTCCGCCACGGATATACGACTGGATCATGTGCAACGGCGACGACCAAGGCTGCTTTGATCGCGCTGATTACTCAGGAAGAGCAAAGCCAAGCGACGATTCGCCTGCCAATCGGTGAGGACGTCACCTTTCAGATGGAGAGCTGCGAGTTTTCATTGGAGAAGGCGACCGCAAGCACGATCAAGGATGGGGGAGACGACCCAGACGCGACACACGGTGCCCTCATTCTCTCTACGGTGGAATGGTCGGATGAGCCCGGGATTATTTTGGATGGCGGACTCGGTGTGGGACGGGTGACCAAGCCAGGGTTGCCCGTTCCGATTGGCGAGGCAGCGATCAATCCCGTCCCGCGTAAAATGATCAGGGAAACCGCGCAGGCTGTTCTGGATGAGTACGGGACCCAGCGCGGGATCAAAATCGTCATCTCCGTGCCTGCGGGTGAGGAAATCGCCAAAAAAACCTTGAATGGACGACTCGGCATACTCGGCGGCATCTCCATTTTGGGGACGCGTGGAATCGTGGTGCCGTTTTCCACTTCTGCCTACAAGGCAAGCGTGGCACAAGCGGTCAATGTCGCCAAGGAAGCCGGCTGCGATCATATTGTGTTGTCGACGGGCGGAAAGAGTGAATCCTACGGGGTCGCTACTTATCCAGAGCTGTCGGAAGAAGCATTCGTGGAGATGGGCGATTTCGTCGGTTTTTCTCTCAAGCAGTGCAAGAACAAAAAGATGCGCAAAGTGACCTTGGTCGGGATGATGGGCAAGTTTTCCAAGGTAGCGCAGGGAGTCATGATGGTTCATTCCAAAAGCGCACCCGTCGATTTCGGCTTCCTCGCTCAAATGGCAGCAGATGCAGGAGCACCGCAGGAGCGTGTTGACGAAATTTTGGGAGCCAACACCGCTTCGCAGGTAGGCGATATGATGGTGGACACGCCAGCCTTTTTCGAGATCATGTGCGAAAACTGCTGTCGCGCTGCACTAAAGGAAGTGGGCGGCGGCATCGAGGTCGAAACCATCATCATCACAATGAAAGGGTCCCTGTTGGGAAGGGTGACGATCAATGACACAGGCGATGAAAGTAATTGGAATCGGGGATGATGGACAGCAGAGCCTGCTGCCGTTGTACCGGACTTGGATAGAGGAAAGTGAGCTGTTGGTTGGAGGAGAGCGGCACCTCAGCTTTTTTCCGGAGTATACAGGGGAAAAGCGTGTACTAAAGGGCGGACTGACCGCGATGGTAGAAGAGCTACGCACAGAGACACGCAAGACGGTCATTCTGGCGTCAGGTGACCCGCTCTTTTACGGGATAGGTGGCTTACTTTCCAAAAAGCTGAACGTAGAGATTTACCCGCACCTCAGCTCCATTCAGCTCGCTTTTGCCAAAATGGGCGAAGCATGGCAGGATGCAACATTGGCAAGTGTGCACGGACGCAGTATCAAAGGTCTGGCACAGCGGATCGACGGGAAGGAAAAGGTCGCTCTTTTGACGGATCGGGAAAACTCGCCAGCAGCAATCGCCCGCTATCTCCTTTCGTTCCAAATGAATGAGTACGATGCGTTTGTGGCAGAGAATCTCGGCAGTGCCGAAGAGCATTCAGGCTGGTATTCCCTTGAGGAAATGGCTGATGGTAGCTTCTCTGATTTGAATGTCGTGATTTTGAAAAAACGCCGTCCAAGCCCGGTGTGGCCGTTCGGAATCGCAGACGAGGAGTTCTCCCAGCGCAAGCCGGACAAGGGACTTATTACGAAAAAGGAAGTCCGCATTTTAAGCATTGCGCAGCTGCAATTGCATGCGAAAAGCATCGTTTGGGACATCGGCACCTGCACAGGCTCTGTCGCCATTGAAGCGGCACGAATAGCGCGTGAGGGTGAAGTGTACGGCGTAGAGAAGAACGTGGACGATCTGGAAAACTGCCGCCAGAACATGGCGAAGTTTCGCACGGATTTGACAGTGATTAACGCACGCGCCCCACATGGCTTAGATGAGTTCCCTGACCCGGATGCCGTATTTATTGGTGGCAGCGGTGGAGAATTGCGCGAGCTGTTGAACATCTGCTGCACACGACTGCGCCCGAATGGCCGGATCGTGGTGAATGCAGCGACCATTGAGACATTGTACGAAGCGACACAAGCATTCGCGCAGGAAGGATTCGAGACATCGGTAACACTGGCGCAGCTATCGCGCAGCAAGCCGATTTTGTCCCTGACGCGCTTTGAAGCATTGAATCCGATCTACATCATTACGGCCTGGGCCAAGCAGGCAGAAGAACAAGGAGGAGACAGCAAGTGACTAAGATCGGAACATTGTACGGACTGGGAGTAGGTCCCGGCGACCCTGAATTGATTACCGTCAAGGCATTTCGTCTATTACAGCAATCACCAGTGGTTGCGTATCCGAAAAAACGGATGGGCAGCAAAAGCTACGCGCATCAAATCGCAGAGCTGTATGTGCAGACCCCAGACAAGGAAATGCTTGGACTCGTATTCCCGATGACGCGGGACAAAGAAATTTTGGAGCGCGAGTGGAACAACACAGTGGAGATCGTTTGGGAGCGTTTGTCGGAAGGCAAGGACGTTGCTTTTGTAACGGAAGGCGATCCGATGTTTTACAGCACGTTCATCCACATGATGCGCGTCATGCATGAGGAGCACCCGGAAGTGCCAATCGTGACCGTACCAGGCGTCTCTTCGTTTCTGGGAGCAGCTTCCCGCTTCAATCTGCCGCTGGCGGACGGCGACGAGCAGATCGGCATCATCCCGGCAACAGAAGACAAGGAAGCCATGCGCAAAGCGCTGGAGAGCCACGATACCGTCGTGTTCCTGAAGGTAGCAAAGGTACTGCCAATGATCATTGGCTTGCTGAAGGAAATGGGGCTGGCTGAAAAGGCAGCAGTAGCGACCAAGGTCACTTCCTCCGAGGAAATGGTTTGGACTGATATGCGTGAACTGGAGCGGGCAGAGCTTAGCTATCTTACACTGATGGTGGTGAAAAAGTAATGAAACTGTACATAGTGGGAGCGGGTCCTGGCGACCCTGATTTGATTACGGTAAAAGGCTTGAAGCTGCTGCAAAAGGCAGACGTCATTATGTATACCGATTCCCTCGTGAACGAGGAGTTGGTTGCGCTCGGCAATCCGAATGCAGAAGTACTGCAAAGCTCGGGGATGGCATTGGAAGAAATGGTAGAACAATTGGTAGAACGGATTAGCAGCGGAAAAACAGTTGTACGTCTGCATACAGGTGATCCGTCCATTTATGGCGCGATCATGGAACAGATTGCCCTATTAAAAGAAAAAGGCATCGAGGTAGAAATCGTTCCAGGTGTGAGCTCAGTATTTGCGGCAGCGGCAGCAGTAGGAGCCGAGCTGACGATTCCTGATCTGACACAGACGATCATCCTCACCCGCGCGGAAGGTCGCACACCGGTGCCTGAAAGAGAAAAGCTGCGTGCGCTCGCTGAGCATCATTGTACGTTGGCTCTGTACCTTAGCGCGACTTTGACGAAAAAAGTAGTCCGTGAGCTGGTCGATGCAGGCTGGAGCGAGGATACACCAGTAGCAGTCGTACAACGTGCAAGCTGGCCGGATCAATTGATCGTTCGCACCACGCTGAAAAATTTGGACGAAGACATGGGCAAAAATGGTATTCGCAAGCATGCGATGATTTTGGCTGGCTGGGCATTGGACCCGAACATCCACGACAAGAGCGAGCAATACCGTTCCAAGCTGTACGATAAAACCTTTACACACGGGTTCAGAAAAGGTGTGAAGGAATAATGAAGATCATCGAACTGAT
Source organism: Brevibacillus sp. HB1.3 (assembly GCF_013186635.1). Lineage (NCBI taxonomy): Bacteria > Bacillati > Bacillota > Bacilli > Caryophanales > Paenibacillaceae > Brevibacillus > Brevibacillus sp. HB1.3. Next base: position 94,893 of record NZ_JABMIT010000008.1, on the reverse strand, counting down.
CGAGGGAGAAATCCCTGCTATCGAGCAGCGCGGAGACTATGCGATCGTTGCGATCACGAAGCACGGAGTAGAGATGGCGCGCGATCTGGCACAGAAATTCCCTGGGACAGACCTGTACTACATGAGCAAGTTCGAGCGCGGAGATGAGGAAGCGCGCGGCATCCAGCTGTTTTCCAACAGTGTCCGGATGCTGTTTCCCGCTCTCTGGCCTGCTTATAAAGGCTTAATCATCATTATTTCACTGGGTGCGGTTATTCGGATGATCGCACCTTTGCTGGAAGACAAAAAGAAAGACCCGGGTGTCGTCGTCGTCGATGACCGTGGGGAGAATGTCATCAGTGTGCTGTCTGGCCATTTGGGCGGTGCCAATGAGCTGGCTCGCGAGGTAGCGGCAGTCATGGGTGCTCGTCCAATTATTACGACAGCATCTGATGTCCAAAAGACGATTCCCGTCGATCTATTCGGTAGACGTTTTGGCTGGGAGTGGGATTCCGCTGAAAAGCTGACCCCTGTCAGCGCTTCTGTCGTAAACGAGGAGCGCGTAGCTGTCATCAATGAATCCGGTGAACGCGACTGGTGGATGCATGAGACACCGATGCCACCATCTATCAAGGAATACGCGACAATCGCTGAGGCACAAGCCGATCAGCCGCAAGCTGCTCTCGTCGTCTCTCATCGCTTGCTCACACCGGAGGAACAATCGATTTTGGACAATGGCGTCCTTTATCGTCCGAAGGTAATCGTGCTCGGGATGGGTTGCAACCGGGGAACCTCCGCAGAGGAGATCGAGGCAGTCATCAAGGAAACGCTGGATGAACTGCAATTTTCGATCAAAAGTGTAAAAGCACTGGCGACCATCGAGCTGAAAAAGGATGAAGCAGGTCTGATCGCCGTTTGCGAAAAATACGGCTGGCCATTCGTCTGGTATTCGCCTGAAGAGTTGAATCAGGTAGAGATCAGCGATCCGTCTGATACCGTCTTCAAGTTCACGGGAGCGTACGGAGTGAGCGAGCCTGCCGCGAAGCTGTATGCTGGTGCGGGCGAACTCGTTTTGACCAAGAAGAAGTCGGGCAACACCACCATTTCGGTCGGATTGATGCCCTATCATGAGGAGGAGCGCGCATGACGGACAGCCGCCGTATTGTGATTGCAGGAACGGGCAGCGGAGCGGGTAAGACAACCGTTACCATCGGACTGATGGCTGCTCTGAAAAGAAAAGGGCATACCGTACAGGGCTTCAAGTGCGGACCTGATTACATCGATCCTACGTATCATACGGCTGTGACCGGCAGAGCCTCGCGTAATCTGGACAGCTTCATGCTGGAGCACGAGATCGTGAAGGAGATTTTTGTCCGCGGCAGCGAGGGTGCAGACATCTCGATTATCGAGGGTGTCATGGGCATGTACGATGGCAAGGAAGCGACCAGCGATAAAGGCAGCACGGCAGAAATCAGCATCCTGACTGGCTCTCCGGTTCTGTTGGTGGTCAATTGCCAGAGCATGGCGCGCAGTGCAGCTGCGATTGTCAAAGGCTTTCAACTGCTCAATCCACAGGCGAGAATCGTCGGTGTCATCGCGAACAAGGTCGGGAGTGAAGGGCATCATAAAATCGTGAAGGCAGCGATCGAGCAGGAGTGCGGAATTCCGGTCGTAGGCTATCTAAAACGGGAGAATGAGCTGGAAATACCGGAACGTCATCTCGGGTTGGTGCCATCTGTCGAGCGTGGAGAGTTGACACCGCTGTTTGAAAAGCTGGCTGACTTGATCGCAGAGACAGTCGATTTGGAGCAAATCTGGGAACTGGCAAAGGCAGAGCCGCTGCAAGTAGAACCTACGCTGTTTGCTCCGCGAAAAGCGTCTGCCAATGTCACCATTGCTGTAGCGAAGGACCCTGCTTTTCATTTTTACTATCCGGAAAATTTGGAGCTGCTCGAAGCATATGGCGCGAAGCTCGCGTTCTTTTCCCCACTGGCTGGTGAGGGAGTGCCAGCGGACGCAGATGGCTTGTACATCGGGGGAGGCTTCCCGGAGGAATTTGCAGCAGAGCTATCGCAAAATGAAGCGGTGAAACAATCGATCCGATCTGTGATTACAAAAGGCTTGCCTACCTTGGCTGAGTGCGGCGGCTACATGTTTTTGACAGAGGCGATCGTCACAACTGATGGCGACAGCTATCCAATGGTGGGGCTCATCCCAGGCAAGGTGACCATGCAGAAAAAGCTCGCAGCGCTTGGCTATCGGGAAGTGCGCGGCAAGGAAGGCAATTTCTTGATCGGTACCGAGGAACAGGCAAAAGGTCATGAATTCCATTACTCTACGTATGCTTCGGATCAAGAGCTGCCAGCAGCATATGAGACGAAAGGGCTCCGCGGTACGAAACCGGAGGGCTATGTCCAAGAAAATCTGGTCGCAGGCTATACACATTTGCATTTCGGCTCCAATCCTGACCTGGTCGAACGTTGGCTGAGCCGTTGCGCGGAGGTGGCCGAGCGTGCCTAAAACCCTCCCGTTGATGGTGCAAGGTACCAGCTCGGATGCAGGAAAAAGTGCGATTGCAACAGCGCTGTGCCGGATTTTTGCCCAGGATGGCTACAAGACAGCTCCGTTCAAATCGCAAAATATGGCCCTGAATTCCTACGTGACGCTGGATGGAAAAGAAATCGGGCGGGCACAGGGCGTTCAGGCAGAGGCAGCAGGAATTCTGGCGACGACTGACATGAACCCCATTTTGATCAAGCCGACACGGGATTCCGAATCGCAAATTGTCGTTAACGGCGAGCCATACGGCAACATGAAGGCTTTTGCCTATCGGACGGAGTTTTATGACAAGGGCTTGCGGATCATTGAGGAAGCGTATCAACGACTCGCCAGCTCCTATGAGCGGATCGTCATTGAAGGGGCTGGCAGTCCGGCAGAGGTCAATCTGAATGACCGCGAGCTCGTCAATATGCGAGTCGCTCGTCTCACGAACGCGCCCGTCATTTTGGTGGCAGATATCGAGCGAGGGGGAGTGTTTGCCAGCTTGGTCGGTACCCTTCAACTGCTCGAGCCCGAAGATCGGGACCGCGTGATCGGCGTCATCATCAATCGTTTTCGTGGTGATTTGACGCTTTTGCAGCCGGGACTCGACTGGTTCGAGGAATATACAGGCAAGCCAGTCCTTGGTGTCGTGCCATTTATTCCAGACTTGTGGATCGATGCGGAGGACTCGTTGATTTTGCACCGTTATCAAGGTCAGCGTGAGACACCGCGGGAGCTTGACATTGCGGTTTTGCGCTACCCGCGAATTTCCAACTTTACCGACGTGGACCCGTTTTTTGTAGAGCCGGATTGCCGGATGCGTTTTGTGACACGGTTGGAAGAGCTGGGTGAACCTGACCTGATTGTCTTGCCGGGCAGCAAGAATACACTCGAGGATTTGCAGTTCTTACGAGAGACAGGTCTTGCCGCGGCAGTCAAAGACCTTCATCATAAAGGGAAAACGTATATCGTCGGTTTGTGCGGCGGTTATCAAATGCTGGGAGAAGCCATTCATGATCCTGCTGGGGTCGAATCTCCATTGCAGCAGCTTGATGGGCTGGGTCTAATCCCGATGATTACGACGATGGAGCAGAAGAAAACGACTGTTTTGTCCCGTGGAGAAGCAGTATTTGCGAAGGAAAAACTAACGGTTGAAGGCTACGAGATTCACATGGGGCAATCCGCTTATTCGCGCAATGATTTTCCTTTTATCCAGATGGAGGGGCGTACGGAGGGCTATTGTCAGGAGGAGCGGCAGTTGATCGGCACGTATTTCCATGGCCTGTTCCACAATGACCACTTCCGCACACTGTTGCTGAATGCCATCCGTGAGCAAAAAGGACTCCCACCCATTACGGATCGCCCATCTTTTGTCGCTCTACGAGAGCAGGGGTACGATCTGTTGGCGGATACCGTTCGTCGCCATGTGAGGTTGGATACGATCGAAGAGTACATGAAGGCTTTTCAAGAAAAAGAGGTGCAAATATAATGGCAGTCATTTATCCGGCGATTGAGCCACGAAATCAGGAAGCAAGTGAGCAAACGAGACAGCATGTGGATCAGTTGACCAAGCCGCTTGGCAGCCTTGGTCGCCTGGAGCAATTGGCTATTGAGCTGGCTGGGATGACAGGTGAGACCATGCCTGTTGTAACACCGCCGGGCGTGCTTGTTTTTGCGGCCGATCACGGTGTGGCACGGGAAGGTGTCTCTGCCTATCCGCAGGAAGTGACAGCGCAAATGGTGCTGAATATGGTTCATGGCGGAGCAGGGGTCAACGTCTTCGCCAGACAAATCGGAGCCATTCAAAAAATCGTAGATGTCGGTGTAGCGGTCGAGGTGGAAACACCGGGTGTATATCATAAGCGAATTAGAGCAGGCTCGGGCAATATGCTGAAAGAGGCTGCGATGACAGCAGACGAAGCGCAACGCTCCATCGCAGTTGGCCTCGAGATGGCAGAAGCAATGATTGGGGAAGGCGCCAAAGTCCTGATCGTCGGTGAAGTGGGTATTGGCAACACGACAGCCAGCAGTGCGATTCTGTCAGCTTTAACCGGAGCTGATCCTGAGCAAATCGTCGGACGTGGAACAGGGCTGGATGATGCAGGCTGGCAGCGTAAAAAGACAGTTGTTCGTGAAGCACTTGCCTTGCATCGACCGGATGCAACCAATCCGTTGGACGTTTTGGCAAAAGTCGGCGGACTGGAAATCGGGGCAATGGCTGGAGCGATCATGGGAGCAGCCTCTCGCCGTGTCCCTGTGCTGCTGGACGGCTTTATCGCTACGGTAGCGGCTTTGCTTGCTGTTCGATTGGAGCCACTCGTTGCTGACTACTTGATCGCGGGTCACCGTTCTGAGGAGCCGGGGCATGATTTTGTCCTGCAAGCCTTAGGTAAGGAGCCACTGCTCAGCCTGAATTTGCGACTGGGCGAAGGAAGCGGAGCAACATTGGCGTTTCCAATCGTGGAAGCAGCGACACGGATGGTTCGTGAGATGGCGACATTTGCATCAGCAGGAGTAAGTGACCGATGAGCGGCGCGGGGAAAGTCTATCTCGTAGGAGCTGGCCCTGGCGATCCAAAGCTGATTACCGTAAAAGGAATGGAATGCCTGCAAAAGGCAGAGGTGGTTGTGTATGATCGTCTGGCAAACCCAGCCTTGCTGGAGTACGCGCCACAGACGGCCGAACGCATCTACTGCGGCAAGCTGCCGGATCATCATACGATGAGACAGGAATCGATTAACGAGCTGTTAGCGGAAAAAGCGCTGGAAGGAAAAGTCGTCGTACGGCTAAAAGGCGGCGATCCTTGTGTGTTTGGTCGTGCCGGAGAAGAAGCGCAGCTTTTGGCTGAGCGAGGAATTGCCTTTGAAATCGTCCCGGGAGTAACAGCTGGAATTGCAGCCTCGGCGTATGCGGGTATTCCAGTGACACACCGCGATCACGGCTCGTCATTTGCTGTCGTGACGGGACATTTGCGCGAAGACAAGCCGGAGCTGGCGGTAGAAAAATGGAGTGCTCTCGCGAATGGCATCGACACGGTTGCTTTTTACATGGGAGTCGCCAACCTGCCGTTGATCCGCACCCAATTAATCAAGCACGGACGAGATCCACATACGCCAGTAGCCGTCATCTCGTGGGGAACACTCCCGCAGCAAGCGGTAGTAACGGGTACCTTGGCTGATATTGAGGAACGTTTGGCCCAAAACAGTCACATCACGAATCCAGCTATCATTCTGGTCGGTGAAGTCGTGAAGATGCGTGAGAAAATCAACTGGTTTGAAGCTACGCTTGGAATCGAGCAGGTGCAACAATAGGAAACCGAGGGGAGGGAACGCTGGTGACGCACTATGCCATGATGGTCAATCTACAAAACAAGCGTTGCTTGGTGGTTGGTGGCGGGCAAGTAGCCGAGCGGAAAATCGGCAGTCTGCTTGCTGCTGGTGCAGATGTCACCGTTGTGAGTCCCTCCTGTACGGCAACTATTCTTGAATGGGCACACACCAAGAAGCTGACGGTAGCACTGCGCCTCTTTACCACACAAGACGTCGAAGAGGCAGTGCTCATCATCGCAGCGACGAGTGATCCCGCCGTCAATCTGGCGGTATACGGAGCGTGTCGTCCGCATCAGTGGATCAATATCGTTGATCGCCCAGACCTCTGTTCCTTTACCGTTCCATCTGTCGTTGCGCGTGGAGACTTGCAGATTGCAATCTCTACGGGTGGGAACAACCCGGGTCTGGCAAAGAAAATGCGCCGCCAGCTCGAAGAGTGGGTGGGACCGGAATACGAGGACTACACGCTTTTTCTCGGCAGCATGAGAAGACAAGTACTCTCGCTGGCGGTGAGCGAAGCGGACAAACGGGTAATCTTGGCAGAGCTTTTGGACGACCGATTTTTACAATGGACCAAAAATGGCGAAACCGACCGAAGAGATCGGGAGGCCGAAGCGCTACTTACCAAGAGAAAAGAGTAGCTCAACGCAAAAAATTGGATGGCTCCCACTAAGCGACTTGGTGGGAGCTTTTTTCTAGTTTTTTCGCCAGATCATTTCCAAATGCCTCCCGACCTCCTGAAAGCCGAGCTTTCTGTACATTTCCTGTGGCGTATCATCTGCATAGGTGGTCAAGTACATATGGGTGGCGCCGAGCTTTTTGGCGTCTTGCATCATGACCCGAATGATTTCCGTACCGAGTCCCCTACGCTGCCAGGCGTCCAGTATAAAAAATTCCTCCATACGAACGAGCTCCTTATAAAGATGCCATTCACATGCGCCGACGGGCTCCTGATCGACAAAGCACACATACGGGAGGATCTCACCGGTTTCATAGACCTCTCTTTTCCGGTTCGCTTTACGGACAGCAAAATCAGGATTGATCATAACCGAATCATAAGCAGTAAGGCAGCGAATGCCTGCTTCCATGACATCAGTTGAATCCCCTCGTAAAACGGAGCATTGTGGATTCGGCGCCAGTTTATCGGCAACCTCCAGCGGAGCGAGCATGTACAGCATCGTATTCACTTCAAACCCAAGCTGGTTCGCAAAAGACACGAACTCTTCTGAAAAAGGTAGCGACGGGTGCAGCTCCAGCTTGAAGTGGTCGAGCAGCTGCTCTTTGGCACGCCGAAGCTCTTGCTCGATGTAAGCTTGTAGCCAGTCCTGCGTGGGCACCGACATGACTTCTGTATAATTATGGCTATACATGTCCGGGACCGATTCATCCCGATATACGCGCACTTGTGGATGCTCGGTTCGCGTAGAAAAAGCAAGGGCATAGCGCTCCTGCAAAGTAAAAATATTCGTGAGCATTCCTTTATTCCCCATTTCCTGATATGGTGATAGTTGTTTGAATACTTGTCTTCCCTAGAGTAAGCCATTTTCCTAAAGGAGGAAACGAAAATGTCGGATGCTTTTCAAATAGGCCCCTTTTTGTTGAAAATGAGCATGCTGGCGGTCGTCGTTTCGCTTTCGCTCGGCTTTTTGGCTATATCCGCTCAGATTAAAAATAACAGAGAAATGAAATCAGCGGTGATTGAGCTGTTAAGTCATGCACTGGTGCTGGCTTTTCTCGTTTGGAAATTCAGCTACATCTTGTTTGATTTTTCCAAAGCGCTGGAGAATCCCTCATCCATTCTTTATTTTTCTGGGGGAGAAAACGGAGCCATGCTGGCAGTCGTGGCAGTTGTCGTCTACCTCACCAAGACAGTACGAAAAAAAGCAATTCCTGTTCATTTTGTCGCCTTAGCAACGGCGACAGGCTTTCTTGCTGCAACGGGCGTTTACCAGCTGCTCACGGTCGTGTTCGAGCAGAGCAGTATGTGGTATCACGTACAGCAGATAGCCATATGCGCCTGCTTTCTTTGGTGGCTGCATCGGGCAAAGGAAGGACTCATTCATCTGGCCGCTTGGCTTGCACCCGTAATGTGGTTTGCCATTAGCCAAGTCTATGTGCACTTTTTTGTTCCGAATCGAGAAGCTGTGTTTGCAGGACTTTCCAGCGATCAGCTCATGTACTATGCTTTTGCTCTCTTGCTGCTCTTTTTGTCCAGACGAGTGAAGCCGTTAGGGGGAGCGACCGATGAAGAAGCATCATAATGTTTGGGCGATTGTCGTACTCCTGGGGCTTTTGGGATGGGGAATTTTCGATGCGGAAATTTTGAACAGGCAGGAGCCCATCGCTTCATCTGGAGAGCGAGGCAACGGGCAGATTGGAATGGAAAAAGGAAATACCGCTCCGGATTTTGAATTGCAGCAAATAGGTGGCGGTACAGTCAAGCTGTCCGATTTTCGCGGGAAAAAGGTCATTCTCAATCTGTGGGCGACGTGGTGTCCTCCTTGCCGCGCAGAAATCCCGGACATGCAGCGTTACTACGAAGAGAACAAGGAAAAAGGTGTGGTTATTCTCGGGGTCAATCTGACCGATACGGAGACCAGCCCGGAAGTAGTGGCGGATTTCGCGAAGTTGTACGGCATCAGCTTCCCGATCTTGCTTGATCCTGATAACAAAGTAGCGAATGTGTCCAAAGCCATTTCGATTCCGACCAGCTACATCATTGATTCGAACGGCGTGGTCCAGAATAAATACATCGGCCCGATGAGTGAAGAAATCATGGAGAACATGCTGTCTGCGATCCAATAGAAAAACCGACAGCAGGTATTTTTGCTGTCGGTAGTCATGTCTCTCTGATTATCCAGCGTCTGCTTTGTTTGCTGGTTCTTTGACGGGTGTCTTTCGATCCAGACGAAACACAGCATTGAGCAGCTTGTAAATATGCTTGGATTCCTTGGTCAGCAAAGGACCTAAAATCGCGAGTATCAAAACGTAAAGAGCCGCAAATGGTTGCAAAATTTCCATGAGTGCGCCCGCTTTTCCGAGATTAGCCATGATGATGGAGAACTCACCGCGAGATACGATGGTCAGTCCAATATTCGTAGAAGCCTTCGGAGGCAACCCGGCACTTCGCCCAGCCAAAAGCCCGGCGACAACGTTACCGAAAAGGGTAAGGGCAACTGCGCCAATGGACAACCATACGGCTCCACCTAATGACAATGGATCAATTGTCAAACCAAAGCTGAAGAAGAACATGGCCCCGAAGAAGTCACGAAACGGCAGGATGAGATGCTCGATGCGCTTCATGTGTTGTGTTTCTGCCAAGACGAGACCCACGAGTAATGCTCCGATGGCTTCGGCAACATGGATCGTTTCGGAAAAACCCGCAATCAGAAACAAAGCGGCAAACACTGTAATCATAAACACTTCGTTTGATTTGATGTTCAATGCCCGATTCAGGAAAGGAACGAGCTTGCGGCCTACGATAATGAGGAGGAGCATGTAGCCGAGTGCAATCAATGCGGATGAGAGTACGCCAGCAAGAGAAGTTGCACCACTTAACACCAAGCCGGACACAATCGAGATATAGACGGCCAAGAATATGTCTTCGAACATGATGATCCCCAAGATCATCTCTGTTTCGCGATTTGCTGTACGTTTGAGATCCACCAGTACTTTTGCCACAATGGCACTGGAGGAAATAGTGGTAATACCTGCGATAATCAAAACTTCTTTAAGTGGAAATCCAGCGGCCCAACCAAACAAGAGGCCGAGGGTAAAGTTGATCACAATGTAAATGGTACCGCCAATGGCAATAGATCGACCAGCCTTGATCAGGCGGCCTACTGAAAATTCAAGTCCGAGGTAAAACAACAGGAAGAGTACGCCAAGTCTGCCCATAAATTCGATGAGCGGGGCGCTTGAAATAAAGCGGAGATCAAACAAACCGATGTCGGGAGCGTGTGGACCCACGATCATCCCGACAAGAATGTAGAAGGGTACGATGGAGAATTTTAACTTCATGGAGAGAAACCCCGCGATTGCTATGAGTGCGAGGGCAAGACCGACTTCAAAAACGATGTGCTCCAATATCACTCACCTCCGTTGCTGAGAATAGTCTTGAGAGCCTTCACCTGCTTCCGTTCACCTGCAACGACCAATGTAGATCCTGTACAAAGGACATACTCGGGGCCGGGATTAATCGTTTGATTATGGTCTTTTTCGATAACGGCGATGATCGTAGCGCCTGTTTCTTGACGAATATTGAGTTCCCCGATCGTCTTGCCAATGGCAGGAGCGTTCGATTCCATCTTGTACCACTCGATCATGAGTTTGTCTAACGCAACCTCGACTGTTTCCAGTGCAGATGGTTTGTACGTCAAGCCGCCTACGATGGCAGCAATTTGTCTCGCCTCATCATCGTCAAGGGTAACCATGGAGAGTGTTTCGTCTATATCATCACGGTCAAAGTGGTACATTTCCCGGCGGCCGTCATCGTGAATGACGATAACCAGCTTGTCGCCACTCCTGGTCTCGACCTGGTACTTCCTGCCGATTCCAGGCAAATCTGATTCTCTAATAGAGAACATGTAAAATCCTCCTTCACGCAAAACATTGTATTGGCATAGATAGCTGCTCTTTTTCCCAGTGAGCAACAAGTCGTCAATAATTATTTGGAATTATCTCCATCCCGGTGATATTTTAGTAATAATCCCCCCTGTTGTGCGGATTATTGTCGACATTCATACCTACAACAACAATTATACACGAAACGACATCGTTTTTCTTTAAAATGAAACATTTTTATTCAAAAATGACACACTTATAAATGGGTGCGAATATTAACTATCCTCTAAAACGCCGTTGCTCCTCTAGGAGTGGGCTTCGATAGAGGTTATTGTAAGGATGATGAATCATGGCGAACAAACAGTATCGATTAACAGAAGCGGAATGGGTCTTTATTCAAGACATGCGGTCCATGGAGATGGATGAGCTATTGGACATCGTGATCGCATTGCGCAATGAGGTAAGGGAGCTGGAGAAAAAGGCGGAGCTGATCAGAGAACGCGAGAAAGACGGCTGGCAGGAGGAATATCAGGCAGCACAGAAGCGAATTAATCACCTGCGCCAATTTGAGGTTGAGCTTCGCAAAACATGGCCGAATGACTAAAGCAAAAAGAGGTTCTCTCCCAATCGGAGAACCTCTTTTTTGTAGGGACTAGGCCATGATCGGTTTTGCTTCTGACTCGTTGTCCGACTCGATGGCCGTTTCATCTGTTTGCTGGACGCGTCCCGGATGGAACTCATTTTCATGCTTGGCTATGACTACGGCAGCTACGCCATTTCCGATCAGATTCGTGATGGCACGAGCTTCTGACATGAATCGATCAACGCCGAGCAAGAGGGCAATGCCTTCGACCGGAATGACAGGGAAGGCGGCCAAGGTAGCGGCGAGTGTAATGAAACCAGAACCAGTGACACCGGCAGCCCCTTTTGACGTAATCATCAGGATTCCTAAAAGCGTGATCTGTTCCCAAAAGCTAAGCTCGATGCCATATGCCTGGGCGATAAAAATGGCAGCCATAGATAAATAGATGGAGGTGCCATCCAGATTAAACGAGTAGCCCGTCGGTACGACCAGACCGACAACGGATTTGGAGCACCCGTACTTCTCCAGCCGGTCCATCATTCTCGGAAGTGCGGACTCTGAGGAGGATGTTCCGAGCACGAGCAGGATTTCCTCCCGAATGTATTTGATAAACGAGAAGATGCTGAATTTGTAGTAGCGCGCGATCCCGCCCAGTACGAGAATAATGAACAAAAACATCGTGATGTAGACAGCCGTCATCAAAAGGCCCAGTCTGGTCAGCGACCCGATGCCGAATTTGCCAATCGTGTACGCCATCGCTCCAAATGCAGCGATTGGAGAAACCTTCATGATCATGTTGACGACACCAAAAAAACCGTGTGTCAGCTTGTCAAACAGCTTGATGACAGGCTGGGACGCTTGCCCCATGGCAGCGAGTGAGAGACCAAACAGGACAGCGAAGAACAGAATGGGTAACAGCTCTCCCTTTGCCATAGCCCCGACGACGTTTTCCGGGATAATCCCCGTAATAAAATCAATAAAACCGTTGTTACTCTGAGCAGCAGCCTCCGTATACTTGGAGACGTCCCCACTGGTCAGTCCTGTTTTGTCAAAGCCTGCTCCAGGCTTGATCAAGTTGACAACCAACAGTCCGATCGCCAATGCGATTGTGGTAACGATTTCAAAATAGAGTAGCGCTTTACCGCCGATCTTACCGACCTTTTTCATGTCCCCCATACTGGCGATTCCATTCACTACGGTGAAGAAGACAATCGGTGGAATGACCATTTTGATCAGTTTGACAAAAATATCGGCCAACACTTTCAGCTCTGCGCCGAATTTGGGTGCAAAATGACCAACTACGATACCGAGAATGATGGCAATAACGACCTGTACGGTCAGATTTTTAAAATTGATCCGCATCGAATCCATTCCTCCTCCAAGAATTGAAAGCGCTTTATTCCCTCTCTTTCGCATTGTATAGATGGTGAGAAAAATTGAAAATGATGCGGTCATATTGGTTGTTTTGGTCATTTTGGTCATAGAAATCCCCTTAAATTGGAAAGGGAAAATCAGTGATTGACATACTCTCGACACGAACGATAGGTAAAGTAAGAGAGGTACATAGTGACACGAAAGAAATAGACAACCGGGAGAATGGAGGATTTTCTATGTTCAAGAAGCAATATCTGGCGATTGCCTCAGCGTTGATTCTGACTACCACACTTATTCCGACGAGCTCTCAAGCGGCGACTGGAACGAAGAATCTGCAAGCTAAGTACAACAACATTAAAGTTATTTATAACGGTGCAGCTGTTCCAACAACAATCGAACCATTCATCGTAAACGGAACCACGTACATTCCACTTCGCATGATGGCTGGAGTATTCAGCAAGGATGTAGCATGGGATGGCGCGAAGTACACCATTACGGTAAAAGACTTGCCTAACTCCCAACACGCAAACGAGTTGGCTGCACGTGATGCTCAAATCAGAAGCCTGCAAAACACCATCGATAGCCTGAACAAAGAGATCTCTGATTTGAAAAACAGCAAGAAAAACAACAGTAACAAAAAAGATGATGATATTCAGGATGCCCTGGATGATCTGGAAGATGATCTGAACTCTGATTACGATGACTACAAAGACCTCAAATGGAGTATCTCCCTGAAGGGCGATGAGGATGATATCGATGTAGAAATCGAGATCAATCTGGATAAATACCAAGATGAATTCGAGGATCTGGATGACGATGGCGATGTAGAAGCTCTCGTTGAAGATATTATCAAAGATATCTGGGACGACAAGGATTTCGAAGATGCCGACATTAAAGGTGAAATCATCGACAGCGATACTGACGATACGATTTATGAGTTCGAAGGCGATGCTAGCGATCAAGACATCAATTTTGACGTGTAAAATCAACGAAAAGTGAGGACGTCTCTCACAAAAAAAGCTTTGCTCCTTTTTACAGGATGCAAGGCTTTTTTCCTATTTTCCAAAAACATCACAGCCAAATTTAAATACAAGGTTGTAAACTGATAGAATAGAAGTACGTAGACGATTAGAGAGACCATTGCGAGAATTCTCGATTAGGAATGATCATATGTCTGTAAATCAGGTAGGGAAGAGATGAAAAGCATATTATTGGTAGAAGATGAACTGGTGATAGCGCGCGTGATAAAGGCTTACTTGCAAAAGGCAGGGTATGAGGTCTGGCTAGCGAACGACGGACTCGAAGCGATGGAGCTTTTCGACGAAAAAAAGCCCGATCTGGTTCTGTTGGATGTCATGCTCCCTGAACGCAACGGCTGGGAGATTCTCCAGTACATTCGCGAAAAGAGCTCCTGTCCGGTCATTATCATGACGGCGCTCGGTCAAACAGACCAAAAGCTCAAAGGACTGAATCAAGGGGCAGATGACTACATAACGAAGCCTTTTGTCGCGGATGAAGTAGTTGCACGAGTCAATGCGGTGCTGCGCCGCTCCGTTATTTTGGTGAAAGATCAGGAAACCCGATTATTTGGAAGCTTAAAAATAAACTTTCAGTCCCACCACGTGACGCTGCACGGTCTCGAGCTGACGTTTCACCCGCGCGATTTGTCCTTGCTGCTTTTTCTGGCACAAAATCCGAATCAGACCTTTACCCGGGAGCAATTGATCGAACAAGTATGGGGAATGGACTATGGTGGGAGTGACCGTGCTGTAGACCTGGCGATCAAGCGGGTCAGAAAGACGCTGGAGAATTGGCCAGTTCAGGAAGGCGAGATCAAGACGCAAAGAGGGGTTGGGTATCAATTCTGTGTTTATAAAAAACAATGAGCCCGTATCGCTGCTGCGCTATTGGACCACACGCTATCTACTCACCCTCGTGATCGGATTAATCATCATTGGGGCTGTTTCTGCCTATTGGATCAAGTACGCTGCGATTGAAAAGCAGATCGAGGTCACGCGACTGTTTGCGGAGGAAGTAGCTGATCGAGTCGTCGATGATGTTGGGAATATTTTGGTGGGGGAAAAGCTTCATCAGGTATTGGATAATCGGCGCAAGTTTATGGGTGTGGATCGCAACCTGATTTTGTTCATTGAAGATGTAAATGGAAAGGTCGTATACAGTCGGCCAACCAAGCTTCCGCCTCTTTTGCAGCAGGCAGCACCTGAGTTGTTGAAGCAGGCAGATAAGCGGGATAAAGTGAGGCATCCGTCAGGGGAGACCCTGTATGTAATCAGGAAGAATTTGGAGTTCAATAACCGAATCATTGGCGAGGTGATCTTGCTTTTTCCAGAAACGGATATCAAGGTAGGGAAAGAAGAAATCCAATATTTGGTCATCATGCTGGGGAGTTTGGGTGTGCTTGGCTGGGCGGTTATTTATTTTCATGCGCGGAAGCTGTCTGAACCGATTCAAAATGTGGTAATGTCAGCACGACAGATCGTTGAAGGAAACTACGACGTCTTGCTCAATAAAACGATCAAGGAAAAGGAAATTCACGAGCTGGTGCATACGTTTGCAGAAATGGCCGACCGTCTTCGGCAGTTGGAAAGCATGCGAACAGAGCTTTTGGCTGGGGTGACACATGAGTTGAAAACCCCCGTTACGTCGATTAGCGGATTGATCCAGGCAATTAACGACGAGGTGGTTTCCGGTGAGGAGCAGAAGGAGTTCTTGGAAATCTGCTTGAAGGAGACCAAGCGTCTGCAAAAAATGGTAGAGGATTTGCTAGACTTCAATTCATTTGCTGTAGGAGCGATCACCGTTTGTCAGGAAGAGCAAAACGTGAACAAGCTGGTCCGCGAGATCGCCTCACAATGGCAGATTGTTAACGACCTCGGTCACGTTACGTTTACCGTTGGGGTTCTGGACAAGCAGACAATGATCTATGTCGATCCGGGCCGTGTCCAGCAAATCCTGATTAACCTTTTGAACAACGCGAAACAGGCTGTTGGTGGGAAGGGAAGCATAGCACTGACTCTCTACGAAACGGACACCGATTTACGAATCGACGTCAAAGACGATGGACCAGGAATACCCGCAAAGGAACAGTCTCTTGTGTTTGAGCGCTTTTTCCGGGGAAGCAATAAAAAAGACAAAGTACGTGGACTCGGTTTGGGGCTGTCCTATTCTCGCATGATGGCGAAGGCGCTTGGTGGAGATCTCCTCCTCGCAAATAGCACGTCAGAGGGATCTGTGTTTACGCTCATTTTGCCCATGCGTAGGGAGCAGAGCGAGGAGATTGCTTGAGAGAGCTTCACCGGCGTTGGTGGAGCTCTCTGATTTTCTGCATCAAGGGTTCTCCGATACTCGGAGCGAATTGATCGTAGACTGGCTGCAATGCTTCGATCCAGGCCGCACGTTCTTCTGCTGTCTGTACGTGGATGTTCATCCCCCCATTTTCTTGGAGCAAGCGTAGTTGTTTGTCATTCATCGAAACAGCCAACTGATTATTGTAAGCTGTCGCTTCCTGCATCGCTTCTGATATCGCCTGCTGAATATCGGCGGGGAGATTGTTCCAAAACGTTTTATTAATCACGACGGCGTAGCCCAAATAGCTGTGATTGCTGATCGTCATGTGCTTTTGAACGTGGTAAAGCCGTTTGGTGTACACATTGGAGATCGTATTTTCTTCGCCGTCTACTTTTCCGGCAGCCAGCATGCTGTATAATTCATTGAAGGAAGAGCCTACAGGGATTGCCTGGAGCGTGCGAAACTGGGATTCGATCACGTTGCCTGGAATGATGCGCAAACGTTGGCCGACAAAATCGGAAGGCATAATCAACGGGCGGTTGGCTGTCACTTGCTTAAAGCCGCTTGCCCAAAAGGCCAGCCCTTTCATGTCGGAATCTTCAAGCTTATCGAATAGTATTTGGCCGATTTCCCCATTGAATACAGTTTCGACGTCCTCTTGCGATCGAAACAGATAGGGCAGATCAAGGACAGCCCACTCGGGAATCGTGTTCGACACATAGGAGAATGCAGGGGCGATCATCTGGATTTCGCCGTTTTGCAAAGCAGTCATTTCGGTTTTCTCAGTGTGAAGGATACTGTTGGGAAAGACTTGCACCTCTACACGTCCGTTTGTCTTTTCCTTCACGAGCTGGGAAAAACGTTCGATAGTCAGACCCTTCGGCGTGTTTTCCGCGATCACGTGGCTGAACTTGATGATAATTTGATCGGACAGCCCTGCCTGTTCTTCGTCGTATCCTCTGTTGTCCATCAGGAGATCTGGACCGAAGCCGATAATGACAGCGCTCACAAGTCCGAGTATGACTATGAATGTACTGGTTACCAATGATTTCATTATTAAACACCTGCTTATGTCGAATGAATGTGAGTGAGTTGCAAACCCAATGGAAAGGAAAGAACGAACCTGCTCGAACGCTTAACAATTAAATGGAAGATTATGCTGCTCTCCGTCGGAATCGTTCTTTTTTCCTTGATCATCGGAAACTTGATCATGGCCGGAGGGATTATTCGGATTACGGAAACCCAACTGGGACAACGGCTGATGACCACAGCGCGCACGGTTGCGACGATTCCAAATGTACAAAAAAGCATTCAGGAACCAGACGGGTGGAAGGTGATCCAACCGACAGCCAACAACCTGCGCGTCGTCAATGATGTGACGTATATCGTCGTACTGAATAAGGAGCGTGTTCGTTATTCGGACCCATTAGATGAGCGGATTGGTACGGTGTTTATGGACCCTGCGGTTGATGAGGCCTATGCCGAGCACTCCTATTTTCAAAAAGTCGTAGGAGAGATGGGAACGGCTCTGCGGGCCTACGTGCCGATCATGGATGACCAGCATCAGCAGGTGGGTGTTGTCGTGGTCGGACGTGTCATGCCTGATGTCTGGGGGATCTTGTACAGCGAGCGAAACAATATCGCGCTGACCTTTTTCCTCTCCTTATTGTTCGGGGTGTGGGGCTCCTATCAGTTGGCCCGTCACATGAAAAAACAGATGCTCGACTTGGAGCCGGACGAAATCGCGCGAATCCTGGTAGAGAGAACCGCAACCTTCCATGCCATGCATGAGGGAGTAATCGCTATCGATAATCGGGAGCGAATCACAATCTTTAACGATAGGGCGAAGCAAATTTTTGGCATAGAAGGAGAGGTGCTGGGCAAGCACATACGGTCTGTCCTGCACGACACCAGATTACCAGAAGTGTTGGAGCTTCGCCAGAATTTTACCAACACGGAAATTCACGTCGGCAATACACTGCTCTGGTCCAACCGTTTTCTGATCAAGGTCGAGGAAAAGATCGTCGGCGCCATTGCGATTTTTCAGGACAGAACAGAAGTGGCGAGAATGGCGGAGGAGCTGACAGGCGTAAAAGAATTCGTGGGTGCACTGCGGGTACAAAATCACGAGCACATGAATCATTTGCATACCATCGCAGGCTTGCTTCAGCTCCATCAGTATGAAAAGGCACTCACATATTTGTTCGAGGTCAACGAGCAGCAGGAGGAGCTCACCTCCTTTTTAACAACAAGGATCATGGATGAGAACTTATCTGGGCTTTTGATCGGCAAAGTAAGTCGCGGAAGAGAGCTGGGCATTCGTGTTGTCATTGATCGCAGGAGTCATCTGGAACGTTTTCCGCCGTACATGGATCATCATAATTTCGTGCTCATACTGGGAAATCTGATCGAGAATGCCTTTGATTCACTGGAGCGAATCGAACGTGACGAGAAGGAGATCATGATCAGTATCGAGCAAGACGAAGAGATTTGCTCCATTTTGGTGGAGGACAATGGAATCGGCATGGACGAAGAGACGCGCCGACATATGCTGGAGAGGGGATTTTCTACGAAAGAACGTGCGCACCGTGGACTTGGTCTGCATCTGGTGCATCAGTTGGTCAATAAAGGGGGAGGCGAGCTGGTTTGCCATTCGGCACGCGGAGAAGGAGCCAGCTTTCTCATAACGTTTCCGATGGGGGAGGTGGACAGTCATGGAGAAGGATAACGATCACATTCGCGTACTGATTATGGAAGACGATCCGATGGTCCAGGAAATCAACAAGCAGTTCATTGAGCGCGTCCCGGGCTTTGTCGTGGTCGGAATTGCTGCCAACGGGGCAGATGGACTCAAGCTAGTGAAAGAGCTCACTCCTGACTTGGTGATCATTGATATATTCATGCCGATCCAGGACGGGGTGAAGGCGCTGATGGAGCTGCGCGCCGCCAAACATGCTGTGGATGTCATCGTCGTAACAGCTGCCAAGGACAAAACCACGATCCAGTCCATGCTGCGCAATGGGGCGATGGACTATATAATCAAGCCGTTTCAGTTTGAACGGATCAAGCAGTCATTGGAAAACTATCGAGAATTTCGCCGACGGATTGAGTGGGAGGGAACCGCATCACAGGATGAGGTCGACCAGCTGTTATTCCGCAAGAGACAGGAAAAGGAACAAGCCGATACCACTCCAGCCAGGGCAGTGCTACCGAAGGGACTGCACGCTGTCACGATGGAGCAGATCATGCGCCAGATCGAGAAAGAGAGTCAACCGCTCTCAGCAGATGACGTGGCCGAACGCGTTGGGATCGCGAGAGTGACGGCCAGACGCTATTTGGACTATTTGGAGAAGAGCGGGAGTGTCAGAATGGATGTCAGCTATGGTGGGGTAGGCAGGCCGACGAATCGCTATGTACGTGTCATTCCACAAGAGGCGGGGGGCACGGGAGGTAAAGAGCGCCATGGTCGATTATGAAGCGTTATTAGGCTCGCTGTTTGATATCGTGCACGTAACAGACGCAGAAGGCAGAACCTCGTATGGCTCAGGACGATATGAGGAATTTTTCGGAATCGATCCAAGGGAGATGGTGGGCAAACCGATCGAGGAGTTTTATCACCTCGGCTATTTTGCGCCAACGATCACGATGTGGGTCATTCGCGACAAGAAAAAGGTACACACGATTCAAACCACCCGAAAAAATCGCAAGCTTTTTGTGGAAGGTACACCGATTTGGGATCAGGACGGGAATTTTAGCGGAGTGGTTCATACTTTCATTGATATAACGAGCCAGGAGCAACTGCAGCAGGAATTAAATGAAGTCAAGTACGTCGGGACGGTCTTGCAAAGTGAAATGACCAAGGAGAACAACAGACAAAAAGGAGAGACCAGCTTGATCTACCGCAGTCAGTCCATGGAGCAGGTCGCCATGTTGGCCAAAAAACTGTCGCAGGTAGAATCATCCATGATCCTGCTAGGAGAATCAGGTGTCGGAAAAGGCGTGCTGGCAAAATACATCCACGAGTGCAGTCCGAGAGTGGACAAACCATTCGTGCACATCAACTGCGGAGCCATCCCTGAGACATTGCTGGAGTCAGAGCTGTTTGGCTATGAAAAGGGTGCTTTTACAGGAGCATTCAAGGATGGCAAGGCAGGGTTGATTGAGAAGGCAAACGGAGGCACGCTGTTTTTGGACGAGATCGGGGAGATGTCACTATCCTTGCAAGTGAAGCTGTTGAATGTGTTGCAAGAAAAAACGATTACGCCTGTAGGCAGCTCTGTCTCGCGAAAAGTCGATGTAAAGCTGATCACGGCCACGAATAAAAACCTGCGGCAAATGGTCAAGGAAGGAAAGTTTCGCGAGGATTTGTACTATCGCATTCACGTCGTCCCATTGGAAATTCCGCCGCTGCGCGAACGGCAGGAAGAAATACCCGTGCTCGTCCATTATTTTCTCAATGTCTTTTCGCAAAAGTACTGCTTGGAGAGACAGCTCGCAGACACCTGCTATCGCATCCTCAGTGAATACGATTGGCCTGGCAATGTGCGGGAGTTGGAAAATGTAGTGGAACGGCTCGTCGTCACGTCCCACGATGTCCTCATTACGCCTGCGCAAATCCCGCGTTATATACATAACCAAGAGTACAGGGAGCACAAAGGGATCAAGGTCAATCGTGTGATGATGATGCAGGAAGCAATGGACGAGGTGGAGCGCCAGCTTGTGCACCGGGCGTATGAGCAGCATAAGACGACGACAAAGGTAGCGGAAGCGCTCGGAATCAGCCAGCCGTCTGCAAGTCGCAAGCTGCGAAAATGGCTATGCACCAGTTGACACAGATGTACGATAATGGGGAGAGAACCCGGAGGAGGAGACTGGAAGATGAACAAAGGGAAAGCATTGCGAGCGGGAGACACAATCGGAGTAGTGGCAACCTCTAGCCCTGCCACAGAAGAAGTGCTGAACAAAGCAATGGCAGAGCTGCAAGGTTTGGGATACAAGGTGAAAATATCGGATACGTGCCGAGAATCGTACGGTGGGTATTTGGCGGGAACTCCTGAGCAACGGGCGGCTGAGCTGAATGCCATGTTCTTCGACGAGGAAGTGGACGGGATCATGTGCATGCGTGGCGGTTACGGTTCCCCGCAAATCCTGCCCTTGCTCGATTATGACCTCATCGCCCAAAACCCGAAGCTGTTTATCGGCTATAGCGATATTACGGCGCTGCATACCGTTTTCGGACAGCGTGCGAATCTGGCTACCCTTCACGGACCAATGGCTACCTCAGACATCGCGCATGGACTGGATGACTGGTCCAAGCAATATTTGCTGCGCGCCATGACTCGCCCCGAGCCATTGGGAGCAATCATGAATCCCCCTGGGGAAGAAGTCGTCTGTCTCGTCGAAGGTCAGGCAGCTGGACCCGTAGTCGGTGGGAATCTCGCCCTCGTCTCCGCGTTGATGGGCACGCCTTACCAGCTCGATACGAGAGGCAAGCTGTTGTTCCTAGAGGATATCGACGAAGAGCCGTACCGGATTGACCGCATGCTGACACAGCTTGCCCAGGGTGGCTTGTTTGATGATTGTGCGGGCGTCGTCATCGGGACATGGACCGATTGTGAGCCAAAAAAGCGCGAAGGCTTCTCTGTCTGGGATGTGTTTCAAAATATCGTCGTACCGTACGGAAAGCCAACCATCTGGAACATTCAGATCGGACATGGCGCGTGCAACATCGCTCTCCCTCTGGGCGTAGAGGCCAGTCTCGATGCGACAAACGGTGAACTGGTGATCGAGGAGAGCGTAACCATATAGTGTGAATAGGTTTGAATTCAAGAAGGCTTCCCCCAACACTTGTAGCGTTGGTGGGAGCCTTTTTGGGTTCCTTAGAAAAATAAGGAAACAGGACGTTTGACCCATAAAATATTTTCCAATATATCCCGATTATTAGATGGAATGTAAAAATAAGACGAAATATGGAAGTTGCTTGCGGAGGATTTTTTTGGAAGGGGAGATAGGTCTAATGATGCTAGCGTTACTTCAAGCACTTACAATGGGGTTGTTCAGCCCCGAGTACTCATATGTCGTGCGGGGAGCGACCCTCAAGTGTAGTCAGGGAACCGACCCCGGCATTTTGAATTTACCCTGGTGCCATGGCGTTTATAGCCTTAACAAGCCTGTCATGAATGTCGCCGATCACGTCCCCGGCGTGAATATCGGATGCTTTGGGTTTTGCAAAGCAGCAGGAGGAGATGTGTGTGTACCACTGACGTTCTCAAAATGGACAGATGGAAAACACGATGTGCTCATCGACAACGAGCATGCCTTGCTGAGCAGGTCGCAGCTCGTTTGCAATCGTTCAGGCATCATCACGATTGAAAAAGACGGTCAGGATTGACACTTCCCGCGCTTGCTAGAGAAGGAGGGGAGAGAACATGCAGCGTACAAGTGGCGTCATGACCTATCAGGATATAAAAGTCGTCTGGCCATATGGACCGATCCGGCTAGACCAGCTAGAGTTCGTCCATCAAACAGGCACGCATGCCAAGCTCACGATCACAGGAATTGTCCCGGAAGACAAAGAGGACGAGATCATCAATCGTGCCGGCACCCACGATCCCATCGAGCTGTACAAGGTGGAAGGCGGGGAAAAACAGCCGATATTCATGGGGCGGCTGGATCATGTGGAGATCAAGGTCGTACGAGACATTCACTACGTCACGATAAAGGCCGTGTCGCATACATATGCCTTGGATCTGAGCGTGAAAACACGTTCGTTTCAACAGGTGAATCGGTTGTACCGGGATGTTGTAGACGAGATCATGTCCGTCTATCACGGTGGAGATGTCATCGATCAAGCCTTCGACGACCGCCAGCAGGGCAAATACATCATGCAGTACGAGGAGACAGACTGGACCTTTTTAAGACGAATCGCGTCCCATGTCGGAGCCGTTCTCGTCCCAGATTTGAGTGCGCATAAGGTACGCTTGTGGATCGGCATGCCCGAGGGACGCAAGCAAATCAAGCTGGATGAGGAATCGCCATACGAGGTCAACCGGGCCATCGCGCCGTACATGAAAAAAGCCGCAAACGGCTCCTCGTCCGTCAGCGAGTACCAGTACACGACATACGCCTTCGATTACGACGACCTGTTGCAAATCGGAGATGAGGTGCGGCGGGAAGGGCAAACGTTTGTCATTACAAAAGTGACTGGGAAGCTGGAGCAGGGACTCCTGAGGTGGAGCTACGTCTGCGCCGTGCCAGAAGCCGTCAAGCAAACGAAGCTGTACAACAAGGCCATCATTGGTGCGGCGATCGACGGGAAAGTGATTCAAATCGGACGCAATCAGGTCAAGCTCCACCTGAACATGGATAAAAAGCAAGAGCCAAGCAAGGCCCAGTGGTTCCCGTACGCAGCGGAAGGCAACCAAATTTTGTACCTCATGCCCGAGCTCGGTTCAAAGGTAAAGCTATACTTCCCAAGCGACGATGAAGACGACGGCATGGTCATGAACTCCGTGCGCCATGCGCCCAAAGGAGCGGCTGCCGAGAAGCAAGAGCGGCAAATGCAGGACCCAGGTGTGAAGACATTTGGGAATCCGCAGGGGAAAGAGTTTACGCTCGGGGATAAAGAGCTGACGATGACGGCCCAGGAAGGGATGCTCTACATCTCGATGAACAAGGATGTAGGCATCAGTCTGAAAAGTACCTCGAATGTGAATATCAGTGCGAGTGGTGCCCTGACCTTGAAAGGGGCAGCGGTGTCTTTGTCCGGGACTGAGAGCTTGAACGTGAAAACGGCGTCGGATACGATAGAGCTGTTGGAGGAAAACAAATCCAGCAGTGAGGAGATTAAGCTGGAGGCGTCTGTTCGTCATGCGTTTCCGACGATATTAAGTGCGTTTGAAAAGGACGTTCAGGAAAATGGTTTGGCTGCCGTCATATTGCGCAGAACTGTCAACAACCAATTATCTGAGGCGAAAGGGAAATTAGATGCTTTTGGAGACACCTTGTTAGGCTTGTGGAATACCGCCGTAGATGCCGGAGATATGCTGCTGACAGGATTTGTCGGAGACGAGAATACGCAAGATTTATATGAATTTGTAAGCGGCGAAGAAGTTGGCACACTGAGGGAACGCAATGGCATTGTGAAAGGTATCGAGAAAGGCGTAAACGATACGCTCAATTATGTGGGAGATACGGTTACGGGCAAGAAGTCGGGCGATGAAATCCTTTCAGATATAGGAAAGCTTGGACAAGGGCTATACGATGACTATATCGATCCATTCGCAAAGGAAGAGAAATACAAACAAGAAAACTTGTTTAACGGCGGTTTGTGGACCAGATCGGAAGAAGAGAGTTATGCGAAGGGCCAGAATGCGTTTAAGAAAGACATGGTGGTAGCAGAGGTAGGGCTAACGGTTCTAAGTGCTGGTACAGGTACAGCTGTTACGCGGACAGTGAAAATGGCCGATAAGCTGGATGGGCCGGATGGGCCTCATGGCAAGAAAAAATCTGGTGACCATGATGGGAATGGGAAAGGTGTCCTTTTGCCTAATTCCAGTATCGATGACGCAATGAGCGCCATGCTTAAGGATAGAAAGCTAAAGACGCATGGTAAGAGTTTTGCAGAGTCGATGATTGAATTACAAGAAAAAGTTGATAAGTTCCTCAAGCAGATGACTGGTGTGTTTAATGGAAGAGTTGTCGTTCTCAGAGATGCTGTTACGGGTCAGCCTATGGTTTATTGGATGCGGTATGATGATTTGCCTGGTAACATTGGAGGCAGTCGTGGCAGTAATCATCTCAATAGTGATGCAGGGAATGGTAGGACTGGTCATGCTGAAAAACCTCTCGACACTTCTAATAAGAAGGGCTTACCAAAGGTAGAGAACGGAGATTCTGGGCATTCCAATCATTCTCCATCGCTGAATAATAAGGCAGATAGTCCGAACAAAAATAATTCTCAAGGAAGTAATAAGCCAGATAATGAGGCAAGGACAGGACATGCTCAACATGCTGAAAAGCCTCTCGACACTTCTAATAAGAAGGATTTACCAAAGGTAGTGAACGGAGATTCTGGGCATTCCAATCATTCTCCATCGTTGAATAGTAAGGCAGATAGTCCGAACAAAAATAATTCTCAAGGAAGTAATAAGCCAGATACTGAGGCGAGGACAGGACATGCTCAACATGCTGAAAAACCTCTCGACATTCCTGATGAGAAGGATTTGCCAAAGGTAGTGAACGGCGACTTTGGGAATTCGAATCATTCTACGCCTCCTAAGGGTAAGGGTGATAGTACTAAGAAAAATGATCCTCAAGGAGATAAGAAGCCGGATACTGAGGGAACGGGTAATGATGGTAATCCCAATTGGGAAGCTCAGAAGCCAATGTTCAGCGAGGATTGGGATGCATACTTTAAGTCTAAGTATGGGGATGAAAATGTTTTACGGGAGACTAGTGATAAGAGTAAAGATAGTTCAGTTAATAAAGAGGTTATTTTAAAACCTGCTAAACAAGTTGGGTATGGTGAAACAGACTTAAGTGCTATGGCGAAACAGTATCGGATTGATAATAAAGCATTTGACTTGAGAAATCTCGTAGTGGCAGAGATTGAAGTAGATGGCGTTCGTACTTTGAAGGTTTTTGAAAGTACAAAGAGAATAGAAGTAAAGCCGGGTGGAAAAGAAAAGGAAAAAAATATACATTCTGAAATGGCTTTGGCAGAGGAGAAAGATTATTTCGAAAAAAATGGAAAAAAATACATAGTTCATCGTGTTTATACTGAAAGAGAACCTTGTAATGCTGATGTTCAAAACTGTAAAAAGCTACTTGCTGAGGAGTTTCCTGATGCTGAAGTAACTTATAGTGTTGAATATGGAGACAAGAATTCAAGAGATCGAGGAAATGCTGAATTAGCTAAAGAGCTTGAAAAATTAAAGGAGTGAGAGTATGGAATTTGATATCCATGAGATTCTCGATTATTATGATACTGAATTACGAGACTATAATTACTTTGAATTGATTGAACTTGGTATTAGTCATGAAAATGCTGATTTTATGGTTAGTATTGGAGTGCCAGAGAAATACGATAATTTTGTATTCTATGACGCAAATGATTTTCAAAAAACATTAATTGACGGTGCACAATTTATTATAATCGGTCATTATGCGGATTATAAGGGGCGTAAATTAAAAGATCTCTATTTTAAAGTAGGTAGTGATGGTTTTTTCACTACTTCTTCCCTTCGTGCCCCCCTAATTTATATGCTAAATAAAAACTTGAGAACATTTTTTTTGTTCGATTTAATTAAAAATGAAGTGGCAACGAAAATGAGAAAAGAAGGTGAATTTAATTCATATAAATATGCGATTGAGCTACGTGGGTTATTTGAACAAATTGATCCTGAAGCAATGAAGGACGTTGAAGGATTCTGGTCACGTCTGATAGAGGATTATGAAATCGGATTATGATACTGAGCGAATAGGGTAATCACTTATATCACAAACAACGTACATAACTATCGAGAAAGTATGAGCGGCTGTTAATGAGATAGACAGCACCCGGTGGGGAATGAATCCATCATTCTACCAATTACAGACTTAACGCATGTAATACCAGTATGAAGATTTCTCCATATCGTTTGTACGCACATCAAATGCTTTAATTTTATAACCTAAATATCGCTATTCCCTTACTTTGAACAGGTCGATTATGGTCAGTTACCACCATGATTGACCTGTTTTTTGTTAGCTTCGTTTTCTCGCAGTTTTTTGAAATCAATCACAACTGTAAATAACGTCGCCCTGATAGAGAGGATGAGAAACTAACCAATCGCACCTTTAAGGATGTGTAGCACGACAATTAATAGTAGTGGGGGCTAAATCGAAAATATTTTTGATTTTATCAGCAACAGAATGGCATGTTATCGCGATTGTTACAGTGAAGAAATGAATCTGGTGACGACCAGTTGACATATAACAGGTAAGGTAACGTGTAGGCTAGCCACCTTCCCAACTTCATAGCCGCCATGCAGCGGAATAAAACTATGAAAAGGATGGTAATGAAAATGAGTAACCTCTGGTTGATTAAGAATAACCAAGCCGCAAATGAGTACATGGACAAGGTGAGCCAAGAGAGTCAGTTTACGTCACAGCATAAGGGGTTTACCAAAGTGCCGCATAAAATCCATCGGTGCTACGTTTTGTTTTGTTCGGCATGATGATTTGTCTGGTAATGGAGGCGGTGGTGGAGGGCATCATCGTCCTAGGGATGGGAAGGAAGAACGGGATAGAGAAGAGAACAAGAGCAGAGGGATACTGAGGGGACGGGTAAAGGTGGTAGTGGAAAAGCTCAGAATCCCATGTTCGGCGAAGATTGGGATGCATATTTTAAATCTAAATATGGAGATGAAAATGTTACATGGGAGACTAAGGAGGGAGGAAAACCTAGTTCAGGTAATATAGGGGCTAATTCAAAACCTCCAATAAAAGTTGGGTATGGTGAAACAGATTTAAGTGCCATGGCGAAAAAGTATCGAATTGAAAATCAAATATACGATTTAAGAAATCTTGTAGTGGCAGAGATTGAAATAGATGGTGTTCGGTATTTGAAGGTTGTTGAAAGCACATCACGACCAGTAGTAAAGGCGGATGGGAGTGTAGAATTAAAAAAAGTGCATTCCGAAAAGGTATTGGTAGAGGAAAAAAATGCTGCTGAACTAAACGGACAGACGTATAAAGTTCATCGAGTTTATACTGAAAGAGAACCGTGCATTCTTGGTGGCCATGATTGTAAAAAGCTTCTTGCTAAAGAATTTCCTGACGCTGAAGTAACCTATAGTGTTGAGTATGGGGACAAGGCTTCAAGAGATCGAGGGAATGCTGAATTGGCTAAAGAGCTTGAAAAGTTAAAGGAGTGAGAGCATGGATTTTGATATTCGAGAGATTCGCAAATATTATGGGTCAGAAATACGAGAATATGATTTCGATAAATTGGTTAATGTTGGAATAACTCGTGAAAATGCTGACTTTATGATCGATGTTGGAGTTCCGGAAGAATTTGCTGATTTTGTATTTTATGGATTCGATGATTTTCAAAAATTATTATTTGAAGATGTGCAAGTTATAAAAATTGGTCATTTCTCGTTTTGCGAATATGGACTGTACTTGAAAGAAAGTAGCAATGAGTTTTTTACTAGCTCTTCCTATCATGAACCTCAAATTTATATGCTAAATAAAAACTTGAGAACATTTTTTTTGTTTCATTTAATAAGAAATAAAGTGGCAATGAAAATGATGCAACAAGGTGAATTTACTTCATATAATTATGCAATTGAGCTACGTAGGTTGTACGGTCAAATTGATCCCGTAGCAATGAAGGATGTTGAAGGATATTGGTCACATCTAATAGAAGACTATGAAACCGGATTATGAAACCTTGTAAATAGAGCAATGGGTTTTGGTGTAAGTCCATTTACAACTCCAACAACAAGATCGTACAATACAACCAACAAACCAAACACTAAACAATTCAAACACTTGATAAACTTTCAAAGCTCTTTCCAACTTGTTTTTATGAGTAGGAATGAGCTTTTTTTGCATGTTCAAAATCAAAGGAGGATGAAACGAATGGCAAAATGTGAACAGGTAACGACAGCAGAGGGAACAGGATTAATTGCACAGGCACAAGCAGAGTATGAAGCGATTAGAGCACAAATCGTGGAGAATTACCAGCAAGCCAGAGAGTTAAGAAACCAAGCGGATAAGCTGGAACAGTCAGGACGAACCGACGCACAGGTGATGACAGAAGTAAATCAGTTGCTTGACCAAGCAAAAAGATTGACCTCATTAGCAGATCAGCTAGACGATCATGAGAGGTTAGAAGCGATTCGCAACATGAATGAACTTGAAATTGAAGCATGTGTGTTGAAGGAGAAGAGTGCCTATAACGAAAATATGTTGGCTCGACAACAAACAGAGCTTGAAAAAGTGAAGGAAGAAGCAGTAGCAATGATACGACGAGCAGAAGAAGAAATGAAGGAAACATCAAGATGCTTGGCTGTTCAAAAGAAACGGTTAGCTGAACTGGAGGGATAAGCTAATGAAGTCATTGAGTCCGGAAGCATTGGAAGTACGCCGAGAATACAGAAAACAATACGAACGTGAGTATCGGCGCAAATGGAGGCAGAATCCGGAGAATCGGCTGAAAGCGAAGGAGTACGAGCGCAGATACTGGGAACGAAAGGTACAGCAATCCAAGGAATAACACATGCAGCCAAACGCTCGTAGGTAGCCGCACCCATTCAAATGTACGACCAAGGACATTTTACCGCAACAGACACGAAACCACGAGAGCAACCAAATACGAAAGTCATAGGAGGAAATAGCACAATGACGAAACATGAAGAATTCTTATGGGAACTGTTACACCACGAAATCGAAACGAAAGCAGAACTAACACGTATGTACTTTGACTGCTTTACGTTTATTGCTAAAACGGAACAGCTTGAGGAGTTTCGGTTGCATAAGAAACAGAGGGAAGAAAGTAGAAGGAAAGCATTAAAGGAGTCATTTCTTGAAGAAGATGAACAAGAATAGTGAACATGTATTGAAACAGATAGATAAACAGCTTGGAGGCAGGATGACCTCCCGGGTCGGGGAAACGATACCCCATGAAATGAGGTTAGGGGATGTGAAAATGGAACAGAAACGATGCGGAGCCAAGACGAAAAGCGGTGAAGCTTGTAAAAAAACGGCTCTAAAGAATGGACGTTGCAAGTTGCATGGTGGAAAATCCACGGGTCCGAAGGACAGGGCGAAGCATAGCGAGAGCCTGAAAGGCAACAAAAACGCCTTGAAGCATGGACTGTATGAAACGATCTGGCTAGATACGCTAACGGAGGAAGAGCAAGAGTTGTACCATCAGGTTTCAACCGACCCGAATGTACAGGTGGATAGCGAGTATCGACTTTCAGCGTTACGCATTAGGCGAATGCTTCAACGTATTCAGCAGGAGGAACAGAAGGACAAGCCTGACCCTGCTGAGATTAGAGCCATTGAAGATGCCATCACCAAAGTGCAGATGAATGTTGCGGCACTTATTCGGGAGAACGGCAAGCTCAGGGATATGCAGAAGCAGAAAAGCGATGGCTCGTTAGACCAGTTGGTCGAGATACTGCACCAAGCGAGAAGCAAGTTTCAAGGATGAAGACAGGAGCAGACAGAGCACACGCTTTGTTTCGCTCCTTTTTACTACCGCAGAAGGCGTGGCATCTAAAAATGAATGTAAAAATGTCTTACCACGATCACGGTTAACGAGCGGCGAAAAGGATAAAGAGGGTTGTAAATGCCTTCCGTAAGGTCGTATGGTGTTACAAAAAACAGGAGGCATTTACATGAAGGAAACGAAGGTCAAGAAATGGGTAGGCTATGTGCGTATCTCCTCGGACGGTCAGATGGAGAACACATCCATTAGTGAACAGGTAAGGCAGATTGAAGCGTTTTGCGTGAGTCAGGGCTGGCAACTGGCAGCGATCTTCAAGGACGAAGGGGTTAGCGGCAGCACAATAGAACGAGATGGTTATCAAGAGATGCTGCATTACATTCAGCAGCCCGAACATGAGGTTGGCGGAATTGTCGTGACGAAATCAGACCGTATCCATCGTCAATTGAATCATCTGCTGGACTTGATCGAAGAGGAATTGGAACCACACGGCATGGCGTTCATTAGTGTGACGGAGCGAATGGATACCTCGACTCCGCAAGGGAAGATTTTCTTGCAAATGCTTGGCGGTTTTGCTGAGTTTGAACGTGCAACCATCAATGAACGTACCCGAAACGGACGAATCGCTACGGCTAGAAAGAATCAATACGCTGGCGGAGGTATTCCTTATGGCTACAGGCTGTGGAACGGAAACATTGAACTGGATAACCAGCAAGCCAGCACCGTAAAATACATCTTTCAGGAATATGTAGAAGGAACAAACCCTTATCGCATCGCCAAGTTGCTGAACAACGCTGGTATCCATACCAAGACAGGAAAGGCTTGGACAGTCGTACAGGTACAAAACATTTTGAACAATGAGACGTACACAGGGTTCAACATGTACAACGGGCAAAAAGAGCAGAACGGCATCAGACAGAAAGACGTTTTCCCACGCATCATTAGCCGCCAGTTGTGGAACAAGGTAAGGCAGATCAGCTAATCATTACGTAGACATTGGGAGGCTGGACAAATGAGCGAATTCAAAGAACGGATGATGATGTGTTCAGAAGACTACGACGAAATGATTGACATGGCTCTAGCCATGAAGGACAAGGAATGGTTTGAGGAACTGGTCAAAAAGCAAAGGCGGTTACGTGAACTGGAGATTGAAATGCGTCGTGAGTTAGGTGTACTCGACTAGGGGACAGGAGGGATAAACAGCAGAGCAACGAGAACCCAGCTAGACAACGTTCTCATATAGGCGTACCACAAATGACACCGATGAGGGGAGATACAAACGAGAGCGAACCATCTCACAGGGTTAAACGTTATTGTTGACTCCAAACAAAGCATGTGCCATAATCTCCGTACAGTATCCCATTGTGGTTCAGGGGATACTGCTAACTTGCCCAAACTTTGAAATCTTAGAAAACATAAACTTCAAGCACTTGGAAAACACTTTTATTGGTGATTTCAAGTGCTTTTTTGCGTTTATTTTTAAGTTGGATTGGAGGAGTAAAAAAGTTGCACTAAGGATTTAATATTTTCTTTGGTTTTATTATATGTCTCTAAGAGGAGCCATCATGGACAGAAAAGGCGTAGCGAAAAAATGGATACAGAAGATGATGAACAAGTGTTGTCCAGTAGTATCACGGAACAAAACTACGCTTAACCGTTAAGACGATGTGAGGCAATCGTCTGGCGCTTGTGCTTACAAGAACAACATTCGAGAAGGGAAGTATTAAACAATGGCGATTGATACAGTTACCCTACGTTCACTGTTTATTGGTGAAGAACTAGCAGTGAAGATTGAGCAACAAAGTATTCTACAGCAAAAAGTGGACAAACCGTCTGGAGAAGTTTTGCGTTCCTTTACGACGAAAAGCTTGGAAGGTTCGTTTGATGCACGAATCTCAGTGAAAGTAGAGAGGTCAAAACGTGGGTTTGGGGGCAGGAACATCAAGTGTGAACCATTTGTAACGCTAGAATGTAGCGTACATAAACAGCTCATGGGTCATAACGTGTACGGCGGCCCCGAGCATTTTCAGGCGGCGATGGTATGGCTGGTAGAGAAAGTAGGAGAATGGTTAGGTGTGACTTTACCTTCCGCCTTGTTGTGGGAAGTACGGCGGGTCGATTGGGCGGAAGTGTTTATATTGCAGTCGGAACAGGCTGTGAAAGCATGGATAGGAGGGCTTCATCTAGGCGAAAAGTGTGGGAGAAAAGAAGTAAGGACGTATGGGAGACACGGAATATTTCTCAAAGGGGAATCGACATGTGTGAAATATTATCATAAAGGCTCAGAGTTTCGTAAGCACGATAGGAAACGGATTATCAATGTGTTCGGGGAAGTAGAGGCAGAACGGTTGCAAAAGCTCGCCGATCCAATTCTGCGGGCAGAGGTGGAAATACGCACCAAGAAACTACGTGACGACTTTGGACATCAGCCATTGGTTTCGGAAGTCACAGACGATTATCTGAAAGGCGTATATGATGCGGAGATGGCAAAAGTAGTAAGACGAGGGCAGAGTGGCATGAATTTGGTGTGTACGATTCATGCTGTCCAGCAACGATTGACGGAACTGTATGGGGAGAGACGGGCAGGTCGCTTGTTTAGCACATGGCACTTGATGGCTACGCTTGGCGAAGCATTTGTCAAGAAGAACTACAAACCTACCACCTATTATGAACATTTACGAGATTTGCGGAAGGCAGGATGCTCGTGGCGCGGCACAGATATTCTACTAGGGAAAACTCATGGACTGATTCCGAATGGATTTGTCCCGGTGAGAGAAGACGAGCGACGATGGACGGAGGAATCGGACATAGTGAAGGAGCAGTTATGCCCTTATCTCCACCTTTCAGAAGCGAATCAAAGGAAAAACCACCTGCTGACCATTTGAAGGGGGAGCAAGCGGTTATGCAGTGGGAATAAGCTACAGGCATTAGACATATCCGAGGAGGACAAACCCATGAGAAGAACCAATTACGCAAAAAAGGCGATGCAAGCACAGGAGAGAATTGCAGCGTGCGAAGACATGATTCAGTATGTTCGCTCGAAACGAATGTACTTTCTAGCAAAACATATGACGATGAATCAATTCGAGTTTCACCTAACACATTTAGAACGAGAAAAGGCAAGGAATGAACGGCAATTAAAGAAAGCCGCTGAAAACTTGGGAGGTATGGAGAAGATACCTCCCTGGTTAAAGCAGAAAAGCTTGTTTGCATATCTCCCATCCCATCACAAAGAGGATCAGGCTTAATCGGCAGGTTCAACAACGAGTAGATCGCTGATGGACACGTTAAGCGTTTCACATAAGGTAGCAATCGTGCTGAGATAAATGCGGTGAACAGGACGATTGCATAGATCGCTCACGGTACTAGGGCGCAAGCCTGCTTGCAGGGCAAATTGATGTCGAGTCATTTGTTTTTCTTTTAGTATCTCAGCGAGGCGAATATGAACGAGAGACGGCATGTATAGTCTCCTTTCTCCTAAGTAGTAACGGTTACTAGTAGTATACGACCTTCCCACAGAGGAAAACGACAGGAAACATACAGGGTTGTGCAGATTTTGGAAGAAGTCGTATACTACGCATCGATACATAACTGTTACCTCGTATGAAGGAGAGGTGAGCGGAGATGGACGAAATCACCGCGCAATATGAACGGAAGGTAGAGGAGGAAGAACGACTGCTCACACGTATCCGCACGTGCGAAGCTTACTTGATGGTATTACTGGAACATACGTGTCAGAAAGGGACACAGTACCACATAATCTCGATGGAAGAAATTTTTATAGCGGTGCATACCGTATGCAACAACTTGCGAAATGACCTTTTGCATGTACAACTAGCTAAAGCGCTCTTGTCCTGTCAAATGGGGCAAAGGGAGAAAAAGTGAAAATATTTTTGCTCTGAGCTTAAAAAAATCAGGATTTTTGTCATATGTTAAGCATCAGACGTTGAACGATTAGAAAATGGACTGGCTGGCGTCCCGTTGCGGGTCACTTGTTGACTAACGCTTGAGCTGAGGTTGCCGACATTTTTTACCTTTTAACGTACTTCATAGACAGAGGTGATGCCTTGCATGCACTACAAACAGAAGCATATTTACATTGGAGTTGACCTGCACAAGAAAACACATACGGCGGTGGTGATCAACTGCTGGAACGAGAAGCTGGGGGAAATTACGTTTGAGAACAAGCCGGCCGCTTTTGATGAACTGATCACGTATGTCAAGCAATTCAAGAATCGAGGCATGATCCCTGTGTATGGACTGGAAGATGTAGGCGGGTATGGTCGTTCGTTAGCGGTGTACCTGTTAGAAAATAAACAGCAGGTGAAGGAGGTCAATTCTGCTCTGTCGTATGCCGAGCGCCAAAGTTACCCGACCACACAAAAAAGCGATAGCTGGGATGCGGAGTGTGTAGCAAGAATCCTGTTAAACAAGTTGGACATCTTACCCGCCGCAAACCCGCAAGACGTATACTGGACGATTGGTCAACTGGTGACGAGAAGGAATGGCTTGGTGAAGGGATTGATCTCCCTTAAAAACCAATTGCACACCCAACTCAGTTACCATTACCCAAGTTACAAAAAGTTCTTTAGCGACATCGACGGAAAATGTGCGCTGGCTTTTTGGGAGAAGTACCCTGCCCCACACGTACTAAACGGTGTCTCGGTCGAAGAATTTGCGGAGTTTTTACGGAAATCAAGTAACAATGCGTGTTCGACAAGGAAGGCAGAAGAAATACTGGCACTAGTGCATGCAGATGGAGACACAACCAGAAGCTATCAGGAACAACGAGACTTTCTAATCAAGAGCCATATGCGGGATATACAGTTCAACAAGAAGGAAATCGAATATGTAGAAGGCGAACTGCAAGGTATGATGAAACGGCTAGACTACCAACTAGAAACGATGCCAGGCATAGATTTGGTAACGGCATCTTCTCTAGTGGCAGAAATAGGCGACATTAGCCGTTTTGCCAGCGCAGATAAACTGGCACGTTTTGCAGGGATAGCCCCTGTCAATTTCAGTTCCGGCGGCAAAGGTACGAACCAAAAAAGCAGACAGGGTAATCGGATACTTCATGGTTTGTTTTATAACCTAGCTGTCCAGCAGGTACAAGTTTCAAAAGGTAGCAAGAAACCACGTAATCCACTGTTTTACGAATACTTCAACCGCAAGAAAGAAGAAGGCAAAACACCAACGCAAGCATTGGTATGTGTGATGCGGAGACTAGTCAACATTATTTACGGCATGATGAAGCACAAGACAGCGTTTCGTCTCCCCGAACAAGTAGAAAAACAAGCGAGCTGACAGGTGGTATTGCTAGTATTCTAGCAACCACCGTTCCTTTTTAATAGTTTAGCTTTACAACATAGGGGACGGGTGATGCTGACAAACAAGAGATAATTAATGACCTTTACAATAGAACTAAAGATATAAGAGATCAAATAAAGAAAAAAGCGGATGAAATAAGAAAATCAGAAGCATTTAAAAATCTTTCAAGTAAACAGCGAAGAAATTTAGAGCAAAAACTAAGAAGATTAGAGAAAGGTAATCTAGCTTCCGCTAAAGTAGATATTTCTGGAGAAAGACTATATTTCTCATAGTCAAATTAATACATTGGATGATTTATTTGCAGAACTTGATAATTTTACACATCAAAAAAACGATAGAATATTTGAAACATATGTAGATGACGGTTTTGCAAGATATCAAGATACTGAAGCAAAAATTTTAGAGGATATCGCTTCACAAATTAAAGACCCGACTATAAAGGGTGAAATTGATTTGTTTTCACATTTTGACGTATGCCAGAGTTGTACAAATTTGATATTTGAGTTTAGACGTAAATTCCCTAATATAAAATTAAACGTTTATACTAATAGCATGAGATAAAAGGATGTGTGTTATGAGTACCTACGAAGAAATTAAAGATTCTGTGGATTTTGGGTTTGAAGAATACGTTGGTAATAACGAGTACAATACTGCTCAAGCTTCTGCAAGAATTCTAGAGGAGGACTGGTGGTTATTAAACGAAGGCAATTTCAGTAAAACAGCATTCTTTACATGTCTGGCCTTAGAAAGTTTGAAAATGAATGAAATTCCTGACTTTATAGTATTAAAATTAGACGAATTTTTAATGAATTTAGAATTTGAGGATTATATTAAAGTAGATGATGTGAAGCAACTTCTTCATGATATCAGTTTGTACAAAGAACGTATAAAAAAAGATGATTATAAAATAGTACAGACAGATAATACTTGGAAAGGAAGACTTGAATATATTTTGAGTTTAAAACAAGAAGACTTATAAGCCTCACACTTTAATGGTGTAATTAATTTTTGTGTAAATCCATTTACAATTCTAGCAACAAGATCGCACAATACAACTAACAAACTAAACACTAAAACACTTGATAAACTTTCAAAGGCTTATTCCAACTTGAACGGTGAGTGGGAATGAGCCTTTTCTGTCTGCAGAGGAAGACAACTATATTTTGTTGCTTGTGTAAGAGTATATCTAAAAATGTATAACTATGGGAATTGACTATCTGTATTGTCGGGCGCAAAAGAATTATACAGCGACTACGTAGAACCTTTTGTAAAAGATGCGGAATACATGTGGGATGACACTGTAAAAGGCGGCATGTGGACCAGGTCGATTGAAGAAAGCTACGAAAAAGGTAGCAATCAAGGCAAGAGAGATTTGGCTATCGCCGAGCTGCTACTCAGCCGTGGGGCTGCGTCTGCCTATAAGCAAGGAGTAAAAAAGGCAATTGACTTACCAGATGGGGATGCCCAACGTGGAAAACGAGACGGTGGAAATAGAACGGGATTACTTCTCGATGGCGTTGATAACAACCGGAACAGTAGCGCATCCCTAAAGGGTGGAAAGCTAAAGACGCAGGCTAAGAGTTTTCCAAA
Organism: Brevibacillus sp. HB1.3; assembly: GCF_013186635.1. NCBI lineage: Bacteria > Bacillati > Bacillota > Bacilli > Caryophanales > Paenibacillaceae > Brevibacillus > Brevibacillus sp. HB1.3. The sequence continues at coordinate 58,073 of NZ_JABMIT010000008.1, read as the reverse complement.
GTCGATCGAGGAATTACAAGAAATGGTTGATAAGCTTCTCAAGCAGATGGGGAACGTGCTTGGTGGAGTTGCTGTTTTTAGAGAAGCTTATTCGGGTGAATATAGGTTTTATTTTGTTCGGCATGATGATTTGTCTGGTAATGGAGGCGGTGGTGGAGGGAATCATCGTCGGAGTGATAGTGGTAATGAGGGGACGGGTGAATCTAATTCAGGTGATAGAGTACCCGACATGGATTTGCATTTTCAACAAGCAGTCAAGGCTCGAGATGAAATACTCACTGAAATTGCTACATGGAGTAAAACTAAGATACGGGATGTTGCAACAGTAGTTGGAGGAGTAAATATAAAAACAGGTAAAGTTGCAGTTGGTGTTAAGAGTTCGAAAAATAACTATGGAGTTTGTGCTGAAGATTTAGTTGTTGAACAATTAGGTGGATATGAGAATATTAAGGATATAGTTATGACACCTGCAATAAGGCCTAGAACAGGAGATGTAATTCCCGTTTGCTTAATATGTCAAACTAAATTTATGAGAGAAAACTTTATACCAGGGACAACATTCGATTAAAAATTTAAATTTTAAATTATAAGGAGAGATTGTAATGAGCTATGTTTATGAAGAAGGTCAAGTTTGTATGGATTTCTCAAATGAGGAGATTATTTCATATCTCGTAGAACCTTTAAGCAAAAATCCGAAGGCAGAACTTAGAATTCTTTCAGATGATGAAGAATTTTTACCTTCTTCAGGGAAAATGATAGAATACGTCGTTTTAGATGGAGAAAATGAAGATTTTCATGTTAGTTTCTACCGTCATCAAACGTCTATTTTTTTCCTAAATGAGGAAATTATGTTGATTGATGATGCGATAAAGGAAAAATATACTTCAAGTGATACGTATGGTAATGTCGTTTATGAAGGAAGTTTAAGAGACAAGTCTCATAAAGAAATTCTTGAGTTGATTTATGAATTGGTTACTCTACTAATAGGAGCAAAAAGCATAAGTATTGAAGAAATAAAAATTTCTCAGGTAGGGTTAGAGTATCCAAAATGTGAATATAAAATAAAAATTACTTCAGATGAGGTTGTAACAAAAATAGTGAAATATGCAAATATAACATTTTATTTGAATGTAACATAAAAATGATTACAAGACTTTTAGAAATGACGTATGAGTAATGAAACTATGAAGATTTTAAGAAATTCTGGTTGGTATGAGGGAAGAAATATAGACACTAAAGAAATCGAAGAGAATTTGGGAAAATTAGGTTTCACCATTTATCCGGAAGTGAAAAAATTTTTATCAGAGTTTGGTAATCTAGTAATAGAAGATACTATAAACGATGAGACCCACAATACAGGTGTGAAGTTCAGAAGCCAGGGAGCTTTCAAAGCAGAGGAGAAATATGCTCAAGAAAATTTAGTGCCCGTGGGTTTTATTGATAGTGACAATCTTGTGCTATTTGTATCAGAAAGTGGAAAAGTGTACTGCAGTACAGGGAAATTAGGTGATAATGCAAAAGAAGCATGGGAAAGTTTAATTGGGGGTAGCGGTTTTAAGCCGTGGGGGTCTTTCTAGATATGTAATTTATTTTATACAAGCAACTCTAAATAATGTATATGTATATGTATATTCTTACTACAATGTAACGCCACAATGCGAGTTAACTGCCGTGTTGTGGTTTCTTTTTTATCCGCCGCTTCATGCTAAAAAATAGTCATACAAGTGGCGGCTATTCAAAAATAACCCACTCAGTGCCTAATGAACACATACTTCAACCAATAACAGATATAACCCGTGTAATAACCGTATAAAGATTTCGTCAATATGGTTATAAGCATGTAAACGCTAATCAAAAAGTTGACCATTTTTGGGGCAGACGCTCATCTTCGAGTTGACCACCTAGGATGCTTCATTTCACACAAAGTAGCATTTTATTTCCTGCACCAATGCTCGTCGAGGATAAAGGGTAAACGCCTTGCTACGCAAGTCCCTAACGATCCTCGGCTCAGCAAAAACATTTGCTAATAGGTGTAAAAAAGATGATGTGTGTTCAGTCTTCCAGTTGGGTAACTTTATCTTGAGCAAAGTGGTCAAATTTTTAAAAGAGACATGGATACGGAGTATAAAATTCTAAATGATTTAGCTGACAGATTAGATAAATTACCAGATCCATCAAATGTTCGTGGAAAAATAAAATTATTCACTGAATTAGATACCTGTGCAAGCTGTAGCAGAATCATTGAAAAGTTCTACAAAGATTATACCAATATTGATATTGAGGTAATTCATAACGATGGTAATATGATCATTCCCAAATAACTATAAAGGTAGGTTTATATGAAAAGAAATTATGAAGCTTTATTTGGTGCATTTTATGGTAAATATTTTGAGTTCAAAAATGAAAATATGAGTAATTCTGAAGCTCTTGCTAGAACAGCTTATGAATTTGAAGGTGTAGTAAATTTGGGTGAAATGGAAAAGGCAGTAGTGTATATTGCAAAAGGAAATATTAGTTTATCAAACAAAAGAATATTTATTAAAGCTAAAGAAGAATTGGTTAAAGTTTTAAATTCATTAGATTTAGAGAAACTTCAAATTGAAATTTCTAAAGATGAGTACGAGGATATATTAGAGCGCAGAGATCTAGTACTAGATGAAATTGATAATCTACTACTAGATTATGATCCATTTGCAAGATGGTATTACTATGAAATGGAAAAAGAAGTGAAGAGTTATTTCGGAGAAATAATTAATGACTTGGAAGATGAAAATGAACTTGTTGAAAAAATATTGGAGCGTTTTGAACGTGATTGTGAGAATACGCTCAGTGAAAATATCGTTGTAAAAACTACACTTGCAGAATTACTAATTAGACACGGTATAAAGGAAAATGAACAGTTTGTAAAAATAAGAAGTGAGTTGGAGCAGTTTGATTTGAATGATGTAGGTGAACAATTATCAGAAGATGAGAAATTAGACCTGTCTATCCGAATCAATGAGGTATTGAATAAGCTTTAGAATCATAGTCTGGTTATGTCCCAAACGAGTACTCACTACTTGTCTAGGTTTCTTACTGTTTACTGCATTATCGTACAGAAAGAAAAACTCAGCTAAACTACCACGCAGCGTTGACATTGTAGCAGCAACCAAAGTGAAAAAAAGATAACTTATCGGGAACAAAAATTATCGTCAAAGGCTTATTCCAACTCGAATGATGAGGAGGAATAAGCTTTTTCCTGTATGTAATAGAAGGCAAACAGATTGCTTTTAAACAGGATATGCAGTAAAACGATCAGACTGCTGTCATGGCCCGCAGAGCCTTCAACGCTGAGGCGAAAGGGAAGTTAGATGCTCTCGGAGATACCTTGTTAGGCTTGTGGAATGTGGTAGTAGATGCCGGAGTCAGAGAACCCCGAGGACATCGTATTTAATGCTACAAAAGCTCCTGATCTTTTGGGGGAAGAATTTAAAAGGGTTGCAGACTCGGAATATAAAATATTGAATGATTTAGCCAATAAGATTGGGGATAATCTTAATGCTACAGGGAAAGTAAAGATATTTACCGAAAGAGATACATGTGGAAGCTGTAATTATATAATTAGTCAATTTAAAGAAAGATATCGAAAAATTACAGTTGAGGTAATTCATAATAGTGGTGATTTAGTACCCCCTAAAGAACTTCCTAAAGAACCCGATAAATAATAAAAAAAAGGTGGTAATTATAGAATGAGTTTGAAATGGGAGTATGAGGAATTATTTGAGTCTTTTATAGAAGATTATACTTCATATAAAAATACAAACATGAGTGATAGGGAATCACTTGCAAGAACATTCGATGTATATGTAACAGTTCTAAATCAAGGAGAGATGGAAAAGGCAATTATCTATATTGTATATTCAGAGTTATTATTAAAGCAATCAAAGGTACTATTTATTACAAAAGAAAGAATAAAAGAAAAATTACTCTCATTAGATTTAAATAAGCTCAAAGAGGAAGTAACAGATGAGCAATTTAAGGATTTACTAATCCGTAGAGATAGAATCTTACAAGAAATAGATACAAAGCCATTGGATTATTATCCTGTAGTAAGATGGTATTATTTTGAAATGACAAATAACGTTAGGGAGTATTTTCAAAATCAAAATTTTGAAGCATGTAGTGAAGAAGATATTGTTAATAATGTCTTGGAACGATTTAAGAGGGATTGTAGAAATACGTCAAGTGAAAGCATAACTGTCAAAACAACTTTAGCTGAATTAATATTACTAAATAATATACGAGCAAATGAATATATTAGGGTTATAAAGAGTGAATTAGAGCAGTTCGATTTGAATGATATTGGCGAACAATTATCGGAAGATGAGAAGAGAGACTTATCTAGTCGAATTAAGGATGTGTTGAGAAAACTATAGTCAAGATATTTGTATAGATTTATACCACAACAAAAAGATAATGTAATAGAATCGACTAAGCCACAATGCCAGATAGCCGAACGTATTGTGGTCTTTTGTTATATTTGAGACTTATTGGTTGAACATCCCACCCAGTGCCGAATGAGTAGGGCAGATGAATCTAAGTAGACTTAACTCAAGTTGTATTCGTATAAAGACTTTTTCATTTTATTTGTACGCATGTGAATGCTAATCAAAAAGTTGACCATTTTTGGGGCAGACGCTCATCTTCGAGTTGACCACCTAGGATGCTTCATTTCACACAAAGTAGCATTTTATTTCCTGCACCAATGCTCGTCGAGGATAAAGGGTAAACCCCTTGCTACGCAAGTCCCTGACGATCCTCGGCTCAGCAAAAACATTTGCTAATAGGTGTAAAAAAGATGATGTGTGTTCAGTCTTCCAGTGGGTAACTTTATCTTGAGCAAAGTGGTCAACTTTTTAAAAGAGACATGGATACGGAGTATAAAATTCTAAATGATTTAGCTGACAGATTAGATAAATTACCAGATCCATCAAATGTTCGTGGGAAAATAAAAGTATTTACTGAATTAGATACCTGTGCAAGCTGTAGCGGAATCATTGAGAAGTTCCACAAAGATTATCTCAATATTGATATTGAGGTAATTCATAACGGTGATGAATTAGTTGAACCATAAGGAATTTATTAGGAGGACATAAAGTGAAACGAAATTATGAGGCTTTATTTGGAGCTTTTTATGAAAACTATTTTTATTTTAAAAGTGAGGGAATGAGTGGTCCTGAAGCTCTTGCTTGCACATGTGAGGCATACTTCGGTATGGATAAAAGAGGTGAAATGGAAAAAGCAGTATTGTCTATTGCGGAAGGGAGAATTCATTTAACACATTCGAAAATTTTTGTTAAATCGAAGCAAAAGATAATTGATGCATTAAATTCTCTAGATTTAAATAAGTTACAACATGAAATAGCTCCAGATGATTATCAGGACATATTAGAACGAAGAGATATGGTGCTTGATGGAATTGAAAGTATACCTGTAGATTATAGTCCGTATGCAAGATATTACTACTTTGAAATAGAAAAGGAAGTTAAAAATTACTTTGGGATTTTATTCAATGAGAAGAAAGATGCAATTGAGCTTGTTGAGGAAATAATGGAACGATTCGAGCGTGAATGTAGGAGTACATTAAGTGAAAAAATAGTTGTTAGAACAACACTTGCAGAACTACTTATCAGATATAGAATTAATGCTAAAGGGGAGTTTTTGAAAATAAAAAATGAATTAGAGCAATTCGATATGAATGATGTGGGGGAACAATTGTCGGAAAATGAAAAGTTGGATCTTTCTATGCGAATTAAGGAAGTCTTAACTAAACTTCAAAATTTATAGATCATTTTATTATTTCAAAGAAGTGTATTTAGAATGACACAACCCAAAACGCCACAATGCGAGCTAACCGCCGTGTTGTGGTCTTCTTTGTTTCTGTCACCGTCTCAGCGGTTGATGGATAGAACCCACCCAGTGCGGAATGCATCGGGTGGCTAAGCTCAGGGGCAGACTTAGCCCATGTAATACCCGCATAGAGATTTCTTCATTTCAGTTGTACGTACATGGAGATTGAATTTTATACCCTATTTAACGTAATAGTATTGCATCGAACAGGTCGATTATGGTCAGATACCACCATGATTGACCTGTTTTTATGTGCAGCCGAAGGAAAGTAGACCTTATGGGGAGAAATTGGTAAAATAAGGTAATTTATGTTATGTTTCACAAAAGTACATTGATTCAAAATGATCGTGGTAAAGGAGATCCAGCCGAATGCAATTATGTAAGAAGCAATGGCTTTTTATCGTCCTTTTTGTACTGGCAGGCTTTTTTGCAAGCTATGCGAGTTATTTAGCCTTTACCAAAACGCTCGTGAACATATATGTAGAGAAAATGCCTGACGGGGCTTGGATCGTTTCAGACAACGTCGTATCGGAGTACAATGCAAGTCAGTGGGCAGAGGAGAATGACATAGCTACAGGCGATAGGATTATAAAAATAGATGGTCATTCTCCCGATGAGGACATCTCCGTTTCACGGTTTGGGAAGATTGGTACGGCAGATATACTGGAAGTCATAAAAGACGGGAAGCGGATTGTGCATCACGTACAAAATGAGCACAGCATTTCGTATCTGGTGTACTGTGTGATTCTGCCAGGCATTATTTTTGTCATGCTGCTTCTCTTTTCTATATTTTTGCTGCAGAAGACAGAGGCGAAAAATGTTCCTTCGATCACGTTAATTCTGTTTTTTCTGGCGACCGGGTGTGGCTATGTATCAGGCGCTACCGCTGGCTTGGGGGACATGATCATTCGGCTTGGAAATACGCTGGGTGTTTTGTTCTGCCTCGTTTTATTACTGCATTTTCTTCTTAGCTATTTTGACCTCCTCCACACGAGAGGGCGCATCCTATTGACTCTCGTATACTTCACAAGCACGCTCCTCTATGTTGCCGAAAGCTTCGCTTCATTTGCAAAGATGAAGGAATACTTCCTGACGGTGTATGTAGTCAAGCTGACCTTTTACTCCATTGTATTCTTGATTAATCTCATTGTTATTTTATTGCAATATTTCCATTACCGACGAACACGAAAAGAAGCGATCATGAAGGTTATGCTCACCGGGATATGTGTATCCTATTTCCCTTATGTAGGGCTGGTGACCTTGCCGAAAACGCTCTTTGGTTTTGAATTGATCCAGACGGAGGTAGCGGTCTCGTTTCTGTTTTACTTGCCTGTCTCTTTTTATTATTTGGTGACAGCGAAACAGCTTCTTGATATTGATTTTTTGTTGAACCGATTAAAGTATTATCTCCTGCTGTCACTGTTGCCGTCGGTGTTGATCTTGCTGATTTGCATGTATGTGATCGGCTATTCTCCTAATGGAATGGTGAGCTGGCTTCAGCTGTCACTGGCGACTTATCTGATTATTACGCTGCTCTTTTTTGCGAAAGAGACGCTGGACTATGAACTAAGGCACATTTTGTTTCGAGAAAAACTCAATTTCCAGTCAAGCCTGGATCGTTTTTCACGAGAGATCATGAGAGTGATGAAGGTGGTAGAACTGGATGAACGCTTGCTTGCTGAAATACGTGACACGTTGCAAGTAAAAGCCGTTTCCATCGCAGAGATTGAACCGAACCAGAGGAAGGTACATTGGCTGGAAGGTTATCCAGCTCCGCCAACGGAGAATATTATTCAGGTTCTTCAAAAAAATAGCGTCATGAAGATTGGGGACATCGTTACCGATGAGAGCGGTGTGTTTATCCATATGGGGGAGCGGAATCAGAATTTGGCATTTGTCTGGTTGCAAAACAAGCCCAACCAGACACAATTCAATATCGACGAAATCATATGGATAAAAACAATGATCAGATATGTAGGTCTTGTTTATGAAAATCTTTTTTTGATTGAGAAGCTGTCAGACGAGCTGGAGGAATCACTGCAAAAGCAAAAAGGGGTGTCACCGTGGCTCCTTCGCTTGTTTTTTCGCATGTCCGAGAAGGAAAGGCGCCGACTGGCAAGCGATCTGCACGATTCTGCGTTACAGGAGCAAATTGTTTGGTACCGAAGACTGGATAAGCTGATTACAGACACGAATACACCAGAAGCGGTCGCCAGTGAGCTAACACATATTCGAGAAGGACTCTTGGATGTCATCTATCAAATCCGTCAAGTTTGCAACGAGTTACGCCCGCCATTTTTGCAGGAGATGGGCATTGTAGAAGTGCTGGAGGGCTTGATTTCTTACACCCAGCAACAAGAGAATTTTACGATCACGTTTGCGAAATGTGAGATTCCTTCTGATCTCGATCCGGAAATCTCGATCAGTCTGTATCGGATTGTACAGGAATTGTTGCGAAATGCTGCTAAACACGCCTGTGCATCCAGCGTCCACATCACGTTGGATTGCAACAACGAACACCTGATCCTGCACTATTCCGATAACGGACAAGGCATGGCTGAAACTGAGCTACGATCAACCTTTTCTCACATGGGCATCGTGGGGATTCAAGAGCGGGTGCGCTGTTTACGGGGGAGTATCCTTTTTCAAACCGATGTGGGAAAAGGTTTTGATGTTCATGTCACACTGCCCGTAGATAGGATTGCCGATACACTTTTATTGGATGGAAAGGAGATTTATCCATGATGAAGTTGTTGTTGGTCGATGATCATCCCTCCGTTCGGGAAGGAACAAAAGTCATGTTTGAGGAGGAGACAGATTTTGCAGTAAGCGCGGTGTCTTCCGGGATGGAGGCATTGGAGCTGGTCAAAATCATTGACTTTGATGTGATGCTGTTTGATTTGCACATGCCCATAATCAACGGCTTGGAGCTGACCAAGCGCATCATGAGCATTAAACCCAATCCGCTCATCATCATCTACACAGGCTTTGAAATTGAGCCGTACTTTAACAAACTGGTAGAGGCGGGTGTCTCCGGTTTTGTCAGCAAAACGGCCACAAGAGAGCAGATGATCGAAGCCATCCGATGCACAGTGCGCAATGAAACCGTTATTCCGATTCCTTTGTTCAAGCAATTAAGACGAAATAGTGTACGGCTATGTACAGGAGAGGATCAACTGGAAGAGGTGTCCATAAACGAGCGGGAGCAGCAAATTCTGCTCGAAATTGCAAAAGGTCGAAGCAACAAAGAACTGTCGGAGATCTTGCTGATGAGCCAGCGCAACGTGGAGTACCAGTTGACGCGCATCTTTGGAAAGTTACAGGTACGGTCGCGGGCAGAGGCGATTAGCGAAGCGATCAAAAGGGGGATCATCCCTGAACAGAGTTGGTAGTTAGGTAGTCGTTTGGAGAGAAGAGCGTTTGTACTTGTGAAAAGTCGAGCGCTCTTTTTCTATTTTGGAAGAATGATTGCGGGGAGCGCAAAAGAAATACGGGATTCCGAAATAGCGTTTTCGGTGAAAAATGGAAAAATATGGATTACGATAATAATCAGAAGAGGTTGAAGGTACTGAAGGAGGTGAAAAGCATAGCTGGATGCCTTACAGGTTGATCTGATATCACGGAATGAGTATTACAAAATTTGAGGAGGTTGTTCTGATGTTGAAACGTTTTGCTTTTTCTGTTCTTTCGGCAGCTATGGTACTATCATTGGGAACTGGTGCTGCATTTGCTTCTCAGGGAGATCGTGTATCAACGGCTAAAGCACCTCTTGCTGGGAGTATTCAACAACAAACAGCCAATCTTTATGTTTCATGGGGTACAAAGTCGGGAGCCAAATATTACAAATTGTCCATAAGAAATACGGATACTAATCAAATTCTCGATACTGATGCCTATTATGACGGCTTTAAGGTGTTTACGGATTACAGAAGTGTACCTAAAGTGCCAACAGGCCCATATAGAGTTTGGGTTGGTGCATTTGATTATAATGATAACTTGATAGGGCAGGATATAAAAGAACCTGTAAGGGTTTCGTACGGTGGTTCTAATAATATATGGCTGAATCCCCAATATCGATAAAACACCTGTCCATGCAGAGCCACTCAGTAGGGCCATAATGAGAGCACTGCAAAAGTTAGTGTTCTGGTTGAAGCTAGGGTCTTCTCTAACGATTCCAAAAATGCAGACCAACTCCTTTAGGAGGCGGGCTGCATTTTTTCTATGAGCTTTACCATCCGTTTTGCGTTTATGACGAAAGTCGTACAAATGGCATATATTCGCATACGAAAGAGATCACGGTTTTTGCAAGCTCAGACTCACCCTCACGATCACGTGGAACTTGAATGTCCACCTCGCCATAATCGGGAACGGACATTCTTTTACTGTGTCCATTACGGCTATATTTCATCTCAGCTTCGAGCATTCTTGAAAAAAAGACTGCCAAGTTTCTCGACAGCCTTAAAGTGGGGGAGAGTAGCTATTAATCCTTCAACTCAGTAATCACTTTTGAAGCGCGTTTTTCATCCGGAGTAGGGAACATTTGAAATTGATGCTGAAGCTCGATTTCCTTCTCATTCAAGTCACTTGAAACTTTTTGCTCAGCTTGTCCCCTGTGTTTATCGCTATTTTCCACGACCAGTCACCTCCCTTAAAGGAGTAGGGTATACAACAAGTTCCTACTTTATCCCAAAAAGAGGAAAAGGATGCTTATCGTTTAATCGGCAATGAATAGTAACCAAATGCTAAGTCAAGCAAGGCACTGGCTTCTTGACGCTTCAGTAAATCTTTTGAGCGGAAATTGAATGAGCCATCTGCGTTTACCTTCGTGTCAGGATCGACGATGCCTTGTGAAACGAGAGCAGTGATCGCATCTTTTGCCCACGCGTCGGCGTTGTCTTGCAGCGTCACTTTGCTGGTTGCCACTGGTTCAAGCTGCTTTAAATTTTGGATCATGGCAGCAGCGACTTGTCTTGTAATTGGTGCCGTTGGGTTCAAATTAGGGATGCCTGCGGCCAATTGCTGTCTAAGCACGTCTTCACTCCCGGCCATTACGTAATGGCCTTCTGCTTTGATCAGGGTGTCAGCAAATTCGCCTTGTGTCATGGTCCCTGTAGGATCAAATTTACTTCCTGATTTCGCTCCCATAATGGAAAGGGCGCTGAGGTTGTTGATAGGGGTCTTATAGCTGCTAGTGTTAGGGACGTCTGAGTAGGTCTTTTCCATTTCCATTCTTTGAGATTCGCCAGCAATGTTAACGCCTATTGCTGTTGTGTAATAGTAGTAGTTGATGTTACCGTTTTTGTCTTCCTTGAACGAGACTTTTTCGCCTGTCTCATCTTCAAATAGCAATGGTTTAATCATTCGCAGTTTTTGTTTTCCGGTTGCCTCACTCTCAAGCACGAGTGATCCATTCTCATAGGTAATAGAAGTGCGTGTCCAATAGGCACGTGTATTTTGATACAGGCCGAAATATTTTTGTGCATCCGCTTCACTCAAGGTCATGTAAACAGGCTCAGCTTTTTTCTCTGTTTCTGGGAAATAATGATCCATGAATTCTTTGTAAATATCAGCGCTAACCATTGAATCATTGTTGTAGGACATGAAAAAGCCGGTTTTATGTTCCGGGATCAATACCATCAGGGAAGAATGGCCTGGCATGTTTCCGCCCTTCAAAACAACTTTCTGACCATTTGCATACTCTGGAAAATAGTTTTCAAAGCCTAAGGTTGTGATCGGGATGTCACCCGCGGAATACTGGTGCGTATGCATCAAATCCAAGCTTTTCTGGCTGACGATTTCCTTGCCGTTAAATTTTCCGTTTTGCAGGTGCATGATCATGTACTTTGCCATGTCATCTGCTGTTGATATAATGCTTCCCTGCGGACCATCAGTTGGATTGGTTCCTTCTAGCGGACGTTGCTCGCCAGTATTAAAGTAATTGGTAGCCATTCTCTTCATGAGCTCAGGCTTCAAGCGTACACTGGTCGAGGACATTCCGAGAGGTTTGAACACTTTCTCATCCATATACTGGTAAAAGGGGATTCCACTTGTTTTTTCCACAGCGTAGCCAGCGAGCAAGAATCCTGTATTATCATACGTATAGACTTCGCCAGGTGGTCGGACGATGACCGGCATGTGCTTTGGAAAGAATTCATCCATAGAGATGTCCTGCCCGATGTATTGTGGACCGGTAAAGGTAGTTTCGTCCGGAAATTCGAAGCCGGGTGTGTAGGCGAGCAAGTCGTACATGGTGACTGGTTTTCCTGTCTTATTCGGAATTTTTAGCCCACCGAGATATTCCTCTATATTGGCATGCAGGTCAATTTTACCCGCATCGACTTGCTGCATGGCAGCCAAGGCTGTAAAGGTTTTCGATACTGAGCCAATTTGGAACACCGTGTCTTTATCAACAGGGGTTTTCTTTTCCTTGTCAGCAAAGCCGTAGCCTTTGTTCACGATGACTTTGCCATCACGGACGACAACAAAGCTGGAACCAGCGACATTATATTCTTTCATTTTTTTTGCAAACAGTGGATCGGCAAACGCTTCTATTTCTTTGGCATCCACCGGTCCTTGGGCAGCAATGGAAGCAGTCTGAGTGGATTCCACAGCACCGAGTGACTGCGTGCATGCGGAAATCAAGGTTGTGGAGAGAAGAAAAACGACGAGACTCATTTTTTGTATCACTTTTTTCATGTGCGATTCTCCTTTTTGTGTTAGCATCACGGTTTGACGCACCGACTCTAAGAGTGAGTGCTTGAGCACAGTATGGCAAAGCTTGTGTCATACTCGGTAGTTACTTCCTGTCATCACTTTTCCGACTGACAAAATGATTTTGATGAAATGACATGATTTAGCCTGTCATATGACATTTTGATACTGGCTCATGTGACGCCTAGTGGATTACGGTAAGGGCAGACCGTCATCAGTGTGTCGGAAAAGGGATAGATAGGAGAGAATTAGCTTACATGAAAAGAGCGATCATGCGTAACGTTCAAAATGTTATCTTTTTGCTGTATACATTTGTCTCGGGAGTATTTTATTTATGTTTTTACATGGTCAGTATCGTGCTTGGCTTGGCCTTGTCATTTACCGTAGTGGGAATTCCGTTGCTCACCAATGTGTTGCGTACAACTCAAACCTTTGTCCAGCATGAACGTATTCAGACGAAGATTTATACGGATATTTCGATAGAACCTTTGGAAACAAGACAAAGAATAGAAGGAAATCAATGGAAGCAGGCAAAGGCGGAATTAATGGATGTGAGAAACTGGATATCCGTTTATTGGCTGATGAAAAAATTTGTCCTAGGCTGTATCTGCCTGGTGATCGGAGTGCTCATCTACATTGCACCCGTATGTTTTGTGATCGTACCGTTGTTCTATCCTTTCGTGGAGATACATTTTTTCGGGAGCGTAGTGGATTCAGAGCTGAAGGCATTGCAAATCATGAGTTTAGGATTCATACTCATGATCGGATGCTCCAAGCTAGGGAACGGTCTGGTACAATTAGTTGGTGGGTACACGCGCTTGATGTTCAAAGCAATTAGGAGATGATGGTTTGTTAGATATCGTAAAACAATGGGCCTGGTATGACTGGGTGATGTTTTTTTTACGGCTGATCGTTTGCTTTTCACTCACCGTTACGACTGTACAATTTGGAGATTATCTCACGCTGCCCTTATGGATGGTTATCCTTTGGGAAATGATGGTTTTTTCCGTACCGTGGATTTGTTTAATGCTGAGCTATCGTTACTATCTAATAGCAGAAATGCTCTTGTTTGGCGGATTATCGATTTATCTCACGTCTATGTTTCCGGAGGCGTACCTTACTTTATTGATGCCTGCTTTTTTGATTGCCGCCAATAGTGCGGAGAAATCGTATCGCTGGGCGGCTCCCATTACGATTGTAATCCTTCCACTGCTGCTTGTGCTTTTTTCGCGGGAAATTGATGCCTTCGTGATTTTTCCGCAAGTCGGACTTGCTTATGTGATGGGGTTTGCCTTTCATTTGCTCATTGTCAATCATCGACAAAATGAAATTATTCGCAAGCAAAACAGTGTGCTGGAGCAATACCTCACCCAAATCGAGAGAGTAACTCTGCTGGAGGAGCGGGATCGGCTTTCCAAGGACCTGCATGATACGATGGGGCATTCCTATGTCTCGATCATCATGGGGATGGAAACCTTACGTCAGGATATAGCGTCGCAGGAAGGGGTGCAAAAGCTCGAATCCCTCTTGCAGCTTGCGCGAAAAGGCATGAAGGAAGTGAGAGGGTACTTGCATCAGATGGGGTCACCGCAAGAGACGCTTCCCTTGGGTCATTCACTGAGGCAGCTTGCGGAGGAGTTTCAGACACATGCAAAAGTGAATGTGCGCTTTCGTGCGATTGGAGAAGAGTATCCTGTAGGTAAACAGGTGAAAATGACCTTGTTTCGCTGCTTGCAGGAATCATTGACGAATGCCGTACGTCACGGGCACGCTACGGACATCGTCGTTTCCTTGCATTTTGAGCAGCAACAGACGAGGCTGGAAGTACAGGATAACGGTCACGGGGTAGAAAATTGGGAGGATGGCTTCGGGATCACGACGATGAAAGAGAGGGCGGCTCATTTGCAAGGAAGAGTATCCGTTTTCTCAGAGCGAGGAGAAGGAACGCTCGTTACTTGTTTGGTGCCGAGGATGGTCGAGAGCGCCGACGAAATCATTCGTTTGGTTATCGTAGATGATCACTCGTTTATTCGGGAAAGCTTGCGCTCGATACTCGAGGGACAGCGGGACCTGCGGGTAGTCGGGTTAGCCGAGGATGGGGCGCAGGCTGTGGAGCTGTGCGAGGAGCTGGAACCAGACCTGGTGCTGATGGACTTGGAGATGCCGAATATGGACGGGATTACTGCGACAAAACGAATAAAGGAAAAATGGCCCGGTATTCGTATTCTTGTCCTGTCTACGTTTCAGGATACGGAAAAAGCCAAGGAAATCATGCGTAGTGGTGCAGACGGCTATCTCTTAAAATCGATTGAATCACGCGAGCTAGCGGAAACAATTCGCCTCGTCCATCGCGGTGGTACGATGATTGCACAGGACCTATTTCATAAAATGCTGGATGGACAGCCAGTAAACGGACAGGAAGATTTGCTGGTTGCGCCGAAACAAAGCGAAAAAGACGAGAATGCTTATGGTTTAACGAAGCGGGAGCAGGAGATTTTGCAGATGCTCGCCCAAGGCATGCGTTATAAAACAATCGCTTCCAAGCTGTATTTGTCAGACGGGACCGTGCGTAACTATGCGTCTGCTCTGTATGACAAGCTCGGCGTGCGGAATCGGGATGACGCGGTACAAAAAGGGAAAATGGAAGGACTTGTGTGATGTGTGTAGCCAGGGAGGTAGGTCCTGGCTTTTTTGCTTTTTCCTGTCCTAATAGATGGAGGGCCAATGCATTCTGCTAAAAATAGTAGGTTTATTGTAAATATTTCTTGTTCTGTTACTATGAAGTTTAGTGCAAAATATGGTAATTGGGAGACAGAGCAAAGAGATTATCGGGGAGATATTTGGTGGAGGACAACTATGAAACGATTGATGGCAGCATTGTTAAGCCTTGTGTTAATCCTGACGGCCCAATTTAATACGGTTCAAGCCAATGGGAATGACACAGGAGTTGATTACGAACAGCAATATACACGTATCGGAGAGGATTACCACATCCTTAACGATAATGTGCTACTGTCGAAAAAAGATGGAACCGTATGGACTTGGTACATCTATGGACATCCTCTTAGTTCTTCAGATCCATTCTATAAAGCCAAGAAGATGCAAATTCCGGGCTTGCAGAATGTGAAGGAGATGACAGTCAAAAGGAAGTCGGCCCGGGGAAACTATATTGTTAACTACGCGGCCCTAAAACAAGACGGAACGGTGTGGTATTGGGACGCCGACCCCGTCACCACTCTTGAAACGAGTACGGCTAGTGCTCCGAAGCAAATCAAAGATTTAAAAAATGTAACGTCACTAGTCGCGTATTATAACAATGCCTATAAGGTATTGTTCGTATTAAAATCAGACGGTTCCGTGTGGAGTTTGGGAAGTGAGATAGGTACCATGAAGGGTGTCTCACCCGTTCTAGTTCGAACAAAGCTGCTAGATGATGTCGTATCCATAAAAATGGCTAACGGCATCGTATTCGCTTTGAAAAAGGACGGTACGGTTTGGAGATGGAAGGCAAATTCGTATCTGCCGAATAACCGCTCGAAAAACACAAGTCCAGAGCAGATGAACGGATTTGCTGATATCGTCAAGATAGAACCGGGCATTTCTACCAGCTATGCCTATATGAAAGATGGCACAGTCTTGTCTTGGTCAACCGCTGACACGAAAAAATACCCTTTGTATTTACACGCAGCAAAAGACGCACGAACGATCGTGCAATTTGACTCCATGAGAGATCGGAATATCGATAAAACGTATGCCTTCCGAGAAGACGATCAGCTTTGGTCAGTGGACAACAACGATAAAGTTTTCCCAGAGTTTACGGACATCGCTTCTATATACCAAAATGACTATTCCCCACAAGCCAGGTATTACTATGTATTAAAAAAGGATCAGACTTTGTGGGCTTGGGCAGATTCGATTGCCTTGCCGAAGCTAGTTGTTTTCATGGATGAAACGGTAGCTCGTAATCGTTCAGAGAAAGCAGATAAACCAGCAGCCGAACGCCCTGGGACAGCAGACAAACCAACGGGGAATCGCTCTGGAACAACTGCCCAGGCTGTGATACGAACTACGCCGGAAATGAGTCTCTATCCGTATGTCACGATGCTACAACCTGGGAACAAACAATTCATTGCGGTAAATAATTTGCTTCCCGGGACAAAAATGACGTACACCATTGACGATCCGAGTATAGGAACCTTAGCGAATGTGAATGGTACACAGGTTGTAAAAGCGAACAAGCCCGGGCAGACCATTGTGAGGGCAACGGCAAGCAGAGCTGGTTCTCCGGACGTGACTGCTTACTTTTTGTTGTACGTCGTCGACAGTAATAGGCTGTCCGAGACGTATTACACGGCCGTCCAGTCGGTTCCTGTCGCTGACAGACAGCGTCCGTTTATTGTGGAGGGACTGACCCAAGCAGGAGAGCTAGTTATTACAGCCGCAAGTAGCGAAAAGCCGGAGCTTGTTGACGGCCAACTCGTCATCACGCCCGAGTTGATTGACCGCGTAGCTGACAATGCGCGAAAGGCTAAGACTGCCGTGGAGCAGACGCTATCGGAAAACAACATTGCCCTTGCTAGAGAGTTAGTCGTAAATGGGGAAATTTTAGCGTCTCTGCCTGAACAAAAAGGTTTTACAGTCAAACTGTATAAGGATAGCTTCACGAATCGTAAGGATGTCGACTATCTTACCGTTCATACGGGGGATGCGAAACTGACGTTTAACCTTGAGACCGTAAATCGCCTGTTCGGTTCGCTCCCGGTTATCGTTATTCGCTTGGTGGAAAACAATAACGGCGGATATCACGTACAATTTTTAGATGAGCAAGGGCAGGAGCTTTCGAACGTATCAAGCAACATCAGGCTCATTCTGCCTGCAAATCAGGCAGACGCGACACATACTAGCATGTTCTATACGAATGGGAAAGTAACGCAGCCTATCGGAGGAAAGTTCAATCCGTACAATAACGGCATGGAAGCCGAAATAAACCGTTCCGGAACCTATTTCGTGGACGATAACACTAAATCGTTCCCTGATCTTGACAATAAGGATCCTGAGTTACAGCAAGCCGTACAGTTTCTGGGATCGAAAGGAATCGTAACGGGAAAAGAAGATGGCAACTTTGAGCCTGATTCACCGCTTACCCGTGCAGAGTTCACGGCGATGCTTGTAAGAGCTTTTTACGCTTTGGACGAAACGGCGACGGAGAGCTTTTCAGACGTGAACCCGCCGCAATGGCATGTTCCATTTATCGCTTCATCCGAAAAAAAGGATATCGTCAAAGGTTATCCGGACGGCACGTTTAGCCCGGATCATACCATATCCCGGGAAGAAATGGCTGCGATTGGTGCAAGATCATTACATGAAAAGAAAAATTATTACTACCCTTCGAATACGGAGGACTACTTGAGTCAATTCACAGACCAACACACGATCTCCGAATGGGCGAGACCAACGATGGCTTTGGCTGTGAAGCAGCGCTTGATCGATGTCCCTGCTGATAAACAGATTAGGGCTGGTGAGGCTGTCACTCGCGGGGAAGCTGCCCGAATGCTGTATCGACTATATTTGCAACTTTGATATTGGTAATAACGAATAAACTTTAAAAGGCTCATTTCACCCTGACGTTAGGGAGAAATGAGCTTTTGAAAATAATGGAGAACAGTAATGAGTTAGTCACAGCTGGTAGAAGACTATGAAACTGGGTTATGAAATAGGGCTGAAATTTGACAGGCATTTTCAAAAAGTTGTATAGTAAACTACCAAATGTACCCAAAATATACATTACAATTCTCCTATCAAAACTCCACGAGGAGGAACGACACGATGGAAATGTCTATCACAAGAGGACTCTCAGAATTAAAATTACTCGATAAAAGAATCCAAAAAGGTATCAATGAAACGACTTTCATATCTTCGGCTATTGGACCGAAGCCAGTATCTGGCTATACGTCAACAGAGCTGTATGTGGAAACAACAGAGCGCAACTACCAATCCACCATTGATCTAATAAAAAGAAGACAAAAAATTAAGTCGCTAATCGTCGAATCCAACGCGAAGACAATGGTAACGATAAGCGGCAAGAGAATGACAGTAGCCGAAGCAATCGAGCGAAAAACCTCCATTCAATATGAGAAATCACTGCTGGAGAAAATGAGAAGAGATTACAACCACGCTGTCACGCAGGTTGAAGAGAAAAATGAAGAAGTACAGCTGCGATTAGAAAAGCTGCTCGAAGCGAACTTTGGCAAAGACTCCAAGGTGAAGGATACGGAAATGGAGGCGATCTCCAAACCGTTTAAAGAGCAGAATGAAGCGAAGCTGGTAGACCCATTGAAATTAAAAGAGAAAATGGATACGCTTAGTAAAGAAATTGACGAGTTTGAGTGTGAAGTCGATTTTATTTTAAGCGAATCCAATACGATTACCAAAATCAATCTTGTGGATTAACCGTGTAATTTGCTAATCATTTGAATAGCTGATAAACGAGAGTCCCCTGCCTAGTGGGTTAACTAGGCCATCCTATAATTATTTGGCGGATATGAGGATGAAAGCTCAAAGATGAGAGCTCAGCTTTCAAAACTTACGTATCAAAGCTCTTTAGGCTCAAGGCTCAGGACTTACGCTTTAAAACTCGATGAAATCTTGGGGCATTGGTCCATAAAAGTACACTCTCTGGACTTTTCAGCAACCACCAAGCTAAATGGTTAGCAACTAGCACTCATACAAAGTAGAGATATGTTGAGAAATGATTTTCAACGTACCTCTACTTTTTTATTTAAACGAAACGGTTAAGAAATAGAAAAGTTATGACGATACAAATAGGAAGAAAAGGAAATGAATTGAATTGAATGTGCAATACAAGAAAGTCAGGGAGTGAAGCAATGGAATTTGAGTTTCATGTTACCTTCAACGATCTCCAACTTGATGAAAAGGAAGCTTTTATCGATCTTTGCCAATCGGAACAAGTGAAACCGGTCATGATCGTTTTGGATCAGGGAAATTACATCAATCAACCGATGATAACAGGAGTAATCAAGCGAGCAGATTTTCAGGAAGCGAATAAAGAGATGGAAAAGATTGCAGCTACGTTTCAAAACAACGGTTTTACCATCGTCCGAAAAAAAGTAGAGATTTCACCAAAAGAAGAAACGTACTTTTACCAGCCCATCCTAAAAAACTCGAAGCCTTACTTCGAATGGCATGGCAAGGTACAGGTCGATGATGTCGCGGCGTTACGAAATTTATGTGAGGGTCATGGCGGACATATCTCGAGAAACTCTTTGAATGCGAATGGAAAAGTGAGATTTATCACCGTCCGAGAATATGAAAGCCCGAAACAGTTTTACGATCGAGTAGAAAAGATTCATACCGTTTTGCAAGAAAATCAGATCGGGCTAATTAAAGAACAATACGAACTATGCATTTATGACAGCCGAGAAGAACTGGACAGTGGCTGGATTTCCTAATGAGTAGAGGGAGGATCATGATGATTACATACGACGATGTAGCAGAGTTGGAATATGAGGCGAGAGAGCTCATTGTTTTGGAAGCACTGTTGAGAAGAGTTGCTCTTGTGAATATGCCCTTTGTATTAAAAGGCAGTCTTCTAACCAGACAATATTTGGACAACCGAGAGATTCGGGACGCGAATGACATCGACTTATTGTATGCGGGGAAGATCAGGGACGTTGAACATGCCCATGAAGTATTTACACAATGGATGATCCAAGTAACCGAAATGGATCTAAACGACGGCGTGGTGTTTAGAAGTTTTCGAAAAAATGCATTTTGGAGATATATCGATTACGCAATGGCAGATGATTTTCCGACGATCAATACGGATATTGCCTATTATTTCACAGGTCAAACAAGGGAAGCGAATGATTATAGCGAGCTTGATCTGGATATTTCGTTTAACCTGGAAATGGATGCAGAACCGGTTCCGCTACAGTACCAACCTGCCATTGGGGAAAGCTTCTTGGTTCCGTACACTGTGCCCCTGTCCATCCAGGTTGCTTGGAAGCTGCATCAAACGATTGTAAGGCCGAGGTTTAAAGACTTGTACGATTTGAAATTTTTACTCTCACACCCGTCCTTTGACAACGATTCGCTCAAGGAAACGTTACAGGCGCTCGTGAACGAATGCAGTGTCGATCCATCTATTAAAAAAGCGGATATGAAAAAGGTACTGGTCGATGATTTACAGCACATATACGATTCATTATCCTACGATTACGACCTGAGAAAATATGCGGGCAGCATGGATCGTGGGCTTTATTTTACGCAGTTTGTCAGTGATTTGCGTAAAAAGATGGATTTTGCCGGGATTAATGGATATGCATTTGAAAGTTTGCCAAGTCCAACACCGAAAAAATAGAAACAGCATAGGAAGTGAAGTAGGCTTATTCCGTCTGTCGTGGTAGACGGAATGAGCTTTTTTAAATCATTCACCATCATCATTCATGAATAATACCCTACATTAACCCAATTTCTTTAGATCACACGTGTCTTTCGAGTTCATGGGATGATCCAAACTGTACATGTAGGGGAGTAGCGAATGAGCGGAAGCAAACAGAAAGATGGGAAAATCACTTTTGATTACATTGTTGTAGGCACCGGTCCAGCAGGCTCTGTTATTGCAAAGAAACTAACGGACGATAAAAAAACATCCGTTCTCGTACTGGAAGCAGGAGAAAATAATGATAGGGACACGCCAATCAGCGACTCAACGTTTGCTTTAGAGCTGGAGGAGATGTATCTTCCTCAATATTTTTGGCAAGGAGAAGGAGTACCTCAGGAAAAAGTAAATGAACGAAGTTTTGAATGGACGACGGGTCGATTATTGGGTGGAGGCTCTTCTATTAACACACAGCAGTATGTAAGACCTACGTCAGCAGTTTTTCAGCAATGGGAGAAGCTGCTGGGACCCCTTTGGTCCCCAAAGAATGCAACTCGCACTTTCCGAAAAATGGAGAATTACAATGGAAAGACAAATAATAAAGAGGTTCGTGGCTATAAGGGATTGATCGACATTCGGCAAGCACCTGAAAATCCAACACCCATGTCCAAAAAATTAGTGTCAGCCATCGAGAAAGCAACAGGATTTCGAAAAATTCTCGATTACAATGACCCGAAAACTCCCCTGGGACCCTTTACGCGTTGGCAATTATTTCAGCAACCCAATGGACAGCGAGAAAGTGCTTCCACCGCTTTTCTATCATCAGATATCATGACTACTGCTGGTCAAGGAGTCAATGGTCGAAAGCTGCAAGTTTTCTTTAAATCAACAGTTCTTCGGGTATTATTTAAGAATAAGCGAGCAATTGGCGTAGAATTTCTCAAAGAGGGTAAACGCGTGCGAGCCTACTCTCGAAAAAAAGTAATCATCTCAGCAGGCATCCATAGTTCTCAGCTTTTAATGCTTTCTGGAATCGGTCCCGCCAAAATGCTTAAGGACGAAGGAATCCCAGTTGTTTTCGCCAATCCCCATGTAGGCAAAGGCCTTAGAAACCACACGCTCAACTTTGCTGAGTTTAGTGCCAATCCGAAAGATAATCCATTGCCTGAGGATGATCCAAATGCACTTTTTACAGGTGGGGCCTTTTTGCCAGATCCCACTCCAGGCTCAAACAAAACTCGTCGGGCAGTCCAACTGATTGGAATCGGCTCAAAAGGGAAACTGACGATCGCTATCCTTTTCCTAAAACCAAAAAGCCGCGGTTCCATAAAAATACAAAGCAATGATCCGTTGAAAATCGTGCTGGCTGATGAAGGATATCTCCATAATCCCGCAGATCTTGAAGCAGTTAAAAACTGCTATAAGGTATATATCAAGAAGATAGCCACACAATTAGCTGCGATCGATCGATCATACCGGCTTATTTCGCCGACTCTTGACATCATCAATAATAATCGCAAGCTTGAAGAGTTCATCAAAAATAATTTTGACCATAATCATCACGAACAAGGTGCGCTTCGCATGGCGCCTCTCAGCAAGGGCGGAGTGGTGGATAGCTATGGTCAAGTCCACGGAGTAAAGGACTTAATTGTTGCTGATGATTCGATTATTCCATTCACGGTGGATGGCAACACGTCTGCACCAGCCTATCTGATTGGAAATACAATTGCACAGCAGCTCGTGAAACAAAACGCGCGAGATAATAAGAAAAGGTGAAAGTAGTAACGAAAATGGCAATATCCCGTGAATCCGCAATTGTACGGAGATTCAGGGGATACTATTCATAGATTGCCGTTGTAGGAAATCTCAGGTTTTGGGTTTGAAGCTACAGCGGCAGTCTAGGACTTGTGAACTGCACCACGTCTTAAGCTGCCGCTGTTTTCTATTATCAATACCAATGATTACCCCAAAAACGCAATAGAACGCTTCACTTTTCTTGCGAATGCAATGGGATTGTCAATCGACTCCCAATGAATATACATAAGACGCGGGTTGTCAAAGAGCCAGTGATTATGGACCGCTGTTACCTTTATCCCGTTTTTGCGAAGGTTTGATAGCAAACGATTTACTTGATTTTGGAAGAGAGCCGTTTCCCCTAAACATAGTGCACGTCCTGAACTGTTCAAGGATTCAAATGAGAACAATTGATAGCGGACCAACGGGGATGTTGTTTTTCTGCCTAATATGGATGCATTGAATTTTCTATTTCTGGAGACGAAACAAACAGGACCTCTTGTAATTTCATGCTCAGTTCCACCTAAAATAGAAGAGAACCGGTTACATAGTCTTCTAAACTGAGGACTTGCCTTTGCTTTTGCCTTTACTTTGCCCATATTCGTCATCCTTTCGATTATGATGAAATGAAAACCTCATAGCTCCATCATTTAACCCAGGAATGCGATGGACTCTTTGGTTTTCCTGGCGAATACGATAGGATTCTCTATCGCTTCCCAATGCATATACATTAAGCGCGGATTTTCATTTAGCCAGTGGTTATGAAGTGCTGTCACTTTAATCCCGCGTTTGCGGAGATTCGACATCAAGCGGTTCACTTGATTTTGGTGAACGGCAGTCTCTCCCAAACAAAGGGCACGACCCGACTTATCAAGAGATTCAAACGAAAACATTTGAGCTCGAACTAAAGGGGAAAGCGTACGTCTTCCCAAGATGGTTTCTCGAAGATTTGTAAGCCGCATGACAAAACAAACCGGCCCACTATCAATTTCCGACTCGCCCCCTAATATTTTTCCAAATCGGGTACAGAGCCTTTTGAATTGTGGGCTAACCTTCGCTTTCGCTTTATTCGCCATAGTAATCCTCCTTTTGTCAATCTCGAATTAGCTTATGATTGACAGTAAAAAGGGAAATGAGTAATTTGTGGTTTTTTTACATGGAAAAGACACAGATTTCATTCTAGGTCCTAGTTGTTTTCCCTAAGCACACTTTTGACGATTTAGTCGTAGAGTGGTTTATAGGATAAATATCATGATGATGCAGTGAAGAACGAGGGATGGAAAAAGGCTCAGTTATAGATGAACTCGGTGACTTTGTATGGAAATAACCCGTCCTGGAAAAAAGGTGCAGTCCTAGATGGAGCGCTTCTCTATAAAACACGATTTGTAGATGCAAAAGGGGTTGAGGAGTGGATAGTGCAGAATGATATCCACACAGCAACGTACATCAAAAAGCCACGATAATGGACTGAGGACGGTGAATAGGGAATGGAACAATTCACCAGCATTTCAAACAACATTTGGTTTGGGCAACCATCATCCTCTAGCCCATCTACTATAAAAGAAAACCTGTTACGTGCAACCACAGAGCACGAAGCCTTATTTCATCTGATTGAACTATTCAAATTGGGAGATTTCACGCAAAAACGACTACTTATTCAGCTCATGAATTACACGAATGACGAGGCTCTATTAAACCTTTGTATTAGAGTGTTTTGTTCCATTTCAACACACGAAGATTTGCAGGATCCCAATCATCTTCTTTTTCTTGGAGAAGGAAACAAAGCGGCAGTGGATACCTTTGCGGCTGAGGCTATTACGACACTTTCCCTTGAAGTCATTCCATATTTGATGGCCTTGCTGGAAGAGTGGGACACCATTTGTGACACTTCGGTAATGATCAGAGATTCGATTGACTGCTTTATCAATTTCAAAGAACACCTGGGTGATAATGCGACAGTAGATGAGATTGGCGAGTATTACATAGATTTCATGGAAGATTGCGATGCGGGGAAGTATTACTATTTACAGAATTTGGCCTTTCCTGGGGATCTGACAAAGATACTCATGCAAAGGGTATTTATTGCCGCCAATCATGAACAACAGCTCGGAATGGAACTTATTCCATCTTTATTGTCGACTTGGTCAGGTGAAAAAGTACCTGGGGACTACCACACCGTAATCACGGCTGATAATTATAGAGATTATGTAAGCTATGTGAAAGGTCTTGCAAACAGAAAATGGGAGAAGGGTCAAAAGTATTTTTACGGTCATCTACTGTAAGTGTATTTGGAAGACATGAGAAAAAACTTGAATATTGAATGAAGGTGATCAGCATGTACAAAGAATTAGATGTTTTCATAACAGGCTGCCAAAATACCGTTGATTATTGGTATGACGATGGCTGCATAATAGCGTCTGACATGCTAGCAAAGTTTAGCCAAAAGGATTGGGAAGACCTGTCCAGTCATGTGCTGATGAAGCCGTTAGAATGGCAGCGAAAACTCGCGTACTGTCTGGACAGTTCTTGTAACGAGCATGAACTGAACATTCTACTATCGTTGCTGGATACGGATGATGAGGAGCTTTTCGTTATCTGTGTAGATACGTTGAGAAGCTATACGACTCTAGAAGCGAAACAAATGATACGTGACAATCCTGCCATGCTCGTTCGCGTAAATGAATTGCTTCCCAGAGCTGGCGTTGCGACTAGGGGAGTATTAGAGGATTTCCTTGTGAAAATGCATGGCTAGTTAGCTTCATTTATTGAGCTACTAAATTACGGAGAGCTGTCTCAATGGTTGTGGATGCAACCGTGAGTCATGAAGCAAATCGTGTATGATGGCTTTTCTTTTCCATATGAGTGCTGCAAGTGAAGGGAAGCGAAATCGAATGGTTTTACATGTAGTAAAAAAGATAGAGTCAGGAGATGGAACGGAATATTTGGAAGAGTATCTTCCCCTCGTTCGTTATAAATACGTGGAACAAAGCTTGAAAGTTTAGAGCAAGGGGGAAAGTAAAATGGAACAAAGCTTGGAGTGGGAATACCAAGAGCTTTTTGATGAAATTAATAAAGATTATTTAGCGTACAGAGCAAGGAACATGAGTCTGTCCGAATGCCTCGCTAGAACATGGGATGTATACGAAAATGTGGAAAACATGGGGGAAATGGAGAAGATCGTTGTTAATGTCGCTTTCGGTGAACTATCTCTATTGCCAGCAAAGATTTTCGTTAACCTCAAAAAGCACACTGTAGAAGCATTAAATCAGTTGAATATGTTCGAACTGCAACAGGTGTTAACAACCGAGCAATTGACAGATCTGATGAGGCGTAGGGACCATGTTTTGCAAAATATAGAACACAAACCTGTCGATGCTCATCCGCTAGTTAGATGGTACTATTCTGAAATGAAGGACGAGGTAATTAAATTTCTGAATGTATTCACGCAAGAAACAAGCCATGACGGTGATATCATTATTTTTGCTGCACAAGAAAGATTTCAAAGGGACTGCAAAAATACACGTGGAGAAAATATGAATGTCCAAACAACTATAGCTGAGTTTTTAATCAGTAAAAACATAACGAATTATGAACGGTTTCATTTACTTAAAAGTGAGATACAACAGTTTCAACCTGATCAATTAAATGAGCAACTTTCGCTAGATGAAAAAGCAGAGTTAACCCTGCGGATTAAAAAAGTACGTAACATGTATGAAAAATGATTAATCACGACTGGAATCAGCGGTTCATCGGAGGCGTTTTCATCAATAAACGGCGAATATTGAAAAGCATAAATATCATCTTTACAAGAGAAGGCGTCATTTTTGATGATGTTTGTATGATTGCGACATACAGGACGTACGCTCTGGATGATCCTGAGCGATGTGCGATCGACCAAGTTGTCCTGAGCATGGAATTCCCCGGCTATCCCGAAGAAACAGCTTGTATAACCTATGACGAATACTTGCAGGTTATTGAATGTGGCTTGCAAGATGTTATGGACAGATACGAGGATTCAGAGCGGGAAGAAATTTTACAGACGCTAGAAAAAGCAAGAAATGAGCTGGGTAGAAAGAATGAACTGATATGAAAAGAATAGAAACGCTCAATTCACCACATACTACAAACGCTATCCTATATCATGAGAGGTGGAGCGTCCGGATGAGTATGACAATGAGTCGGCCCGTGACCGACGTACTTAATAAACAGGTGGCCAACTGGTCTGTGTTGTATATGAAGCTGCATCATTATCACTGGTATGTCAAAGGCCCAAATTTTTTTACCCTACATGAAAAATTTGAGGAGCTATATAACGAGGCAGCGAAAAATGTAGATGAGCTGGCGGAGCGGCTGTTAACGGTTGGGGGCAAGCCTGTTTCGACGTTGAAGGCCTGTATGGAGCAGGCATCCATTAAGGAAGCGACAGGTGGAGAGTCTGCGGATCAGATGGTAGAGGCAGTCGTAAGCGATTTTACACTGCTGATCAAAGAGCTTAAAGAAGGGATTACAGCCGCAGAAGCAGGGGACGATGAAGCGACTGGCGATATGTTCTTAGGGATCATGGACAGCTTGCAAAAGCATGTGTGGATGCTGCAAGCCCACTTGGGAAAATAACGAGAAATTCTTTGCAAGCAAAGCTGATACCATGGGGTATCGGCTTTTTTCTTATGTACTCAGGAAGGCAAAGTGCAGAGCTGGTCTGATTTGGGACAACCCCCTTGTTCCCAAGAGAGACATGCTGGTGTAAACTAACTTTGTGTTGATTTAAAGAAAGCACTTTCATGATGGAAAGGATGTACATTCCCATGGCATCACCCTATGTTACATTTAATCGCGAGCAGTGGAGTGCTCTGCGGGCTTCCACGCCGTTGACCATATCTGATAACGAGCTTTCCCTTTTGCAGGGCTTGAACGAGAAAATGTCTATGACCGAAGTCTCCGACATTTACCTTCCTTTATCCCGTCTGCTGAATTTGTATGTCGGGGGCACGCAGGAGCTGTACCAGGCGACCCACACTTTTTTAGGGAACCAGGATGGTAAGGTTCCATTCATTATCGGTATCGCAGGCAGTGTGGCTGTGGGCAAAAGTACAACGGCTCGCATTTTGCAGACGCTGTTATCCCGCTGGCCGAATCATCCGAAGGTCGATTTGGTAACGACCGATGGATTCCTGTATCCGAACAAGGTTCTAGAAGACAGAGGAATCATGAAGCGCAAGGGATTTCCGGAGAGTTATGACTTGCGCCGCTTTATCAACTTTTTATCCGATGTAAAATCGGGTTTGCCTGAAGTGAAAGCGCCAGTTTATTCCCATCTTGTATATGACATCGTGCCAGACGAATGGCAGACCGTCAGACAGCCTGACATTTTGATTGTCGAAGGCTTGAATGTGCTGCAACCGCCTAGAGGCGACGAAAACGATGCCCGTATTTCCGAGGTCATTGTTTCCGATTTCTTTGACTTCACGATTTACGTGCATGCGGAAGAGAAGCACATCCTGCAATGGTATGTAGAGCGATTCAAGCTACTGCGTCAGACTGCGTTCTCCGATCCATCCTCGTATTTCAAGCGTTACGCGAGTTTGTCTGATGAGGAGGCGACTGAGGTAGCCACCGGGATTTGGACGGAGATCAATGGAGCCAACCTGCGCCAAAACATTTTACCGACGCGTGTTCGCGCGCAATTGATTTTGGATAAAGGGCAGAATCATATGGTGCAAAGCGTGAAGCTGCGAAAGCTGTAGATAGATAAAAAGGGGGGGAGACGGTTGTCATGAAAGTGATTAGTGCCTGTTTGATCGGCTGTGAATGCCGTTACGATCAGAAGTCATGCTTGGACCAGGAGCTGGAGCAATTGCTCCGGGAAGGAAAGGCCATTCCCGTCTGTCCTGAACAGCTGGGAGGTTTGCCAACACCACGACCACCAGCAGAAATCATCGGGGGAACTGGAGAAGATGTTCTGGATGGCAAAGCACGCATCATAGACGATACGGGCCGAGACGTCACCGAGGGATTTTTGATGGGGGCGAACCAAGCGCTAAAGCTGGCGAAAACGGTTGGAGCCACATCCGCCATCTTAAAAGAAAACAGCCCGTCCTGTGGAAGCTCCTTCGTTTACGATGGCAGCTTTTCCGGGAAAAAAGTGCCGGGTGTCGGGCTGACGGCGGCGCTGTTTCGCAGAAACGGGATTGAGGTAACATCTGAGAGGAAAGCAACCAATGAATAACAAGGGGGGACGCGATGGACAGCGTCCCCTTTTTACAACTCCTTCAACAACCGCTCCAGCTTCTTCTGCTGATCCTTCCGTTTCTTTTTCGCAATCCGGTCTTCTTCCTGTAGTGCCATGACAAGGGAAAAGCACATCAGGACCATGATGACGGTAAAGGGCAGCGCTGCCACAATGGAGGCTGTCTGTAGTCCTTCTAAGCCGCCGCTTAACAATAGAACGATCGCGATTGCGGATTGGAGGACGCCCCAGGTGATTTTTACTCGATTTGACGGGTCCAGGTTGCCATCAGATGACAGCATGCCGAGCACGAAAATAGCTGAATCCGCTGACGTGATAAAAAACGTGATGATCAACAGAATCGCAACGACAGCGAGAATGTATCCCATAGGCAACTGCTCCAGTGCGAGGAACAACGCAGTCGAGATGTCACTTTGTACCGCCGCTCCTATAGGGGCTTGATCAAAAATTTCGAGATGAAGTGCAGTCCCGCCAAACACCGAAAACCAAATAAAGCTCAACAAACTCGGAACGAGCATCACGCAAATGACGAATTCCTTAATCGTGCGACCTTTGGAGACGCGTGCGATAAACATGCCGACGAACGGCGCCCAGGCAATCCACCACGACCAGTAAAACAGCGTCCAGTTGGCTACCCATGTCCCTTGTGTAAAAGGGGTCAGCCGCAAGCTCATCGAGATGAGGTTGTTCAAATAACTACCCAGCGTGCTGGTGAAGGCGTCAAAAATAAACGAGGTTGGTCCCAATACGAGCGTTAGCAGGAGGAGCAACAAGGCGAATACCAGATTCGTATTGCTCAAATACTTGATCCCCCGATCCAGTCCGGTCGTAGCGGAGAGCAAAAATAGCACTGTAATCAAGGAAATAATGACGATTTGCACGGTGGTGCTGGACGGCAGTCCAAAGAGGTGAGACAAGCCTCCGTTTATTTGCAGAGTTCCGAGGCCAAGTGAGGTTGCGACACCGAATGCCGTGGCGATGACAGCCAAAATATCGATCCCTTTTCCGAGCGGTCCGTGGATGCGTTCACCGAGCAGCGGGCCAAAGGTGGAGGAAATCAAGCCCTTCGCCCCTTTGCGAAATTGAAAATACGCGAGCGAGAGCGCGATGAGAGCGTAGATCCCCCAAGGATGCAGGCCCCAGTGAAAAAACGCATAGCGCAGAGCAGTTTGTGCGGCTTCGGTCGTTTGTCCAGTCACACCTGCTGGCGGAGCGAAGTAATGAGAGACGGGCTCAGCCACTCCCCAAAAGACAAGACCGATCCCCATCCCAGCAGAAAACAACATAGCAAACCAGGTAGGGAGCGAATATTCCGGCTCGTCATCGTCGCTCCCCAAAGGGATTTGTCCGTATCTGCTAAAGGCAAGGAAAATGCAAAAGATCAGAAAACCGAAAGTCACGATTAAATAAAACCAGCCAAAATTCGTCGTGGTCACTTTCAGGACTTGAGAAGCCGCAGCGGCGAAAAGCTCAGGAGAAATCGCGCCGAACAGCACAATAACAAATACAATGACCAAGGATATCAGGAAAGTCATCTTTATCCTCCCGGGAATCTACAAGAAATGGTAATAGTTATCATCCCGCGGGATTTCCAAGATTATTCCGGATGGACCGCCCTTGAATGGAATTACGATGAAAACGTCTCGATAAACCGATTCGCTGCTTTGGACAAATGGCGTCCAGACTGCCAAACGACAGCAGCAGAAGAATAAATGGAAGTTCCGGAAAGTCGAATCCCGCGAATTTGTTCGCTCTGATGCGTTTCCCACGCTGAGATGGGGACGATGGAGGAACCGACTGAGGAGGCCACCATGCTGACGATGAGAGAGATGTCCGGGCACTCGCAGATGACGTGCGGTTCCACACCTAGACGGGAGAATTCCTTGATAATCAAGTCGTAAATGCCCAATCCCGGCGTGCTCGGCATGATGAGTGGAAGCTCGGCGATTTCGCGCATTTCGATTTCTTTTCGATCGGCATAGGGGGAGGTGGCTGGAACGATGAGCACGAAATCCTCTTCCTCCAACGGAATCATGGTGCAGTTGTTTAGCGAGTGGGGAAGGCGTACGATAGCGACTTCTATGGTTCTGCGCTCCAGCCACTGATTGAGAAGCTGCGTATCGCCTTTCCAAATTTTATAGGTGATGAGTGGGTATTTTTGCTGAAATACACGAATTTGTTCTGGCAGGCGATAGGCCGACAGGGCACTGACACCGATGGAAAGTGTCCCACGAATGCCTTCGCCTGTTTCTTTTACCTCGGAGAGGGCTTCCTCCATTTGATGAACGATATTAAGCGCCTGTTTATAAAGAGTGATGCCTGCTTCTGTCAGGACCATTTGTTTTCCTGAGCGCTCAACAAGCATGGTTCCGAGCTCCTCCTCCATTTGCTTCAGCTGCTGACTCAAAGGCGGCTGGGCCATGTTCAGTCTTTTAGCCGCCCCCGTTATCTGACCTTCTTCTGCTATGGCAATAAAGTAACGCAGTTGCCGAATATCCACACACACGCCCTTCTTTCCTTACGAGAATGGTTCCATATGAAAACGATATGAAAATTAGATTTTATGGATATTTTTCATATTGATGAAGCTATGATAGCATGTTTCCTGTGAATCTTCACTTCATGGAATAGACATAAAGGAAAGAAGGGAATATCTGTGCGTACGTGGATGGAAAAGCTATTTCACTTGCGTGCTTACGACACGACGTTTCAAAGGGAACTCATCGCCGGATTTATTGGCTTTGTCACCATTGTCTACATTGTTGCCGTAAACGCTTCGATTTTAAATGATGCTGGAATACCGATGGAAGCAGGCATTCTGGCGACTGTTTTGACGGCATTTATCGGGTCACTTCTCATGGCCTTTTGGGCAAATGCTCCTATTATTCTGGTTCCCGGCATGGGGATCAACGCTCTGTTTACGTTCACATTATGCCAATCGATGGGCCTCACTTGGCAACAAGCGTTGGCTGCTGTTTTTGTTTCGGGTCTGATCTTTACTGTGATTGCCTTTACCAAGGCCGCGACGATATTGTCCAATGCGATACCCGCTTCACTAAAAGAAGCGATTACCGTAGGGATTGGGCTGTTCTTAACTTTCATCGGTCTGCAAAAAGGCGGGTTGATCGTCATGAATCCGTCTACATTTGTCGCGCTGGGTGATTTGTCCAGCCCGCATGTGATCGTCACGCTGATTACTTTGATTGTTACGTTGATTTTGTTTGTTCGAAATGTACCGGCCAACTTTCTGATCGGAATTGCGGTTGGTACAGGACTTGGCTTTTTGTTCGGGATTGTCGAACCAGGAGGGGGAGGAACGTTCTCGTTCGCGGATTACGGAAACGTATTTGCGGGTTTTTCCTTTTCAGCCATTTGGGCGTTGCCATTTTGGATCGCGACCTTCTCGTTGGCGATGGTCATCGTCTTTGAAAATATTGGCTTGATTCATGGGCATACCTCGATGCTTGGACAGCCGCAGAAGTTCAGACGTTCGCTGCAAGCAAATGCGTTGTCCGCTGCTATCTCTGGCATTTTGGGAACCAGTCCGACGGTTTCGACGGTGGAGACTGCGGCAGGAATCGCAGCGGGAGGAAGGACGGGACTGACCGCACTTGTAACAGGCACCTTGTTCCTGCTCTCACTTGGTTTGCTTCCTGTCATCAAAATGATTCCAGATGGAGCGATTGCTCCAGTGCTCATCATCATTGGCGCACTGATGCTGCAAAACGTACAGAATATCAATTTGAAGGACTTCTCGGAAGGCTTCCCTGCCTTTTTGATCATCGCAATTATTCCGTTGTCCTACAGCATTGTAGATGGAATTGCGTTTGGATTCGTAGCGTATCCACTCATGAAGCTCGCATTGGGCAAACGTCGCGAAGTGCCTGCGCTCATGTACGTCATCGCGGGATTGTTCTTGCTGAATCTCATGCTGCCGATCTTCACATAAAAGAGTAGTTTTCCCTCGACTTGAGTCGGGGGTTTTTTATGTTCTGTTCTCTAGAAAGTGGCGCAAGGTTTGTGAAATAATGGATGGAAAGTTGAAGAATAGGAGACTTTTCCATGATCCATGAGATGACGTTTCAATTGCGTACTTCTGATTTCGCCAACGGACAAGCCTGGTACCAGAGTTTTTTGCAAAGAGAGCCGGATTTTGTTCCGCACGAAGGATTTGCTGAGTGGGAAGTATTGCCTGGGTGCTGGCTGCAACTGGCAGAGGGGACGCCAGCGGAGGGTAGCGGTCCCGTGCGCTTTGCCGTGGTAGATATCGAGGCGGAAAAAGAAAGACTGATTAACGAGCTACAAATCGAACCGTTTGAAATTTTTCAACGAGAAGAAGTACCGGTCAAGTGGGGGACGTTCGCCGATCCATGGGGAAATCGTCTTGGGTTGTTTGAGTACCTGGATGCGGCTGAAAAAGAGGAGAAGCAAAAAAGACTTGCGAAGCTGTAGTCAGAAAACCTCCATAAATACAAAAAAGTCCCTTTGCCTATGAGAGAGGCAAAGGGATTGTTCGTGGAGAGATGCGGATTAATTATCGTTTTACCAGCGTAAACGCTTGTTTTACTTGATCCAGAGACATCATCAGCGGGATGAATTTCTTCCCTTCTTTGCTTGCTGGGTCAAATACGGAGTCTTGTGGCAAGCTTACGACATAAACCGTGTTGGTTGCTTGGTTACGTGTAATTTCGACACCGATTGGCGGCTCGTCCGGGTTGTTCAGTTTTTTCCAGTCATTCAGGTCAAACGCAGTGATAACGACAGCAGTTGCACGATCTTCTGCTTTGTCAGTATTGAAGATGAAGCGGGTTACGCTCTTTGCTTCTGGCAAGAATTCGTCTGCATGTGGGCCAGTTTTTTCCTCGATAAGGATATTGCCGTTCCACGACTTTGGACCTTTAAAAGCAAAGGCAGAGTCTTGGCTTTTGAAAGTATCATGATAGACTTCGAGTGGTGTTACAGCTGGTTCGAAGTTGGCACTCATCAATTCCCATTTGCTTTGGTTCCACTTCCATTTGGATTTGAGGTAGCCGCGAACATCTGCATTGTAATCACCAGTCAGACGCTCTGTACCTTCCAGTACGTAGAGACCATTTTTGTTTAGATCGATTGGTTTCAGTTCGACGAAGTCCGCTCCGACTACACCTGCTTTGTTTTTATCCAGACCTGGCAGGCTGAGCTCTTTCGCTTTTCCATCTTTAACGGTGTAGATGTGATTGGTTGTGTAGCCGCCGCTTCCGCCCGTGCTTGCAGTAACCATGATCTCGTCTTTTTTATCGTAAGTGAAATCTTGAACGGAAAGCTTCGGCTCGTAGCCGCTGTCCTTCACGTCAATGTTAAAAGATTTCTTCGTTTTGCCATCTGTTACTTTGATAGTGAGATCCTTCACGTATGGGCTGTTTTTCTCTTTTTTTCCGTACAGAACCACTGTGTCTACTGTCTTGTCACCCGTTACGTCTGATGTTATTTTCGTAATCTCTTGCAAGCCTTTTGGTGCAGCAATTGTGTTGCTTGCATCTGCTGTAATGGCATACCCACCAGTGAAAAGTGCAGAAGTAAGTACCGTCCCTGTTACGAGTTTGTTCAAGTGTTTCATGTGTTTCATGTGATGAATCTCCTCCCCAGTCTTGCTGACTGATCATGATGAAAAGTGTCGTGTGCTGTATTTTGTGCTTGTCCTTGCTATACGTTCATTATGTACGATAGGGCGGATGCATTGGTTACAGACTATCGACATAAATCCTACAAATCAGTAACAGGTAAAGGTTAAGGTGCTAGGAGGTTGCTCGCTTCTTTTAGCAGTGCCTCGCTGCTTTGCTCCAACAGCATAGGATAGAGACGTGTTTTGTCTGGAGCTATCGCGAGGAGCTGATCATATACCGCAGAGGAGGCATAGAGCAAATCAGAATCATGGATAATCTGCTGCAAGGAGCGTTCATCAGCGAATCCTGCGGTCATGTGTTGAATCTGTTCGATACCTGCCTCTTGTACGCGTCCCGCCATCCATTCCCCGCCTTTCTTTCCGAGACAAACAAACCCAACTGTACGGCCTGCCTCCAAGCGAGCGATCTCCAGCAGGGTGCTCGTCTGGGCATTTGCTCCAATGATGAGGACTGATTTGTGATAACGAGCAGCTAATTCTTTTACTTCTTCTGCATGGTTGACCGTAGTGACAATTTGGTCGGCATCTTGTAAGGCAGAGAGGACATCTGAATGGTTTTCAAGATAGGCAACCTGAATGGAGTGACCGATGATCTCTTCTATTTTCCTACGATAAAAAGGATGATCATGCTCGTGACATTCCACTAAGAGCCAGCGAGATTCTTTTTTGGACTGGGAAAGAAACAAGTGTCCGTAAGCAATGGAAGCAAGCATAAGCTCATCCAGCGAAAACGGAAGCTGCTGTGCTTCAGTCATGATGGTTTTGGCGTGATCATAAAGCGATTGCTGACGCATGCGAAAGGCAGTAATCGCAGGTTTGTCTGCGATAGAGGTACCGCGACCCTTTTGCAAATAGACGAGACCTTCATCCCGTAGCTGTGTGTATACAGCATTAATGGTGTTGCGGTTGACTTGCAGCTGATCGGCTAATTGGGCAGCAGGTGGAAGCATTTCGCCCGATTGAAGGTGGCCTAAGCCAATGAGAAGCTTCAATTGTTCTTTGATTTGCACATGGATCGGGATTGGAAAGTCCGCATTTAGCCGCACAAGTGATTGAGTCATGGATATTCGCCTCACAGTTTGGGGTTTGTATTTTATTTTACTAAATATCTAGGTAACTAGCTATTATTTATGTTTTTGTAAGATAGCTTACAGAACAAGGAAGGGTCACTTGCTACGATGTGAGCAGGAGGTGGCTCTGATGAATGGTGGATGGAGCATAAAGGATTTTGTAGCCAAAATGAAGGGGAGAAGTAGAACGCCCTTGAAAATATCTGGCTCGGTTGCGTTGATTGGGGGCCTTGGCGGATTAGTGACGATAGGGGTACTGGGCATGCTGACGGAATTAACGACTGCGGTCTGGTTGATGGCTTCATTTGGAGCAAGCTGTGTGCTTGCTTTTGTGGCCTGGGATTCGCCGTTATCTCAGCCGCGCAATATCATCGGAGGGCATTTTTTCACCAGCTTGGTTGGTGTGCTGCTCTATCAAATAGGCGGATCGCAGCTGTGGGTAGTAGCTCTAAGTGTCGGTCTTGCGATTGTCATTATGCATGTGACGAAAACGACGCATCCTCCTGCGGGTGCCAATCCGATCGTCATTGTCATGGATGGCAAGGGATGGGAGTTTTTATTGTCTCCGGTACTCATAGGTGCAGTAGTGGTTGTGCTGATAGCTCTTTTCGTTAATAACATGCATAAGAAACGTGCTTATCCTGTGTTTTGGGTATAGCAGTATCAACAAGGTAAGAGACGGCCGCCTTTTATGAGGTGGTCATTTTTTCATTTTGGAGGAAGAGGGAAAGAGCTGATTGACAAATGAATTTAAATACATAAAAGTATAGGTAACTAGGTATTTGCGATGGTGGGGGGTGCATCATGAGTGAGCAAATCGTTCTAGCCAAGAAAACGGTGTTTCAGACACCGACCGACACTCAAATGGGCATTTTCTTCATTCAAAAGGGACTCCTGCGTTTTTCTCGGCTGAACGAGGATGGAAAGTCCTTTACCGTAGGATTGTTGGGACCAGGAGCTGTTTTTGGCGAGATTGAGGAAATGGTGTTAGGGTCACGCGCTGTTTTCATTGAAGCGATGCAAAAAACGACCCTTACTCATTGGAGTGCGACTCGGATGGAAGAAATGCTGAAAGCATGTCCACCAAGCCTGAAAGAAATGATGTTGCAGTTGTCAAAACGATTGGGGGAACAAGAGGAGAGGATGGAAAAGCTGGCCTTGGAATCGGTTAGGGATCGCGTATTGCATCTGTTGGTTCAATTATGTCAGCGGTTTGGAAAAGCAGAAGAGCCGTTTTGGAAATTGACCGTAGCTCTCTCCCATCAGGAGATTGCCAACATGGTGGGGGCGACCAGAGAAACCGTTTCATTAGCATTAGCTAGTTTAGTCGATGAGGGAATAGTGTTGGTGTCCCGCATGTCAATTGCTGTGCATGCCTCGAGAATGGTTGATAAAATAAGCGAATGCAAGTAAAATGATTGAATGCCCAAAACGGGCCGCGGTTCGTAAACTCCCGCGTTATCAAAACTAGGAGGAAATCATATGTTTAATTTTTGGATCGGAGTGATTTTTGCTCTGGTTAACTTCGGGCTGTTCCTGCTCTGCTACCGATTGTTCGGCAGAATGGGACTGTACGCGTGGATCGGGATGGCTACCGTGCTAGCCAACATCCAAGTGGTCAAAACAATCGAGATGTTCGGTTTGGTCATGACGCTAGGCAATACGATCTATGCATCTATTTATTTGGTAAGCGATCTATTGAACGAGAAGTATGGAGAAAGAGAAGCGAAAAAAGCCGTGTGGTTCGGCTTCTTTACCTTAATTGCGACAACGATCATCATGCAGCTCGTGCTGGTGTTTGAACCACAACCACAGGGACCAGAGATTCAAAGATCGTTGGAAACGATTTTTGGCTTGATGCCAAGAGTGGCATTGGGGAGCTTGTGTGCGTATTTTGTCAGCCAATTTGTCGACGTGAAAATCTATACGTGGTTGAAGAAAAAATGTCCAGGCCGCAATCAGCTCTGGATTCGCAATAATGGAAGCACGCTCGTCAGTCAGATGCTTGACTCCGTTACCTTTTGTACGATTGCCTTTTTAGGAGAATTCCCGATGGACGTATGGTGGCAAATCCTATTGACTACCTACCTGATCAAGTTTGTCGTATCGGCAGCTTCGACACCGGTTCTATATATCGCACGCAGTATGAAAGTAGACGAAAGCTAATTGACAAAAACACAGAAAAACCGCCAAGGACGATGAAGCTTGGTGGTTTTTGTTTTTCCATGTTTAGAAGGATTATACAAACTTTACATCAAATTTACATAAGATTCAGGTTATACGTTTACCATCTTATAGTAGCTACTTCGGAATGATGTGAGGAGGAATGATGCAAAAATGGTGAAAAAAAGAGGAAGTGCTTCCCGATGGCCGAAGCTGGCGTTACTAGCTGCAGTCATGATGGGAACGGTTTTACCGACCGGGTGGATGCCACAGGCAAAAGCTGCACGGGCTGATCATGTGGTGATCAGTGAGGTGTATGGGGGTGGGGGAAACTCTGGTGCCCATTACAAGAATGACTTCATTGAACTGTATAACCCGACAGACAAGGCTGTTTCGCTTGTAGGGTGGTCTGTTCAGTATGCTTCTGCTACGGGTGAGAAATGGCAGGCAACTAATTTGACTGGAAGCATTGCCCCCTATGGATTTTATTTGATTCAGCAAGTAGCAGGACAAGGTGGAGGGACAGAACTCCCTTCTCCTGATGATACTGGGAAGACTGATTTGTCAGGTACTAAAGGGAAAGTCGCTCTCGTCAGCCATACAACACCTTTAACTGGGACAGATGTATCCTCCCAAGCAGGTGTTGCTGATATGGTTGGATTTGGTGATGCCAATTCATCTGAGGGCAACTCACCAGCACCCGCTCCCTCGAATACGACCAGCGTCCAACGCATTAGCGACGAGCGCGGCATTGTGCCGAACGGAGGAAATGGCTGGGATACGAATAACAACGGCAATGATTTTATCACGGGGGCACCTACTCCAAAAAACACGCAAAGCCCAGTAGAACCGCCGCTACCAACAGACGTGACCGATAAGTTGAACGCTACAGAACTTATTTTTGATCATACTGATCCTATCCAATCAACAATTCGCGGCTATGTCGGTCAGGGGCGAACTATTAAGGTTTATGCGAGTCAGCCTACAGGAACAGGTAGCGACACTCCTTTGGCCCAGCTAGATTCGGATGCGTCTGGACTGATCGAGCTGACTTTTGCCAACCCCGATCCTAATGCGCAGGGAGTCTATCTTACAGCAACGGAAGGGAGCAAGAAGGAAAGCACGAGCATCGAGCTGAGGCCAGCGGTAGCCAGCCCAGTTATGATTCAGGATAAAGTCAGCCTGCAAGCATGGAACGGTGTGGGCGAGCTGCGAGGAGTAGCAGGTGCGGCAGCAGGGAATGCGATCCTGCGTGCATACGATCCGCAAAAACAACCGCTGATGCTAAGTAACAAAGAAACAGGAACAGCACAGGCCAACGGGTCATTTTCCTTTACAATTCCAAACATCGATCAGTTGGATCATATTCTCGTAACGCAGCAAACAGCTGGGGAATATGGCAAGTCGTTTGAGAGCCCGGAAGTTAGTGTTACCAAGTCAGCCGTAGGTTCGACTACGATTGCTGAAGCAAGAAACACCCCGGTAGGCACGAATGTGATTGTCGTCGGAACGGTGACGGCGATGTTTGAAGCGGGCGGCCAAAACAACGTGTATTTCCAAGACGATACGGCAGGACTCGTACTTCGTGCGCCAGGGCTGACTGGCAAAATTGAGGTGGGAGACAAGATCCGAGCTACCGGAAAAATGAGTGATTATTATGGACTTGCTCAACTCGAAGCGCTCACCGATAACGTGGAAATAGTGCAAAAGCAAGCAGGTGTGCCTAGCCCGCAAGTTGTAACTTCTACTGATTTTGCAGCTGCTACAGGAGAGGCTTTGGAAGGCAAGCTTGTAACTGTGAAGGCGGTTACTGTCAAAACAGCATCAAGTGGCAATTACACGCTAGAGGATCAGCACGGTACGTTTGTGTCTCGACCGGATGCCTCTCTGACGCTTCCAGCGAACAAGAGCTATGCAGCTATAACAGGCGTGGTGAACTACGACCGCAATGTTTACAAGCTGGTGCCGCGCACTGTGGCTGATCTCGTCGAGGACGAGAATAAAGTCCCGATGGTCACAGCGAGCCCAGCTGGTCCTATGGTGACAAAAGGAACAAAAGTCACGCTCTCGACGACGATGGCTGACGCTACGATCTTCTATACGGTAGATGGTTCAACGCCGAGCAGAGGGAGCATCAAGTATACGGGACCGATCCAGATTGATGCGGATACGACCCTTTCAGCCATAGCTGTCAAGGATGGTTACACAGACAGCAATCTAGCGACCTTCCGCTATGTGATTCAAAAAGATAGCATTCGTATCCATGACATTCAAGGAGCCTCGCACCGTTCACCGATGGCGGATGGAACGGTGACCAATGTTCCGGGAATCGTAACGGCTATCGTTAGAAGCGGCAGCAATGTACAAGGCTTTTATATGCAAGATCCGCAACCGGACGCAGACCCCTTTACCTCTGAAGGCATTTACGTTTACGAGCCAAAAGCAACGGTCGCCCCTGGTGATGAAGTAACGGTTAGCGGCACTGTCAAGGAATACGTACCATCGAACAGGGCGGGGACAGACCTCACCCAGACGCAAATTGATGCAACCTCGTACGCAGTTGTCAAGCCAGGTCAATCACTCCCAGAACCACTCATCCTGGGCAAAGACAACTACGAATATCCGAAAGGAATTATCGACAACGACAGTCTTGGCAAATTCGATCCAGACCAAGACGGCATCGACTTCTGGGAAAGCCTCGAGGGCATGCTGGTACAAATCGACAATCCAATCGTGGTTGGCGAAACCAAGACGTTTACCAATCCACGCGCAACGGAATTTGTCGTCATCGATGATCGAGCCCATCTGAGTCAGCCGCGTACGCCAGGTGGCGGAGTCGTGCTGGAGGCCAATGATTTTCACCCTGAGCGTATTACGGTATCGGACAAACTGGAATCGATTACCGGAGAGGTAAAAGTCGGCGACAAATTTGACGGACCGCTGGTAGGCATCATTGACTACAGCTTTGCGAATTACAAGCTGTTCCATACACGGTCATTTACGGTACAGCCAAGCCATTATGAGCCGCCAGTGACAAGTATTTCGCCAAAAGAAGATAAGCTGACAATCGCTTCGTACAACATCGAGAATTTTTCGGCAAAAACCGATTCCGCCAAAATCAACCGCATCGCCGAGACGATCGTGGATAACATGAAGGCGCCGGATATTATCGGTGTGGTGGAAATGCAGGATAATAATGGACCAACGGACAATGGGCAAACAGATGCTACGCAATCTGCGGAGGCATTAATCAAAGCAATGGAAAACAAAAATGGCCCGACTTACCGATACATTGATATCGCGCCACAGAACAATCAGGATGGTGGACAGCCAGGAGGAAACATCCGTGTCGGCTTCTTCTACAACCCAGGACGGGTACAGCTGGCAGAAGGAACGCGAGGAGGTGCGACTGATGCGGTGCAAATCGAGACACGAGATGGTGTAGCGCATTTGTCACACAATCCGGGACGGGTAGATCCGACCAACGCGGCGTTTGCTTCGAGCCGTAAGCCACTGGCAGCGGAGTTCGTTTTCCAAGGCGAGCCAGTCATTGTCATTGCCAACCATTTCAACTCCAAGGGTGGAGATCAAGCGCTGTTTGGGAAAGATCAGCCGCCGCAGCTGGTCAGTGAAGTACAACGCATGAAAATTGCCCGTGTGTTAAATAGCTTTGTAAAAGAAATTCATGCAGCACAAGCAAAAGCAAATGTTGTGGTGCTGGGTGATCTCAATGATTTCCCGTTTTCAAACCCGGTGCAGGAATTGGCAGATGGCGTTTTGACCAATATGGTGGAGAAACTGCCGAAGGGTGACCAGTATACGTACGTGTACCAAGGGAACTCTCAAGTCTTGGATCAAATTTTGGTCAGCAACCATTTGGAGGATGACACGAAGGCTGACATCGTTCACATCAACGCTGGCTTGACTGAGAACGAGGGACGTGTGAGTGATCATAATCCTGTCCTTGTCCAGCTGGACTTGAAGGATCGCGGCACGCCGGAAAAAACAGCACAAGAAGTGGCGGAAAGCATTACGCAGCTCACACAGCCAGCAGCAGGTGAGACGCGCTTGAAGCTGCCAGAAGTACCTACAGGCTTTACTATCGCAATCAAGTCTTCTAGTGATCCAGCAGTCATTGCGCTGGACGGAAAAATTACACCGCCATATCGCCAGACGAATGTAGACCTTGTTTTGGAGGTCACACGAGCGTCCGATCAATCGACAGCAGAAACTACAGCATTGACCGTGCAGGTTCCAGCCAAGCCGGATTCTCCACCGCCAGTGACACCGCCGGACAGAACACCGACACCGGACTCGCAGCGGGAGTTGAACAAGCAAGCAGCTCAGGTCATCTCTGCAAGCAGCGAGGAGAAAACCATTTTAGGACAGGTGGATCAAGTACTCAGCCATCTGGAAAAACTTCTGGATGCCAAGCAATGGACGCCAACTGAGAAATGGGAGACGGTCACGGATACAATCAAGACCGTACTCGAGGCAGTAGCCGAGCAGGCCGAGCGAAGAACCATCAGTGAAGAGACACTCCAAGATGTGACGAAGAGCTTTTTGGACAAAGCATTTGACCCGCTCACTGAAGATGGCATCGAGGATGAAGAGATTGCCCGCTTGGCACTTGCCTCCTTGACGAGCTTGGCAAA
The DNA here is from genome assembly GCF_013186635.1 of Brevibacillus sp. HB1.3. NCBI lineage: Bacteria > Bacillati > Bacillota > Bacilli > Caryophanales > Paenibacillaceae > Brevibacillus > Brevibacillus sp. HB1.3. The sequence continues at coordinate 15,481 of NZ_JABMIT010000008.1, read as the reverse complement.
AACAGCACTGGAGCCGCTCGATGAAAAGGATATTTCCAAAGAGCTAGCCAAGCATGTCCGTACACTGGCAGAAGAGCTTTTGAAAAAGCTTGGCACTGTCGTCGTAGATGATGGGGATGAGATCAAGGCAGATGATGAACAAGTAGATGAACTTCTGGAGATACTCGGGGAATTCATGAAAGCAGTCGAGTCCGTGAAAGAAAAGATCGGCTTTGCACCTGTGCTGTTCGTTCAGGTGAAAAAAGGCGATAACGATGCGAGCGATAAGGGTTCTCGCAAGGGAGAATCTGCTGATCCGACGGTGACCCTGGAACAGAAGCTCGTTGAACAATTAAAGGAAAAAGAGGTGGGCATTCGCGTAACCTTGGAGAGCGAGGCATGGGTAGAGGTACCAAGCGCATATTTTTCGGCTCAGCGTGCAAGGAAGTTTGCCCTCGCTCTGACAGAAGAAAATGGGAACGGGTGGAAAGGTGTGCCGAACCCTGGCGAAGCGTATCAATTGCAAGTGTGGAGCAACGGCAAAAAGGTGACGAGCTTCGGTAAAACAGCTTTTACACTGGGTCTGCCAGTCGCCGATGACGCCAGCTCCAAGCTCCAAGCTTTCTCATACAAGAGCAATATGTGGAGACCAGCAATTGGACTCAAGGGTAAAGCGATTCAGGTGACAAAAGAAGACGATCTAGGGATCTTTTCAGTAACGACCGCGGCCTCTTATGTCGTTGGGGAGAGTGCCTTGAAAAGGATCGAGATCGAGCCGAAATCTCTCAAGCTAGCCCAAGGGGAGGAAGCCCAGCTCAAGGTAATGGCGATTCTTGGTAATGATGCAGAAGAAGACGTTACTGAAGCGGAGGGTATCGAGTTCACATCCAGCAAGCCCGAACTGGTAGAGGTTGATGAATCTGGACGTATTCTTGTCTTGGATGATGCCAAACCAAGGACAAGAGTGACCATCACGATCAGCTACGCTGGCAAAACAGCCAAGGTAACTGTCACGGTTAAGAGCAATTAACGAAAAGAAAACGGGTTGGGAGAAAGCTTCCCAGCCCGTTTTTTTGTTGTGGAAATGGATTAGATGCGTGCCATCCCCATCGCTTTTTCAACTTTGTATAACATCTCGTTTGCGACTTTATTCGCTTTTTCTGCCCCGGCCGTCAGGATATCATCCAGCTCAGAGGAGTGGAACAGCTGCTCAAAGCGTTCTTGTATCGGACGGAGCGTTTCTACAACAACCTCTGCCAGTTCGGTTTTGAATGCGCCGTAGCCTTTGCCCTCGTACATCGTTTCAATCTCATCCAGCGTTTTTCCAGAGCAGAGGGAGTAGATGGTCATGAGGTTAGAGACAGCAGGCTTCTCTGCTTTGTCATAACGCACAACGCTGTCGGAATCCGTTTGCGCGCGCTTGATTTTTTTCGTGATGGTGTCTGCATCATCCAGCATGGAGATGAAGGCGCCTTGGTTTGGATCGGATTTGCTCATTTTCTTGGTGCCTTCAGCAATAGACATGATGCGTGCGCCAGTCTCCGGCAGGCGAACCTCTGGAATGGTGAAAATGTCGCCATAACGGTTGTTAAAACGGGCGGCTAAATCACGAGTCAGCTCCAGATGCTGCTTCTGATCCTCGCCCACAGGAACGAAATCAGTGCCGTACAGCAAAATATCAGCAGCCATCAATGGAGGATAAGCCAGCAGACCGCCTGGAATGGATTCGCCGCGTCCATCGGATTTGTCCTTGAATTGAGTCATACGCTCCAATTCACCCAGGTAAGAGGTACACAGCATGATCCAGCCGAGCTTGGCATGGGCCGGTACTTCGGATTGGACGAACAGCGTCATTTTGTTCGGATCGAGGCCAACGGACAAATAGAGAGCTGCGAGACGACGGATGTTCTCGCGCAGGACAGCAGGCTCTTGTGGAACGGTGATCGCATGCTGGTCTACGATGCAGTAAAAGCAGTTGAACTGATCTTGAAGCGGAACGAAGTGCTTCATTGCGCCCAAGTAGTTGCCGAGTGTCATAATGCCGCTCGGTTGAATGCCGGAAAAGATGGTTTTCATGGGAAGTTGCTCCTTTCAATGTTAGATATGAGTTTTTGGAAATACAAAAAGGTCCATCCGCCCTGGACAGGGACGAATGAACCGTGGTGCCACCCTTGTTATTTCACGCATGGAATCTCCATACGCAAAATCTCTTTGATCCGTACCGTTTCTGTGTAAGACAGCTTGATACGGTGTCCATTGTAACGTACGGACGTAACGCCAAAGCCTACTGCCGCCATGAGTAGCGGGTTCGGTTTGGAGCTCGGAAGCCCATTCATCATTTCCTTAACACTGATTCGCACCAACCATCAGCTCTCTGAAGTCTCGCAAAATGACTACTCTTCTTCCTCATTGCCATAAAATGATACCCTTTGAGCAAACATTTTACATAGAGTGGAATAAAAAAGCAAGTAGGTCTTGACAAGGAAATCCAGAAGTTGTAAAAATAACTCGAGAGTTACATAACTGATGAGTTACTTTTGGGGTGGAAAAATGACCAATGACAAACTGTCAAAAGGAGAGTTGAGTCGCAGTCGGTTGCTTACGGCGGCAGCTTCTGAGTTCGCGGCGAAAGGCTTTCATCGTACACGGGTGAGTGACATCGTGAAAGCGGCAGGCTTGACACAGGCGTCGTTTTACCAGTATTTCGACAGCAAGGAAGGTCTGTATCAGCAGTTGACGGACACATTCATCACCAAGCTGTGGGAATTGGCGAACGGCGGTCAAAAGGTAACGGCCTTGACGAAGGCAGATGTCTTCCATCAGGTACGGGAAAACTTGCTCGCCTTGTTCCAATTTTTTCAGGAGCAGCCTGACTTGACCCGGATTGTGTTGTATCAGGCAGAAGAGGGTGAAGAGCTGCATCGTAAGCTGGCTTCCATTGTTGCTGTCAACTTGCGACAAAATCAGACTGCTGGGCATGTTCGTGTCGAGTTGTCTGTGGAGGTAGCGGCAGAGGCAATGATCGCAGTCGTAGACCGGATGACGACGAGGTATTTGCTGACGGGCGAGAAAACAGCGGAACAGCTTGCAGATGCCGCGGTATCTTTTTTGGCATATGGAATTTTGCAGACAAACGAATAGGAAGAGGGTGCTTGCATGCTGGAGCTGTCTCATCTGATTTGGCTGTTTTTGGTTGTTTTCATGTTTCATGATTTCGAGGAGATCGTGATGGTAGAAGGTTGGGTGCGAGCCAAGAAAGACATCATCAGACAGACTGTGCCAGAACGGCTTATGAAGATGCTGGAGCCGTCGCTTTCGATGAACACGGCGCAATTTGCCGTCGCAGTCTCTTGTATTTTCGCGGTTTTATCGGCAGCGGTTATCCTGACTGTCACGACACTTTCGTCTGGAACGTACCTTCCGTTTTTCCTGGTTTGTCTGCATGTGATGTTTCTCCATGTGTTCATACATGTTGGTCATACCGTTGTCCTTCGCACGTACACACCTGGTGTGGTAACGGCTGTGCTATTCGTTTTGCCGTATAGTTTATATACATATGATCGATTGCTTGAGGCTGGCCTTGTGACGTGGACGTTACTATGGAGTACATTGCCTTACAGCTTTTTGATCATACCTGTTTTGTACGTGGCACACCGGATTGGGGAGGCAGCAGGTAAAATGATCCCCCGATGAGAAAAAGAAAGGGAGTATGCTATCCTAGTAGGAAGAGATTGGTGTGAAAGAGGGAGTTTTGTTGAAGCTGCGACTAGGCGTAATAGGCGCGGATGATTCACTTGCCATCATCGAATCAGTCATGCGAGAGTTTCCTGAAATTGAATACTTGCCGATTGTCTATTGGAAAGAGGAGGAAATCCTTGATCTGGTCATGCCACATGTGGATGAGGTAGATATGTGGCTTTTCTCCGGACAGGTCCCTTATGCCATGGTGAGCGAGTCAGGCAAGGTTCAAGTGCCGATGGCGTATGTGCCTCATCTCGGTGCGAGTTTGTACAGAACCTTGCTTCATCTGTCCCATCAATGGGGAGTCCGGGTGGACGAAGTGAGCTTTGATACATTTTCACCAGAAGAACTGGAGCATTTTATGGACGAAGCGGGCATCGCTGGCGGCTACAAGTGGCTCAAACATTACGAGGGAGCGATTTCAGCCGATGAACTGGCGGATTACCACGAACAGCTCTGGAAAGCAGGCAAGACAAAGGTGGCTGTCACCTGCTTGCGGACAGCAGAGTTAGAGCTGACACGCAGAGGTGTCCCTGTACATCGTGTCGTGCCGACACGTGCAGGCGTGAATTCAGTCATTCACATGCTCTTGCGAACAAACGAAATGCTTCATTTCAAAGATACCCAGATTGCCGTACAGATGATGGAGATTGATCCCTTTCGCGAACTTGCTGGTGGCAATTTTTCTACAGATGAATGGCAAAATGCCGAGATCAAGACGATGGAAAAGCTGTTGCGTTACGCAAAGCATTTGCAGGGCTCATTGAAGACAGCGGGTCCCGGACGCTACGTTATTTTTACAACGCGGGGGAATTTGCAAGAAGTTACTCGTGATTATTCGACAATTCCCGACTTGGATGAGATGTTCGACATTCGTGCTGATCTGGTAACATGCGGGATCGGGATTGGCAAGACCGCTTATGAAGCAGAAATCCACGGTGGCGCGGCCCTCTTACACGCCAAAGAGCGAGGGAGCGGCAATTGGATGGTCTTTTTCGATGACAAAAGCGTCGTGGGGCCGCTCGGGAGAGACGAACAGCTCACGTATCGGTACGACTCAGAGAAGCTGCAAGCGCTCAGCCAGCTTACCTCACTCAGCGTCATGACACTGGCGAAGCTTGAATCCATCCTGAAAAAGCGCGGGTCTCAGGAGATTCATGCCCACGAATTGGCATCGCATCTACAAATATTGCCACGAAGTGCCAGACGCATACTGATTGAGCTGGAGTCAAAGGGCCTTGCGCAGGTCATCCGAGAAGAAAATCCGCACCCGCGGGGCAGACCGCGCAAGGTGTATCGGATCATCTTGGAATCGTAATTGTAATAAATTTACCAATTAATCATTTCTTTCAGGAAATGATTTTTTTGTCGTTAAAAAATTGTTCTCAAATTCACATTTATGACAAATAATAAGAGATGTAAACAACTATGAACTTACATAAAAAACAATATTTTCCAAGGAGGAGTTAACAAGTATGAAGAAATCGGTTTTTGCAGTAACACTCAGCTTCGCATTAGGTACCACTACATTCCTTCCGTTGGCAACGCAGGCCGCGTCCGAAAGCATCGTGTATAGCGCTGAGTGGGATACCCCCGAATTTATCGGAGAAGAGTTCGAAGCAGAAGAGCTGGATGGCGAAGAAAAAGTTTGGGGATTCCTGGAGCAGTATCAAGACTCCTTCCGGATTGATGGAGATGTGAAAGATCACTTTAAAGTGCTAGATGAAGTGACAGACAAAGAGACAGACATGACTCACTACCGTGTACAAGAAATGTACGAGGGCATCCCGGTCTATGGTTACCAGCAGACGATTCACGTAAACGAGGATGGAAATGTAACGGCATTCCTCGGAAACTACGCGCCTGACCTGTCAGATAATGATACGCTGACGGAAAAACCAAAACTCAAGGCAGACAAGGCGGTCAAAGAGGCCATCAAGGATTTGGAGGATGAGATTAACGAAAAAATCGAGAAGTTCGAAGTAAAGCCAAAAGGGGACCTCTACGTGTACATCCACGAAGATGAATCGTATTTGGCTTACGAAGTGGAACTGAATTTCCTCGATCCGCTGCCAGGGCGTTGGAAGTATTTCATCGATGCAAATTCTGGTGAAGTCATTAACAAATACAATATGCTTCATGAGATTACAGGAACGGGTACAGGAGTACTGGGTGACACCAAATCGTTCGAAGTAACGAAAGTAAGCAATAACAACTACACGGCGAAAGACACGACTCGCGGCAAGGGAATTGAGACGTACACTGCACGCAATAGAACCAGCCTGCCAGGTACTCTTGGTTCTGACACAGATAACAATTGGACAGATGGAGCGCTTGTCGACGCACATGCGTATGCACAGAAAACCTACGATTACTACAAAAACGCACATAACCGCAACAGCTTTGACAACAATGGTGCAAAATTGATCTCCACAGTCCACTACAGCAACAGATATAACAACGCATTCTGGAACGGTACGCAAATGGTATACGGGGATGGAGATGGAAGCGTATTCCGCCCATTGTCCGCTGGATTGGATGTCGTTGCTCATGAATTAACTCATGCTGTCACAGAACGAACAGCCAATCTGATCTATCAATACGAGTCAGGTGCACTGAACGAATCCATTTCTGATATCTTCGGGGCCATGATTGACGACGACGATTGGCTCATGGGTGAAGATGTATACACGCCAGGAACGCCTGGAGATGCACTGCGCTCTCTCGAAGATCCAACTGTTGCTGGTGATCCTGATCACTACAGCAAGCGATACACAGGTCCAAATGACAACGGAGGCGTACACACGAACAGCGGTATCAACAACAAAGCAGCATATCTCCTCGCAGAGGGTGGCACACACACCGGTGTAACCGTAACAGGCATTGGTCGCAATGACACAGCAAAAATCTACTACTACGCCCTAACAAACTACCTCAATCCAAACTCTAATTTCTCCGCTATGCGACAAGCAGCCATTCAATCCGCAACAGCTCTTTTCGGTGCTAATTCCCAACAAGTAAAATCAGTAAAAGCTGCGTATGATGCAGTAGGCGTGCAATAATTACTGAGATATTTCGTGACGCGAAACAATTTTCATACTATTAAAAATTGTCTTGCTCCTTGTGGGGCAAGGCAATTTTTTGTATGTTAGTGGTAATTTACCGCGTGTGAATATGGAGTTAGAAAGGAGTAGCTCATGGATCATTTCAAAACTATATTGCAACACCATTATGATATTGACGCTGTTGATGTTATCCCTCAACAAGGAGGATGGTCTGCACTTGCTTATAAAGTCATCAGCGACCAGCATTCCTATTTCCTGAAGGTCTACGAAAAAAGCAGAGCATCTACGCCCAAGTGGACAGCGCTGATCGATAAGTACGTTCCCATTATCCAGTGGCTATCACGCCAGACCGGACTACAAGGCAAACTTCCAGTGCCGCTGTTGACAAGAAATGCAGCGTATAAACATGAAGACGACATGGGCATTTATCAACTGTTTGAATATATGGAGGGGAAAACCATTGGGAGCCAAGCATTAAGCACGATGCAAGTCCACCAGCTAGCAGAAATCATCGCGCAGTTGCATTTGTACGGGGAAGAAATCCCGGTCAGTACGGCTGCGATTAAGGAAGATTTCCGCATCCCATTTGCCGAGCAGTTTAGAGAAATGCTGAACGAAGATATTCATCGTCTGCCTGATGATGTGAGTGAAATCGTCAAACCTTTTGCCAGCATACTGGCTACTCGCATGAATGATTTGGAGATGATTGCCGAGAAATTGCGAGGCAGTGAGGTGGAAATGAAGCTCTGCCATACGGACATTCACAACTGGAACCTAATACAATCTGGTCAACAGCTCATTCTCATAGATTGGGAAGGATTGAAGCTGGCTCCGGTTGAAGCAGATCTGATGTTTTTGGTAGATCAGCCGTTTTTAGAGGAGTTTATGGCTACCTATCTGAAGACACATACAAATTATGTCGTCAATCGACAAGCCCTGGAATTCTATCAAATCCGGCGTAGGTTGGAAGATATATGTGAACTGCTAGAGCAGCTTTTGTTTGATGAGCAAGAGGAAGAGGATCGAGTAGGGACGATTAGGCATTTGAAAGGGGAATTGAGTAAGGTTGATAGGAGATTAACATGATCGAAGTTACTTATTTGAAAAGATTATTCCTAAATAGAAGGGAAGATTTACATCTCAGGTTGGGTGATATGGGGGATTTGCTGGAGTATGGAAACCCTAATCGGCAGGACGTTATAGCATTTACACAGTATGCCTTAGAACTTGCGATTGCAGAAGAGGACTTTGAAGTAAAGGAAAGCTTGTTTCATCTACTTATGAATGCCGTAACATTTCAAGGAGTCGCAAGAAATGTAGAATGGGATCCATTAGCGAACGTTCTGCCAACGCTAGACGACGCTATCCTTGATTATGCATTAAGCATTCTTGGTTGTTCAAAAAACCGGAAATTTATAAAAGTAATCGAGCCGTACTTACATTCCACTACTGAAGATATCAGGCAAGCTGCCGCAGAGGCTTTGGAGGAAATCAATTATAACGTAGAAGAATGTTGAGGTTTGTGGCACTTCTTGACGAGTTATGCCTCCTTTTCAAAATAGACAGACTATTATACAATTAAGGACATAACCGTTAATCAACCGTTATTGGCTCTACATAGAAGAGGGAGTGACGCGTCATGATCAATTCGGATCGATTGTGGGATCGATTGGGACAGCTTGGCAACATTGGGAAGCAAGAGGCGGGCGGCATTACGCGGTTGTCTTTTACGCCTGAGGAACGGGCGGCAAAAGATCTCGTCACAGGCTTTATGAAGGAAGCGGGTCTCACCGTTCGCGAAGATGAGGTAGGGAACTTGATTGGCCGAAAAGAAGGGAAAAATCCAGCCGCTCCTGTCGTTTTGGTTGGCTCGCATATCGACTCCGTACCAAATGGCGGCGATTATGACGGTCCCCTTGGCGTACTGGCTGGGGTAGAAGTTTTACAGACGATGCAGGAACAGGGAATCGAAACAGAGCATCCGATCGAAGTCATCGCGTTCACGGATGAAGAAGGAACGCGTTTTGGTTACGGGATGATCGGCAGTCGTGGTATCGCGGGTCTGATCAAGCGTGACGAGCTGGAACAAGCAGACAAGAATGGGGTCACGATTGCCGAAGCAATGCGGCAAACGGGGCTTGATCCGGACCGCACCAGTCTCGCCGCGAGAACGCCTGGAAGTGTGAAAGCGTATGTGGAGCTACATATCGAGCAAGGCAAGGTACTGGAGAGCCGTGGGCTATCTGTTGGGATCGTGACAGGAGTGGCGGGCCCGCTCTGGTTGAATTTCGTGTTGGAGGGAGAAGCCGGTCATGCCGGGGCAACGCCGATGAATTTGCGCCGTGATCCGATGGCAGCAGCCGCTCAAGTGATGCTTGTCATCGAGGAAGAAGCCGGACGGACAGGGACCAGTGTAGGGACGGTTGGAAGGCTGCAAGCTTTCCCGGGCGGGGTGAATGTCATTCCGGGACGAGTCGAGTTTTCGCTTGATTTGCGCGATGTGGATGAAGCGATCCGCGATGAAGTGGAACAGCGCATTTACGAACGGGCAGAAGCGATCTGTGCAAAGCGCAATGTGACGTTGAAGGTAGAGCTACTGCAACGCATAGCTCCTGCTGTATGCTCGGACGATATCCAGCATGCTGTAGCCGAAGCGTGTGAGGCAGAAGGCTTGGAAGCATTTAGACTGCCGAGTGGCGCAGGGCATGATTGCATGCAGCTCGTTGGGCTGTGCCCGGTTGGCATGATTTTCGCCAGGTCCAAGGATGGCATTAGCCACAACCCGGCAGAGTTCACGACAAAAGAGGATTGTGCGAACGGCGCACAAGTACTGTACCGCACCGTTTTATCCTTAGCAAAATAGGCATAAGAAATAGTAAGTGGGGGAGCCACGTAAATCAGGAGGAGAGCGGCATGACAGCAACAGCAGTGGTAACGCTTAATAAGGCGGTCGAAGAAATCAAGGATCAGGTAATCGCATGGAGACGGTATTTGCACGAGAATCCTGAATTATCCTTCCATGAGGAAAAAACTGCACAGTTTGTATACGAGACACTTCTTTCTTTTGGCAATCTGGAAATATCCAGACCGACGAAAAACAGTGTGATGGCCAGATTGATCGGTTCCCAGCCTGGGAAAGTGCTCGCCATGCGCGCTGACATGGACGCATTGCCGATTACGGAAGAGAATACGTTTGAATTCGTATCGAAAAATCCTGGTGTCATGCACGCATGCGGACACGACGGTCACACGTCCATGCTGCTAGGAACGGCAAAGCTACTGTCTGGGATGAAGGATCAGATCAAGGGAGAGGTTCGTTTCTTCTTTCAGCATGCAGAGGAAGTATACCCAGGCGGAGCGGAGGAAATGGTACAGGCAGGCGTTATGGACGGCGTAGACATGGTAATTGGTACGCATCTGTGGTCGACGATGGAGTTTGGGACAGTAGGTATCTGCCCAGGTCCAATGATGGCCGCTCCTGATACATTCTGGATCACTGTTCTTGGAAAAGGCGGGCATGCGGCGCTTCCACATGAAACGATCGACAGCATCGCAATTGCGGCACAAGTGGTGACCAATCTCCAGCACATCGTATCCCGCAATGCCGATCCGCTCGATAATCTGGTTCTCTCTGTCACGCAATTTGTGGGGGGAACGACACATAACGTCATTCCGGGTACGGTAGAGATTTGCGGGACAGTCCGCAGCTTTGACAAAAATTTGCGCGAGTCTGTTCCAGGACTCATGGAACGCGTGATCAAAGGCATTACAGAAGCACATGGCGCGGAATATAAGTTCAAATACGAATTTGGCTATCGCCCAGTTATCAACGATGCCGAAGTGACGAAATGGATGGAAGAGGTCGTGGAGGAATCACTGGGAGCAGAATGGGTAGAGCATATGCGCCCAACCATGGGTGGCGAGGATTTCTCGGCCTTCCAGCAAAAAGCGCCAGGCTGCTTCTTCTACATCGCTGCCGGAAACAAAGAAAAAGGCATCACATATCCGCACCATCATCCACGTTTTACAATCGACGAGGATGCACTCGAAGTCGGCGTCAAAATGTTCGTCAACGCGGCAAGAAAAATCGTGATGGAATAGGCAAAATGAAAAATGGCGTAAACTAATCCAAAAGTAAGGCAGCTTGTCAATGCGGCAAGCTGCTTTTTTACGTTTATCTCTAATCTGGGACTCAAGTTGTGGTACGTAAAGTGTATTTAGTTGTGTTTAAGGTTGAGGATTTGTGTATTTAACCTGGAATTCATTGTTTTTTCTTTTGATTTTAATAAACCCTCAACAATGCAGCTATAAAATGAATGCAAACAGATCTGGATTCTTTCTAAGTGATAGGGATCGGGACAGAAAAGGGAGGCTAGATCATTACGTAAACAAGTGATGAAGCAAAATCAAGACGATGAAAAGAAAATGAATTGAGATCCGAGGAGGAGAGACACCATGAAAAAAATCCTGAACCCAAAAGGAATTGCTGCGCTTTTAACAGCTACAACTCTCGTTACCGGTGGAGTCATCGTACAAGCTCCATTTCTGAATTCGTCAGTTTATGCCGCAGCAAAGGAGGCAAAAGAACTCTCATCTGAAAAGCAACTCTATCGTTTCCTGTTTGAAAATAGCATAGAGGATAGCTCAGAATCTCATCATCCTGTGCAAGTGTCCGGAACACCAACGTTCGTGGAAGGACGTGCAGGATTGGGGAAATCCATTCATTTCCAGTCGACTTCAAAAGACAATGCAACCTGGATAGATTTAGGTGAAAATGACGAGATGAAGTTTGGGGAAACACAAGATTTCACCATTGCCTTCTGGGTGAAATCTCCTGGCGTTGATGCTGATCCTGGCATTATCTCCAATAAAAACTGGTCAAGCGGTGGTAACGTGGGGTGGTTCATCGGATTGCAAGGGTCTACGTTAAAGTGGAATTGGCGCACATCCGATAGCTCCCGTCTCGATGCAACGATTCCAAACATTGCGGATAATGCATGGCACTATGTCGTCGTTTCTCATGATCGGGATGAACTGGCAACGATCTACGTCGACGGTAAGGTAGCAAAAACAATCGATATCAGCCAATCCAAGGGAACAATCGACACTAGCTTTACTACCAAGATTGGAGTAGATGGCGCTGGAAACCATTTTGGAAACCGCTATGACGTGCAGCTGGACCAGTTGCAGATTCTGAGTCGCACCGTTACAGATAAAGAAGTAGCTGATAGTTACGCAAGTGCTCCGAAACTTCCAGTGAAGAGCGTTTCATTGGATCAGAAGGAGCTCAAATTGAAAGCTGGAGCAACGATGCCTCTTACAGTCGAGATTTCTCCGAAAGAAGCGTCCGATCAGGATGTCAGATGGAGTTCCAACAACAAAGAGGTCGCGAAGGTCGAAATGATCAATGGACGCCCAACTGTTGTAGCAGGCAAGCCGGGCAAAGCAAAAATCACAGTGAAAACTGTCGATGGAAGCAAAACAGCGAAAGCGGAAGTAACCGTTACGAATTCGATTGACGTATCGGGAGACGGTCTCATAACCGAGGAAGATTTGAACGTCATCATGGACAACCAGAAAAGCCGCTTCGGTGATCGGCGTTGGGAAAAAGCGCAACATGCGGATATTAACAATGACAAGAAAGTGGACAAAGCCGATGTGGAGATGATGAAAGAAAAGCTGGCTCCTTATCAGAACGATTTCCTTTACAGACGTGTCGTGGTTATCGGCATCGATGGTGCAGGGAATGCAGTCAAAGATCCGGAAGCAAAAGCGACGAATATCTTGAAACTGATCGAAGAAGGTGCTGGAACATTTGAAGCGAAAGCAGAGCTGCCCACGATCAGTGCGCAAAACTGGGGATCTATCCTGCACGGCGTCACTCCTGACAAGCATCAATTGACTAACGATAGCGTAGCGGCTACTCCTTATCCGGAGAAAAACGAGTATCCTTCCTATTTGAAGCTGTTGAAACAAGAGCGTCCTAAGCTCCAGCAAGCTTCCTTCGCTACATGGGGCCCGATCAATATCGGTATCATTGAAGATTCAGCAGGTTCTTACAAGCAAAATAGCAAGTCGGATGAAGAGACTGCGAAAAAAGTAGTCGATTATATCAAAAAAGAGGGTGAAAATACTCGTAACATTTTCGTTCATTTAGATGAAGTGGACGGTGCTGGCCATAATCAAGGCTATTTCACACCGGCATTTTATAAAAAGCTCCAAAAAGCAGATGAGTATGTAGGGAATATCCTCGAGGCACTAGAAGAGGAAGGACTGATGGAGGATAGCCTGATTATCGTTACGACTGACCACGGTGGGAAAGGAACAGGGCATGGGGGTTCTTCACCGGGAGAACAGACGATATTCTGGGCGGCAAAAGGTGGCTCCATCACGCCTGGTACAGAGCTCTCAGAGGTAGGAAACATAGACACTGCCGCCGTAGTAGCCCATGCGCTTCGGTTGGAATTGCCTGAAAATTGGGATGCTAAAATACCAGAAGGGTTGTTTCAAGACAACGAGTAAAAAGACCAGTTATTCCTTATTCCACCATGGTGTAATAGGGGATAACTTTTTTCTTTATAGCTAGTGGCAGCCCAACTAGTACAGACGAATCAGCTTTTGCCAAAAGGAAGTTTTTCTACTCGCATCCTTGATCTTTGCCAACTCGATTTTGGCATCCATAATGTCATTCATCGCCTTGGTCAAGCGGCGATCTCGTTCCTTCAGATTGTTGGTAATATAGGCTTCCTGCTTTTCTACACGCGCTAACAGCGCTAAGTAGGCGGCGTCTTGTTGCTGGACATGGGAAGCTAAGGCATGTAGCTTTTCATCCAGCTCTTCGAGGACAACAGGATGGTTCAAAGCCGGATGTGAGGAAACAGGGGCAGGAGGGAATGCAACCGCAACGGCCGTTTCCTTTCGGGCGGGTTCAGGTGAGCTCTGCGTAGCAACCATTCGGGCAGCTTCATCTTGCGGAATGAGCTGATCCTTTGTTAAGCTATAAAACCGCTGAAGACACGTAATATCTGCCTGTCGATACTCCCGACGATTCTGGCTATCCCGCAAAAACCAGTAGCCGTGCTGTTCTAAGAGCATGCTCCACTTGCGCAAGGTGCTAGCCCCAATCCCTAACAGTCCTGCCACATCTCTGCCACTGTATGTTCTCTCCCGTGCCAATAACTCGATAACCTCTCCCATGGAAATCCCTCCTCTGGCGTAAGTCCGCTCATCTCTTGCTATACCGTTTCTGTACGTGAAAAAGGTTTTCCTTTTGGAATCGTGCGACAAAATCTCACAGTGTTCGTAAGCAACGTACTGGTTTGGCGTCAATTTGTCACCAGTCGACAAAGTTGTTGGGCAAAATGAGGACAAATGACGGACGGGTACAAGTACATTTTCTCTTTGACTCCGCTTTTGCTCAGTAGGGCTATGCCAAATGTTCATAGGATGCATGAGAAGGAGGGATTAACCATGGCATTTAAAGACCAAGTAAAAAAATTCGAAGGCAAAAATGTTAGGGTTGCCACTGTAGACGGTACTTTTTTCGGTCGTCTGGTACAAGTAAAATCGACCACCATTATTTTGGAAGAGCGAAATGGTAATCGCCGCACCATTATTCGTGATTCGAAAATTGTTGCCGTTACAGAGCATGACGGCGACGATTGCTAAGTTGTGATTGTAGAAAAGTAGGATTTGTTTCTCAGGCTGTCGAGTGATCGACGGCCTTTCCTATTCTTTACACCCTGCGGCATGGTAACATAAAAGGGACTGAAAAAACGCTGCGAATAGAGGGGGTACCACTATGTTGGACATTCGATTTCACGGACATTCTTCCGTGCAGGTAACAAGTGAAGGGCATTCGATCATGATTGATCCATTTATTTCAGGAAGCCCAGTGGCAGCAACCAAGCTGGAAGACATCTCGGTTCAGTACATCCTTTTGACACACGGACACCTGGATCATATTTTGGATGCAGTAGAATTGGCCAAGAAAAACGATGCGACAATCGTTGCAACCCATGAGCTGGCTACCTATTTGAGCTGGCAGGGAGTCAAGACCATCTCGATGAATCTGGGAGGCTCTGTAAAACTTCCATTTGGAAAAGTGAAAATGACACAAGCGTTCCACAGCTCTGGTGTCGTGCTGGATGATGAGAAACAAATCGTGTACATGGGGATGCCAGGAGGCTTTGTGATCGAGCTGGGTGGAAAAACGATCTATCATGCAGGGGATACAGGACTGTTCGGTGACATGAAGCTGATCGGAGAGCGTCATAACATCGATTTGGCGTTCCTGCCAATTGGAGACGTGTTCACAATGGGACCTGAGGATGCACTCGTGGCTGCCGAGTGGGTACAAGCCGATTTTGTTGTGCCCATTCATTACGATACATTCCCACCGATCAAACAGGATGGGGAAGCGTTCGTAGCTGAGCTGGCTGAGAAAGACATCAGAGGCAAGGCATTGAAGCCAGGAGAGACATTGCGTTTGCCATAACTCGCTCTAGATACATAGAACCGCTAATCTACTTAGGATGAGATTAGCGGTTTTTTTATGGAGTTCTTTTGGATGTGGCTACGGTGGGGAGAAGAATATTTCCAGTCTAGGCTCAGTGCTCCGTCCCGCTGAGGGTTGGGACTGTCCGCTCCGAAGGGATTTGCGGGGAAACGCAAAAGTGGTAGCCGCTACGTCGTTC